>CAZRDR010000087.1:0-3885 GCA_964598995.1 uncultured Gammaproteobacteria bacterium | reverse complement strand
CCCGGCATTCTTCCCGATCATCCCTTATATCCTCTGAAAATGGCGCGAGATAAAATTATCTTGTTATTAATTACCGACCCAGAAAAGAAAGCAGAGTTTAATTTATTGCAAGCTGATAAAAGGATCCAGGCGGCAGTTTACTTAGTAGAGGAGGATAAACGGAAAGGGAAGCTCGCTGTGAATACGATAGATAAAGGCGAGAATTATTTCCATGATGCTGTTGAGCAGACGGTAAACCTTAAAAAACAAGGGAGAGAAGTCGGCGGACTTCTTAGCTCACTTGATCACGCCGCTAGTAAGCATATCGACTTGTTGAGTGGTTTAACTGTCGTGTTGCCACAAGATGCGAAAGAATTATCCCAGATAAAAAAACGCATGCAGCTCTACCAAGATCGGATTCATCAGAGTCAAAAATAGGCAAGAGAAAGCTCTGTGAAAACTTTTGTAAGAGTTTTCAGACCTTTGAAGCTAAGGTTTCCCGCACATTTTCCTAGACCCACTTTTATGTATTTTTTTCTATTGACAGAGACACTGGTAGAGCCATATAGTCTTTTAGGACACTAAATCTGGATAAAAGATTACGAGAAAGAAGATATGCATTGTCCTTACTGCGGTAGCAGGGAATCAGAAGTAGTTGAGACGAGAGATAGTGAGGACATGGATGCCATCAGGCGGCGTCGAGCATGTCAGAAGTGTCAGCGGAGGTTCACAACCTACGAAAGGATCGAGACAGTCAATCTGCACGTTATAAAAAAAGATGGCAGGCGCGAACAATTTAATCGCGAGAAGTTAAAAACAGGTATCGTTAGCGCATGCGAAAAGACACCTGTTTCACTCGATACGATTGAAAAAATTGTTACTGAGATCATTCACGAATTACGTGGAGGAGATACAGTAGAAGTTCCAAGCGACAAGATCGGGCAACTAGTCGCTGACCATTTGAAAAAGACTAATAAAATAGCATACATTAGATTTTCAAGCGTCTTCCGTCGCTTCGTCGATGTCGAAGACTTTGAGAAAGAAGTAAAAAAGTTAATAAATTAAAATTATGCCAGTAAATTTAGACGGAATCAGACAAAAAGTATTTTTAGATCGTTATGCTCTTAAAGATAAGAGTGGCGAACTGACAGAACACACTCCTGAGGAGATGTGGAAACGTGTTGCCCGCGGTATCGCTGCTACTGAGAAGAAAGCAGATCAGAAAAAATGGGAAAAAGAGTTCTATAAAGTCATGGAGGACTTCAAGTTCGTCCCAGCTGGTCGTATCCTCTCAGGTGCAGGTACAGAATACCAAGTAACCTACTTTAACTGCTTTGTTATCCCTAGTCCTAAAGATTCACGTCATGGCATCTTAGAGTCACTTGGGCAGCTCGTTGAGATCCAGGCCCGCTCAGGTGGAGTAGGTCTTAATCTCTCCTCACTTAGACCTAAGGGTGCACGCGTTAAGAAAGTAAATGGGACATCATCTGGTCCTGTTAATTGGGCGACCCTTTTCTCAGTTGCAACTCATGATATCGTCCAGCAGGGAGGCAGTCGTCGTGGTGCAACAATGCTGATGCTTTGGGACTGGCATCCAGATGTCGAGGAGTTCATCACTGTTAAACAAGATCTGACTAAGATCAATGGTGCTAATCTTTCAGTCTGTATCTCAGATGCGTTCATGGAAGCTGTTAAAGCTGATAGCGACTGGGATCTTATTTATCCAGACATCGCAGATCCAGAGTATGATGAGAAATGGGATGGCGATATTACCAACTGGAAGGCTCTTGGCAAAAAAGTCGTTGTCTATAAGACTGTTAAAGCTCGTGAGTTGTGGGATCTGATCTGCACCGCTGCGTGGAGATCTGCTGAGCCTGGACTTCACTTCATGGAGCGCTCCAACAAGCGCAGTAACACTCACTATTTCGAGACCCTTATCGCGACTAATCCATGCGGCGAGCAGCCTCTCGGTGGCTGGGCTGTCTGTAACTTAGGCGCAATGAATCTTGCAGCCTATGTGAAGGATGAGAAGTTCGACTTTGAGAATTTCAGTAAAGACGTCAAAGTAGCTATGCGTATGCTCGATAACGTTATCGATCAGACCTACTACTTCTTCTCTGAAAATGAGAAAGTTGCAAAAGACATCCGCCGTACCGGTCTTGGCATCATGGGACTTGGCGATGCGCTTATTAAGATGAAACTTCCTTATGGCTCTGAACAGTCACTGCCTGTTATTGAGAAAATCTTCAAAACGCTTCGCGATAGTGCCTACGATGCATCTGCCGATTTAGCTTTAGAGAAAGGATCGTTCCCACACTTTGAAAAAGATAAATATATGGAAGGTCACTTTATTAAGCAGCTTCCAAAAGAGCTTCGCAAGAAAATTGCCGAGCAGGGAATTCGTAATGCAGTCCTTCTCACGATCGCTCCAACAGGGACAACCTCACTCGTCTCAGGTGTCTCCAGTGGCATCGAGCCAGTCTATGAATTTTCATTCAAGCGCAAATGGAGAGGTGGAGAGGAAATCATGTATCATCCACTTTTCGATGAATGGAGAAAAGAGCATGAAGGTGAAGAGAAGCCAAACTACTTTGTCAGTGCAAATGATTTAACACCTGCAGAGCATGTTAAAGTTCAGGCTGTAGCTCAGGAATATATTGATTCTTCAATCTCAAAGACAGTTAACGCTCCACAGACGCATACCGTTGAGGATGTTAAGGAGTTATACATGATGGCCTATGACATGGGTCTTAAAGGAATTACCTACATGAGAGATGGATCGCGTATGGGTGTTCTCGAGCGCCTTCCTGAGAAGAAGGAAGAAGTCAAAGAAGTTCAGCCTCAGGTAATGCCGGTTATTCCACGTGTCCCACGCCCGATGGTTTTAAATGGCGTTACCTATAAAGCTGATAGTCCAATCGGACGCATGTATGTCACGATTAACCAGGACGAGCAGGATCAGCCGTTTGAGGTCTTTATCAATAATGGTAAGTCGGGTTCAGATGTCATGGCGATGGCAGATGCATTAGGCCGCATGATCTCATTTGTTCTTCGTATTCATAGTCCTGTCCCACAGCGCGAGCGTATGCGTGAGATCGTATCAGAATTAACCGGTATCGGTGGCGCACGTTCAGTTGGCTTTGGCGAAAATCGTGTTCGTTCACTTCCTGATGCGGTCGCAAAAGTTCTCGCACGTCATGCTAATTTCAGAGTCAATGGTAAGGTAGAGGACAAGCCTATCGTTCCAATTGCTGCTGATGCACCAGTTATCGAAGCCTCAACTAATGGCGCAGCCGAGACGAGTAATGGTAATGGCATGACCAAACCTCAGGCATCGTTCTTAACCAAAGTCGACGAGCCTCAAGAAGCAGCTCAGTTAGGCTTTGCGGCAGAGACAGTTCCTGTTGAAGCGGTTGCAAGTGCTGGAAGTAGTACCAATTTATTTGATATCTGTCCTGAGTGCGGAGCTGGAAGCTTTGCTTATGAAGAGGGTTGCAAGAAATGCTATGGCTGCGGTTACAGTGAGTGTTAGATTACTTATTGTAGATTGCTTGCAAATAGTGTAAAACAAATAAACCAATGAGTCGGAAATCATGGTGAAAATCCATGGCTATGCCGTAACTGTACAGCCAGAAAACGTCTCATTGTAGAACTAGTCCCGAGCAGGAATGATAGACGTCCTTCTCGGTAGAGAAGGATTTTTTATGGCTGAAAAGATAAATAAACCACCCTTAACACCGACGAGACGCTTGAAGCTCTCGCTCTTAAGCGGATTCTTGTTCGTTATTATCTTAGGCGCTATCTACTGGTCGCATCCAGGCCTAAAGGCATCACCTGTTCCGACACCAACGCCTGTTAAGTCAGGCAAGATCGCCGCAGATATTTTTAGATATAAAGGCAAAGAAG
>CAZRDR010000086.1:0-3658 GCA_964598995.1 uncultured Gammaproteobacteria bacterium | reverse complement strand
TGTGGCAATGGTCACTTGACCAGAGTCTGACCGAATTTGATCGCGTGTATGATATGTTAGGATCAAAGTTCGAATATAAACTCGGCGAATCACAATATGTTGGTATGAACGCCGATGTTATCAGAGCACTACAGGAACGAGGCGTTGCAGAGAGAGATCCTAAAGGCGCGGTCGTCGTAAATCTCGATGAGGAAAAGCTTAATAGATTAGTAATTCAAAAGTCCGACGGTACGAGCCTCTATGCTACTCGAGATTTAGCCACACTAGCCGCACGTACTGCATGGTTTGATCCTGACAAAATCCTCTATGTTGTCGGCGGTGACCAGAAAGATTACTTCAAACAAGTTTTCTCGACATTCAGACGTCTAGCAGGAGATGAAGCACCAGATATCGAGCATGTTTCATTTGGTATGATCTCTCTCCCTGAAGGTAAAATGTCAACCCGTAAAGGGCGCGTAGTATTTCTTGAAGAAGTTCTCCAACAAGCGATCGCAAAAGCTCGAGAAAAAATGAGCCAATCAGGACGCGAACTGCCACCTGAAGAGATTGATAGAATCGCTCAGCAAGTTGGAGTCGGTGCTGTTATGTATTTTGATCTAGGACATGGTCGAGACCGAAATATTAAATTCGACCTGGATGATGCACTCTCATTTGAAGGTAATACAGGCCCGTACCTTCAATATACTCATGCTCGAGCTAAAGCTATTTTAAGACGTGGTGAGGAGGCTGGCATCCAAGCTAACCCAGAAGCGCCCGTTGAAGTAAACTCCCAGATTGAAGAGGATCTTGTTAAAGAATTAGGGAAATTCCCTGAGTCAATTTCTCGAGCAATTCAGGGGAATAATCCTACCGAAGTTGCGACTCAAACCTTTACAACAGCAGAACTCTTTAATAAATTCTACAATCAGTCTCACATCCTATCTGATGATGACACTGCACAACGAGATGCTCGTTTACGACTGACAGCTGCCTCAGCACAAGTAATCCATAATGGATTAAACCTCCTTGGCATCCAAGCCCCAGAAAGAATGTAAAATGAATAATTCTTTTAATATATGTTTGACACCACAATTTATCAGGCATATAATACTGATAATTACTATATAAAACTATGTCACACGAAGGCGAGTCATTTTATAATCCAAAGAACGAACTCTTGCGTAAATCTTCGTACATTAGAGCTCTCCTCGACCGCTCATTGCCAACACCAGACAGATGGCAAAAAATTGGAGAAGAAGGTGGACACGTTCGATTTAAAATAGATCAACAACATGGTAAGAATTGGGACTATGTTGGACTTCGTCCACTTGTTCAGCTTCCTGAAAGACTAGGATTACTTAACCCCGATCTTGGACCACAGCTTAATAGAGATATAACGATCGGATTGGTATATGCAGGATATGAAGCTGAACATGTTGATAGACTCGCTCCGATTGCTGATGATATCTTTGATACATTAGAGTACGATAAATTTATATGGCAGCCAAGAGTAGTAGTTGAGGATGGAAAAATTCACCCAGGTCCGATGGATGCATTTGTACGCCAAGCGCTAGAACATGGGATGTTTCTTAAAAGTGGTCCAAGATTTGATAAACCGCATGCTACTCTCCCAACAACAGCTACTACTCCTTGGAGTGGTGATATTGTTTCATTTATTGAAGGTTTAGATATGAAAGGGATTTAATAAATCTTATGGCAGGAACACCTGAACAACCACGTGATATTCCTAAAGAACTGCTACTTAAAAAATCCCATCTTACCCGAACCTTCCTAGACTTTACCCAGCCGACTCCCGAGAAAAGACAAGCAGCCATTAGACAAGCTGAAAGTAAGTTAAGAACTGAACAAATAGATCCGCACTTAGGTCCATTTTGGTCAGCACTTGCCATTGAACCATTTGCGCAGCTTGGTGAAAGACTTGAGTTATTTAATTCTAAACTTGGCCTTCGCAATGTTGAGGTTACTTCAAATCTTTGGTGTATGGGTTATGAACTGGAAAATATAGCGAACTTAGGTATTGTTTTTGAAAACATTCTCTCAGCTCTCAGGAGGGAAAAATATCTTGGTGATACCGGAATTAAAGACGTAGCAGATCGAGTTCGCGCTGATACTCAAATGGAGACCTTCATTGGCGAGATACTTTTTCATGGAATGGATATGCGTCGCTTGAAGGCTCCCGAGACCGGTTCACTTGCTACTCATACTCCTGCACCAGATGAGGGTGGTTTAGAGCTCTTTAGAGATTTCATTAACAATCTGCCTGAGAACCCACCAGAAGAATTAGACGAATAATCTATTTCTTTCTTTGGTTAGCTAATTTCATTTGGAGAGTATAAATTTCAGTAAATCCGGCACTTGCATTAACATTAAAGGCATACCCTTCACTATTATTAAAAGACGAATGACTTAGACCATCGGGTGATTTAATAGCAACGACATCTGCCTTACCTTTGAGTAATTTAACAGTTACTTCTCCGTTTACTTTCTTATTAACATCTTCATTAAAGGCATTGAGCGCTTGCATAGCAGGATCATACCACTGAGCTCCATAACAAAGGTATCCCCACTTAACATCTAGCTGTTCCTTAATCTCATTTAACTGTCTTGTTGAGACATATTTTTCAAGAGCTTTATGCGCTTGAATGATGATGTGCCCTGCCGGCATCTCATATACGCCTCTACTCTTCACTCCGACTAGCCTATCTTCCAAGAGGTAAACTACCCCCACACCATGCTTACCACCGATACCATTTAATTCATGAATGATCTTAGCTAGGGTCATCTTTTTACCATTGAGTGCAATTGGTAAACCATTTTTAAACGTTAACTTAACATGCTCTTCCTCATCTGGAGCAGTTAATGGTGAAGAATATGTCGTTAGGAAACGATCAACCTGAGGGATCTTATCTGGCTCTTCTATTTCGCCCCCTTCCCAGGTCATACCCCACATATTGTCATCGACACTGTAAGGAAAATCTTTTTTTGCAGGAACCGGAATATCATTATCAATTGCATATTGGATCTCTTCATCTCGATCCATGTTCCACTCACGCACAGGTGCGATAATTTTCTTTGTAGCATCAAGTGCTAGGATATATCCTTCGATTCTGACCTGATCATTCCCTTTGCCTGTACAGCCATGTGCGATACAGTCTGCCCCAACTTGGTTAGCGATCTCAACAGCTTTCTTAGCTATGATGGCTCTCCCGATTGGAGTAGATAAATGGTAATTCCCTTGATAACATGCGTTAGCCTTAATTCCTTTAGCAATGAATTCATCAGCAAATTCCTCCTTTACATCAAGAACAATCGCCTCGACAGCACCAAGTTTTAAGGCTTTTTGTTTTACTGCTTCTAGATCATCGTGCTGTTGTCCGATATCGAGAGTTAGGGCGATAACATCTGCTTTGTATTCGTCTTGAATCCACTTCAGCATGACTGAAGTATCAAGACCACCTGAATAAAGTAACAGTACTTTTTCAACTTCACCGACTCGTCCCTCATATGAAGAAATTTTTTGGTATGTATTGGTGTTATTCATATTAGATTCCTTTTAATTTTTTAGTAACGGTTGCTGCAAATGCTTGTTCTTCCTGTAATTTTAACTGTTGAGCTTTGAGCTCCTTTTTTATCATATTTAGCTGTAAATTTCCAGTAG
>CAZRDR010000085.1:0-11614 GCA_964598995.1 uncultured Gammaproteobacteria bacterium | reverse complement strand
AAGTTCGGTTAGTGCGGCGTTTTGAATGAGAAACGTTGTGACCGTACTGAACTCCCTTGTGACACATAAAACATTGCATTGCCATAGATTTATCCTCTTGAATTGTAAGTATACTAAAAAATGTCTATAATTACAACAAGGCTATCTCAAATCGCATGCGATTTGAGTTTTTAAAATGGATTCACTTTTTAACCCGCTAACCATTGTTTTACTCGTTGTTCTCGTCTACTCAGCAATCCTCCATGAAATTGCACATGGATTCGTCGCTGAACGATTAGGCGATCCGACAGCGCGACTGTTAGGCAGACTGACACTTAATCCGATACCTCATATCGATTTATTTTTGAGTGTCATTCTCCCACTTCTACTCTTTCTCTCACATACTGGCATTATTTTTGGCGGCGCAAAGCCAGTCCCTATTGATCCGTATAATCTCAAGGAAGGCCGTAAAGATATCGCTCTCGTCTCACTTGCTGGACCTGCAACTAACTTCCTCTTAGTTCTGATCGGGACGCTTTGTTTTAAACTCTTAGGCGGATTTAATGCGACTGGTATTGCGTCATTAGCAGCGCTCTTTTTTGAGGTCGTCGTTCAGGTTAACCTCTCCCTTGCAATATTTAACCTTATCCCGATTCCACCTCTTGATGGCTCTAAAATCTTTGCGCTTATTCTGCCTGAGGACTTAGCGAATAGATATCTGTCTCTGAGTTCTTTTGGGACGCTGCTGTTACTGATTTTATTAATGTTCCCCATTGGCAGTTTTTCACTGATGACATTTGTCAGTTCAATCTTCACCTACACCATGGGACTTCTCGGTGTATAGTCAAATTTTGGATCGGAGCCAATAACTCTAATCCTTTATCCCGCTAAGCGGGGTTGACACACCTTTTGACTCCCTTTATACTGACACAGCTCTTTGATACTTGAAGTGGGTTACAATTAATTTTTTCTCTAAATCATTATATTGAGGTAGTCCTGCCGATGGCGGGATCACAAGGTGGGGTTCTGGCACCCTCGGGTGTTCATGACAGCCTCCCTAATTTTACTCTCAGAAAAATGAGTAATCCAAATGCTTCGGTACACAAAGAGCCGAACTTATTAAAAAAACCAGACCTCGTGTCTGGTTTTTTGTTTTAAGACTTAAACCGCTCTATCGACTTATTATTTTGCGGTTAATGAATCGAGTAAAGTATTTTTATCAGAAATTAGCTCCTGAGGACAGGGTGAGTCACAGTTGAAACTTATTCTCCAATAGTAAAATTTGTTCGCAAAAATATAATAATCTGTCGTTCCATCAAATTTTATTCTCTGATATGCTCCGCTTAGCCCATTTCGAGAGACATCCTGAGTGTTGGGGGTGTTTCTAAAATTATTTTGTGCATAATCACTAAGTATCTCCTTTGCATTAAGATTATGAATATTCCTATTTACATAAATAACAATATCCGCTCCGTCTAAATAAAAAGGACCATTCCCAGATTTTTTTAATTCTCCATTCCTAAGAATAATGCTGTAGTTATTATCGCTGATATTGGCCCATCCTGCGGGAGTTTCATAAGATAGTGTTTCATTAATGTCTATATCTTTATCAGGTGCGTAGTTATCAGTATAAGTTGTTTTTTGATTATTTGTAATTGGTGTAGACGATTCATTCGGAGAGTTTAATACTGTCTGCCATATAACTACTAAAATAATGAATGTAGTTAACAAGATTGTTTTTTTGTGAATAGTAAAAAATGTATTTCGATGAATATTCTCTCTTAACTTTTTCTTTGTCATGCTTACATTGTTGAGAAAAAGTTAATCTAAGTCAAGTCTGACTCACTATTCGAATATATACATTTCCTATCTGAGGAAGAAGGCTAGAAGATTGGCAGGGGCGCACGGATTCGAACCGTGAAAAGCAGTTTTGGAGACTGTTGTGATACCGTTTCACCACACCCCTAGGGTAGCTAATAGCATATAGCTAATGGCAAATAGTTTAACACAAAAAAAGCGTATAGAATAGCTGACCATAAGCTATTTGCTATACGCCATAAGCAAAAATTGAAGTTTTACTTCAATTTTTCCACTTCTTTATGTTCAGTGACTTTGCGGCAATGCTTGCAGAACTTGTTAAGTTTTAACTTGTCTGGAGTCTCTAATTTATTTTTTTGTGAGACGTAATTGCGGTTTTTACAAACCGTACAGACGAGTCCAATAATGATGCGATGTTCTCCCTTTTTTGGCATAAGAGCTTGATTATACAATATCTGAGGCAGAAATGGAATAGATTTGAGCCGAAGACGGGAATCGGACCCGTGACCTAGTTCTTACCAAGAACTCGCTCTACCACTGAGCCACTTCGGCGCCGATAACCCAACCTAAACTTTATTGTGCTGGATGAGGGACTTGCACCCCCGGAGGCCTTTCGACCGCGTGGTCTACAGCCACGTGCAATTGCTACTCTGCCAACCCAGCGCCTGGAGCCGACTGTCGGATTTGAACCGACGACCTGATGTTTACAAAACAACTGCTCTACCGCTGAGCTAAGTCGGCGTAAGGATTAAAAAACCGTCATAACAACGGTCACGCACATTGTATCAAAATATTCCAGATTCGAGCAACCCCTAGCGATAGAAGGAATTAACTCCTATAAATGACGAGGGGCACCCTTGCGGGTGCCCCTATTTCGCCAACGTTGATCGTGTTGCGCTACGTCGTGAGCGGCTGAAGCGTGTCGAGAGCTCCACCCACGACGATGACGTCCTTGTGTCGAGCAAGCGGATCGAGGAAAGTATCGACCATCGCCTGTCCAAAGACGGCATAGGTCGGAAGATCTTCGACACCCGCTTCCTTGAGCCGGGCGTCGACCGTGCCCTTGTTCTGCCTCTCCATGAGCTTGATGACCGAGGAGTCGACCAGCATGTCGCCGGTGACGGTGACGAAGGTGACATTCCGACGGCTTCGGAGCTCCAGTTCAGGGATGAGTCGCAGAAGCGCCCTCTCGCCAGCATTCTTCGACTCAGCGATTGGGTAGTACCCCGGGAGTTGCTGAACGTAGCTGAACATGTGCGCCCAGTGGGAGGTCGCGTAGATGATTCTCGCGCCGAAGGCCAGGAACCGCCAACACTCACTCACGAGCGAAAGCTGTGCGTCCTTGTTGACCAGCATGGGGTAGTCATCGGACTTTCCCCGTTCGAGGCCGCCTGAGGCGACCAAGAAGATGCTTCCGAGGTAGGCCTTGCGCGCGTTGAGCGCTGCCGCGATCTGACCGAGTTGGTCCTTGTCCGTGATGTCGCACTTGATGGCAACCACCTCGGCTTCAGGGTTGATGGCTCTCGCCTCCTCGATCAGCTCTTGAGCTCGCTGCTCTTTCTCGCGGAAGAGGAACATGACGCCCGGGCGACCTGCCCGAACAAGTCCGAGGACGGTCTCACGGCCGGCTCCCCGCGTCCCTCCAGTTATAAGGTCGTAGATCGGTGAGAACAACGATGACATCGCTTCCTCCTTTATTCTCTGCCGTATACACGATCGTATAGGCAGTAGTCTATTCGCTTATACAAACACACTACCGCCTATACATTGGCTATATACAATTACTAAATGTAAAGGTTCATAAATAACCACACTCTTGCTGATAAGAATTGGTTCTTTATTGCGGAAATTATAGCATGGGCCAGCTCTGCTATAATCTGGCTATGCAGGCACTTCTTGGAATTGCAGCTCTCGTTCTTAATCTCATTGGTTACTTTCCCTATATCCGCGATATCTTGCGCAAAATCGTCAAACCTCATGCTGTAACCTGGTTCATCTGGACTATTCTGACTGCGATTGCGGCTGTCAATCAAGTACTCAATGGTGGCGGTTACTCATCACTTTTTTTCATTAGTACTACTATCCTTGTGACGATAACTTTTCTCCTTTCTCTTCGCTATGGATTTGGTAAGATGTCTACCATCGACAAGCTCTGCCTCATCCTAGCAATCCTTCTTCTTATTTATTGGCTAACGATTAGAGAGACACATATTTCAACACTTTTAGCAGTTATCATCGATGGCATAGGTGCGCTTCCAACACTCATCAAAACCTACCACCATCCTGAAACTGAGACTTATCCGCAGTGGGTACTTGCAGGTCTCGGTGGACTCTTAACTGTTCTTGCAGTTCCCAGACTCGACTGGGTATTACTTATTTATCCAGCATATGTCTTTTTAATGAATGGAGCAATTGTAACGACGAAGTTTTTGAAAGAAAGAGCTTAAACTACTTCTTCCTCTTGACTTCTTCCACCCACTTACTCAACAATAGAACTATGGAGGAACAGAGACTACCTCAAGCAACGGAGGTACCTGAGATACCACCAGTTACGCCACCTGAACAACCTCGGAAGTCGATATCGCAATTATTCTCTAATAAGAAAATTCTTATCCCTATCGGAGTAGTTTTGCTGATTATTGTGGTTTTTGCCTTTACCATGGGCGGTAATAAATCTCAACCTACTACTACCACATCATCTGCAACTCAAGCTCCCAAAGCAGCAGTCTCCCCTCCTAAAGCAAAAAAAATGATTGGAAATGTAGTCAATGTTAAAACGAATAGTGGTCTTTCTTTCCAACTAGCAAAAACTATGACCGGAAGATTTTACAAAAACGACTCAGCTAGTCTAAATGCTGAATTCACTGACCTCGCTTCATCTGATTTATCAAAGACCTCACAGTCACAATATATGCAACTCAAATTATTTACCAAGATGAACAATACAAATTCCAAGACAATCACCTACGAACCATCTCAGACAGTTAACATAGGAGGGGTAAAACTTACGAAGCGAACCGGTAAAGAAACTTTTGCTAAAACTCCTCGCTCTGTTGACGAGTACACCTGGACTAACAATGGGAAAAGCTATTCTGCGCAATTCTTTTCACCAAATTTAGATGCATATACTTCTACGATTCAATCCTTCTTCCAATCAGTAAATTCGACTACCTCAATGACGAAAGCAAAATCCTCACTATTCTCACACCTTATGACTGCATATGCGCAAGAGTCCACTCCTACTTCCGATACAACGACTAATCCTTCATTCCCCTCAGTAACATTTAAGCCATTACAAGCTGAGGCACCCGAGGTCACATCGACTTTTTCAGAAAGTGATGGCACCTGGAAAGATAAAAGAGCTCAAGGTTACGTCTTTAGTGCCTTTAAAGGACAGCGCTTGACTACAATTGCGACAGAAAATACTGGGTATAGTTATATTGAGAGTGATCTTTACGACGAGAAAGGCAATCTGGTGAAAGGAGACTTAGATACTCGTGTTGAGTTCAAGGTACCTGAAACAGGCAATTATTATCTGATCGTTGAAAATTCAAAAAATGGAACAGAGAGTTACACTATGAAATTGCAGGATAGAGATGTCTCAGACGTCGTCATAAAAGTAAAAAGATATTCTGACGGACAGGAATTTTTCTTCCCTATAGAGGAGTCGTTAGTCGAAGTACCTTTCAATGACTTTGCTTTTATGCTCTATACCAACAAAGTCTACGATCCACTCACCATTACTCCTAATATCTATGCCCTACCAGGAACTATAGCCCAATTTCATGATAAAGCGTTCTTCCCCGAGGACAGCAATAATAATAAAGTTACTACCAAATCGACTCTTACTGATAACAATATGCTGCTTGTAGAACCAGTGGACAAAACTTTACCTAGTGGTAGTCAGTTGGTTCTCAATTTTTCAACTGGACCAACAAGTGGTTATACTTATCGCATTTTCACCCAGTAATAGGCTTCATCTCTCACCAATTCTTCCCCATCTTCTCGTCGACTTCGATCGGAACTGCTAATGGATACAAAGAGCACATGATCTCTTTAATCTGCGGGATTAATTGATCGATTTTTTCTTTACTATCCGGAACTTCGAAGACGAGATCGTCATGAATCTGGAGTAACAATTTTACCTCTTCATCTTTTGACAAAATCTTTTCGTTAATCTCATTCATCGCCTTTTTCATCAGATCAGCGGCTGTGCCTTGAATCGGATAATTCATAAGAACTCTGCGAGTAAAGTTATCGATGAATTTCTGTCCTGGGTACTCGAAAACGTATCGCCTGCGGCCAAGTAACGTCTCCACATATCCATCGATTCTTCCCTGCTTTAAATAATTTTCATAATACGTTTGAATCTTAGGATACGTCGCATAAAATGTATCAATGAAGCCCTGTGCTTCATCAACTGGAATTGTTAATCCCTGACTCATACCATAACTACTCATGCCGTAAATGATACCGAAATTGATAGTCTTGCCGACCATGCGCTGTTCTTTCGTAACCGCATCATAAGGAACATGAAATAACTGACTCGCCGTTATCTTGTGGACGTCTTCGTTTTTGGTAAATGCCTCGATAAGTCGCTCCTCGCCAGTTAAATGCGCTAAGATACGAAGCTCTTGTTGGGAGTAGTCAAAAGACAGAAATACTTTGCCATCACTTGCGACAAAGCACGACTTAATCTTTTGTCCAAAACTTGATGTCACTGGGATATTCTGCAGATTAGGATTTGAGGACGATAGTCTCCCGGTACTTACCGCAACTTGGTTGTAACTCGTATGAACTCTTCCATCGTCATCGATCTTTTGAATGAGGCTCTCAACGTACGTCGAGCGGAGTTTGGACAACTCTCGATAGTCTAATAACTGCTTAATGATCGGAAATTGGTCAGCAAATTGCTGCAATTCATTTTCGTTCGTTGCATACCTTCCCGTCTTGGTCTTGGCGAGTGGGACTCCTGCTTTTTCTGCAAGGAAATTGCCGACTTGGATGCTAGAATTTAAATTAATCTCAAAGCCGACTTCTTTTTTAATCGTTTCCTCAAGTGCGATAATAGCTTTTTCTATCTCTTCACCTACCTGGCGAAGCTTAGCCACATCAAGACAAATGCCAATTTTCTCCATGTGCCAGAGGACTTTTACAAGAGGTAATTCGACGTTCTGATAGAGGTCAGCAAGCTTCGGGAGTTCAGCTAATTTCTCTTTTTGCTTTTCTGCTAATTCTTCAAGTGTCTTAACTTTGTATCTTGAGAGCGTCGTCTCAAGTGATGGTATATATCTTCCATCCGAGAGCAGAAACTCGGCGATCATGCAGTCAAAAACATCCTCATTTTGATATGTTTCAAACTGAGACTTGAGATCCCAAAGAACTTTTTCCATTGCTGTGATTATACGTCCTCAGGACTAATAAGTACAGAAAATAAGAGGTATACTATTCATATGCGGAACCTAAAAAAACAATTTTTTTCTAATTCTGAAATGCGTATTATCGCCTTAAGTCTGAGCATCCTCTCACTTGGTCTTGCGATCGCATATATCGGCTTTATCCTCATTGCTGCGAGATAGTCTTGCATTCTTATGCTCAACGATGTATCGTTGAGCTTGACAGCTAATGATGAAATATGGCTTAATAGCTTTCCTGACGATGATTCACTCTGCCCGAAATCATTGGTTACGTATAGTCGCCTCACTTACTCTAACTCTTCTTATTGTCCTAGGAGCAGCACACCTCGTAACTCCACAAGTCGTCCACTCCCAAGCTCTCCAGCTGCCTGCTTCACCAGATGAAATCATCGTAAAATACAAATCCAACGCGCAGGAAAATGATAAAGCAACGATCCGCCAAAAAGTTAATGCCAAACTTCAACGCCGCATAGATAAGCTGCATCTCGAAATCCTTAAAGTCCCTGCTCCTGCTCGCGATGCGATCTTACAAGCACTTAATCAGACACCTTTCGTCCAGTACGCAGAACCTGATTTCAAAGCGACTGCGACAAGTGTCACGAATGATACGTCTCTCACGCAGCAATGGGGCCTTTTCAAGATTGATGCGGCTAACTCGAGTACCCAAAGCGCGTGGGACGTTACGACAGGCGACCCAGGTGTAAAAATCGCGATCTTAGATACTGGTATCGATGAGTCACACCCTGACCTCACCGGAAAAGTCGTCCAGGATGCTAACTTCACCACAGACGCAACCGCGCTTGATAATAATGGTCACGGATCTCATGTCGCCGGCATCGCAGCAGCCTTAACTAATAACGGCTCAGGAGTTGCTGGCACTGGATATAACGCAAGTCTTATCAGTGGTAAAGTCCTTGATAGCTCAGGTTCTGGCTATTATTCATGGATCGCCAGTGGTATTACCTGGGCTGCCGACCAGGGTGCAAAAGTTATCAGTATGAGTCTGGGCGGTTCAGCTTCCTCTCAAGCACTTTCTGATGCAGTGGACTATGCGTGGAGTAAAGGCGCAGTCGTGGTCGTCGCAGCTGGCAACAGCGGCAGTTCCTCACCGAGTTACCCTGCGTATTACACCAATGCTATTGCTGTCGCTGCCACAGATAGTAACGATAATCTGGCAAGCTGGTCAAACTTCGGCAGTTGGGTCGATGTCGCAGCGCCTGGGGTAAATATCTACTCCACTTATTACAACCACTCCTATCAGACGATGTCTGGGACCTCGATGGCAACTCCGTTCGTCGCAGGTGAAGCAGCTCTCATCTGGTCATCAGGCCTCTGCAGTACCAATACCTGTGTCAGAAGTCAGATCGAACAGACCGCAGATCACATCGCAGGAACTGGCACCAAATTCACTTCAGGTCGTATTAATGCTTTTAACGCAGTTGCGGCATTAGCTAATACTGTCACGCCTACCCCGACTGCGACTCCAACGCCAGCTCCGACCGCGACACCTACTCCGACGAGTACGCCAGTCCCAACAGCTACACCGACACCTCTGCCGACGAGTACCCCAACGCCCACCCCAACTCCTGCACTCACCATGACAGTGAAAGATATCGTCATGTCTTACACTAATATCAGCTCAACTACTCGCAGGATAAGTTCACAGATAACAGTCATCAATGAAGCAACTGGCAAAGGTCTCTCAGGTGCAACAGTAACATTTACCCTCCAATCACCGAACGGTACGCTTTATACATTTACAGGTAACACGAACTTAAATGGAAGAATAACGTTTAATCAACGTACTACTGAAAAAGGCACATTTATCGGGACGGTGACTAATGTCGTAAGGTCATCATATACGTATCAACCGACCCTAACTACAAAAACACTCCAGGTCCAATAAAAAAATTACTCATTACGACCTCAAAATTTGCATTAAAATAGCTCAAAAATCCTATCTAATTTGGTAGTGAGATTATATTGCTATCTTGCGTTTTTCTAACAATTGTTTAATACTAATTTTTAGTACAAATGAAGTATATCTTTTTTACCTTTTCCGGCCTCGGTCTTCCTATCGCCTATAAGCTTCATCAACAAGGGTATGATGTCCAGGTAGGTATGGTCGAGAATATTAAAGATTACGTCCTCGAGGAAGAGGTGATGAAAGCGACTGAGCATCCGGACGACACTCGCTTACGCTTAAGTCTGTTTAAAGGTATGCTGCCGATCGAACCCGCACAAAAAGTCGTAGACCGGATGCATACGATTAAAAATCCCCAGGATTATTTCGTCTATATCGAAGAAAACTGTCTATATCGCTGGGCTGATAAAGTCAGAGATCTTAATTTCCATGGCATCTTCCCAACCAAAGATGACTTTCTTTTTGAGGTTGATCGTAAGCGTGCTAAAGACTTCGTCAAAGCACATTATCCCAAGCTGAATACTCCCGAAATTTTTGAGTTCACTTCTATTCAAGAAGGTATCAAATTTCTGAAAGAGAGTAATGAGCTCTGGGTACTTAAGGGCCAGATCGACACTGCGCGTACCTTCGTGCCTGTAGTTGAGAACCCAAGACTTGCTAATACCCAACTCATCGAAGTTCTGACTAATTTCCCTCACAAATATGAACGTCTGGGCTTTATCTTAGAGCGCTTTATCCCCGATATTATCGAGATGACTCCTGAGAAATTCTATTATGATGGCGTCCCTATCGGAACGAGTATTATGTTCGAGAATAAGTCATTTGGCAGCGGTAACATTTCTGTTCAGACTGGCTGTGCTGAGGACCTCGTCTTCCCAACTGATATGAATGACCGGATTAACCGCATCGCCTTCCCACCTATCATTGATGAAATGGCGAAAGAGCATAAAGGCTGGTTCATTTGGGATGCATCCGTTCTTATCGGCAAAAGAGATGGGAAAATGTATTTTGGCGAATTCTGCTCCAATCGTCCAGGGTATAACTGCTTCTTTACTGAGCTTTCTCAGTCCGGAAATATCAATACGTTCTTTGAGAATATCGTTAAAAAGAAAAATCCTTACACATTAGGCACGGTCGGTTGTTCAGTCTCCATCTACAACGTGAGTCGTGACGAAGAAACAGATTCGATCTCAGCCAATATCTTGGTCAACTATACACCTGAGGTCGAGAAAGATGTTTGGCTGTTAGATGTTATGAAAAATGAGCGTGGAAGTATCGTTACGGCCGGCTTTAACTGGGATTTAGCAGTTATCACGGGAGCTGGCAAGTCTATCCATCAAGCAGTCAGTAGGCTCTATAAAAATGTCGACAACTTCGCAGTCGTGGGAGGGTATTATCGACCTAAAGACGACTTCGTCTCACTAGACTATAATTCTTCAATAATCAATAGGCTTAACTATGGCCTTGACCGAGGGCTGTATCATCTGCCATTTGATGTCAAAATCGGTGTCCTCGACGCCTCACTTTAGCTCTCTGAATCTTTTTTACCCCAAATTCCCCGATCAGCTTCAGGTAACGTATTAGCTAACGCATCCATGACCTGTCCAGACTGCTTTTCAAGCTGTCGAAGCATGGTCAAACCATATTCTCTCTGTTCAGGAGTGAGTAACGCGCGTGAACTCGAAGATAGTGTCATCATCGCAAGATCTAATGAGGTAAGAGTTCTCTGATCTGTTGCACTTTTTAGTTGTGCTAGCTCAGGATCAAGTTGTGGGAGTCCTTCAAGATAGACTGCAGGAGCAATATGTATCGCAATTTCTGGCCTATTTCTAGTTACTAAATTTTTTACTACTTGTCCCATCTCATGGGAGTTGCCAACTGGTTCTCTGCCTTGCCAGTCTACTGCCACAGGCAGGATGATTTTTTCTTCCTCTGTCTGCGGCTCATGCAATGACGCATATGCATGCGCGAGCAAAACATCCATCACTCCAGGATTTTTTGGAAGAGGACTATGATAGGCAGGCCTGTGAGCTGCAACAACTGGTGTAATATGCTCAGTTCTCATTCTTCTTGCAATTGCCAAAATCTCTTCCGGATCTAAATGATACCTATCTCTCGCTCTTGCCTCAGTTGTCTGTTCAGGATCGCGATTAACTCCCAACACCATAAAGTTATCTTTTCCGATGACTTTCGCTGGCAGCTTCCATTCTCCATTACTATCCATGACATTAAAGCTGTGGGTAACAAGACCTAATTTTCTCAGGGGTGAGAAGACATCGACAACTGCCTGTACTTCCGAATCTGACCTATGAGTTGCTGCAATAACAAAGTTGTTGTTAGGGTTTGAGACAAGCTCGTTATAGTTCTCCCACCCATCGACGTGAGGCTTGTGAGCTACAACTCGTTCACTGCTCCAGGCAAAAGCTCTCAGGCGTCTGTCACTTCTCTCGTTTGATTTGATAGGATTAAATCCTTC
>CAZRDR010000084.1:0-28358 GCA_964598995.1 uncultured Gammaproteobacteria bacterium | reverse complement strand
AGTTAGGGAAAGTGAAGTTGGCTGGTCGGTAACTATCTTGACTAATCCGGATGTTGCGTCAGCCATGGACTCTAATTAGCGGGTTTCGTAGGAAAGCGTTACGTTAACAATAACTTTATTTTCTCCAGGTTGTAATTCTGTCCTATCAGGGATAGCTTGCCCAGCGGCTGCATCGAATGCCTTGGTCATAGGCAGTGGTCCTTGATCAGTTGGATTTACCATGACGTTGATGAGTCTCCCAAGACGGATGCCTGATTGATTCGCAATTTTCTCTGCTTGCGCTTTGGCATTGGCGATCGCTTTACCGCGAGCTTCATCCTCTAACTTCATCTTCTCATCGTCATTGAGCGTAAATGAAACACCATTGACGACATTTGCTCCGTTAGCTGTAGCGCTATCAAGGGCTGTGTTAGCCTTCTTAGCATCCTTCAGCGTCACGGTGATGTTCGTACTGACGGTATAACCAGTGGTGTTTTGGGAACCATTAGCATAATCGATATTCGGATTGACGTTATAGTTCTCAGTCTTGATGTCCTTATCATCTATACCCTGAGCTTTGAGTCCTGCTACGATTTTATTAACTGCTGTATTTGCCTGACTTTGTGCTGTCTCGACCGTTGCTGCAGTTTTGGTTACTCCCACTGTGAACTGCGCGCTATCTGGAGTGCCAGTCGCCTCTCCTGTACCATCGACGGTGAAGAGATTAGTATTCTCGGTATTAATGCTATTGACGGTAAATGGGATCGGACCAAAAATTTTGGTAAAACCAAAAAGAAGTAATAATGAGATAAAAACTGTGAGGACTGGGACTTTAAGTCGATCGATGAGGCCGGGCATGGATATATACTAGAGTTTTTAGACAATTCTGTCAATAAATTATTGCCATTTGAATGTGCGCGCTGCGAGGATATACATGATCGCTCCCCAGATGGCCAGACCGAGTAAATATGGCAGTGCATCATGAAGTGGCGCTCCTTCTGTGGTGATTTTTCTCACAGCCTGGTTGAAATATGATAATGGCAAATTATTTGCAATCGGCTGGACCCATTTAGGCAGTGAGTCGACTGGGAAGAAAACTCCACTGAGTAAGAACTGCGGGAGTGTAATTATATTGGTCAAAGGACTAGCTGCGTTCTCATCAGCTACTCGACCTGCGATAAAGTAGCCAAAACCTAAGAATGCGATAAGTCCAAAAGTCGATATGAGCATAAGGTCAAGGAAAGTGATCCATCCGTGTGGCAGGTAGAAATGGAAGAGTAAGACGGCAAAGCCTAAGATCAGAATTGTCTGGATGAGGGCCATGATGAGTCGGCTTGTTCCTTGAGCGAGTAAGATCGTGAGTGCTCTTGTCGGTGTTGCGAACATACGTTTAAGAATTAACGCTTTCTTTAGGTAAATAAGACCGAATACTGTACCCATGATCGCAGTTGATAATAGCGCAAAGCCGATCTGACCTGGAACTGCAAAGTCGATATAACGGAATTGGTGACCTGCGACTTGTTTGTTAGTCAATTTAATAGGCGGAGTATTTACTCCCGAGAGTTTGAGATTTGTTTTATCAACAACACCTTGGACAATGCCTTGGATTTCACTCTGCTGGATCGGGTTGGCACTCGAGGTGAGAAGAGTCGCATGATATGAGTTCTCGGCTCCTTGATCGACCTGAAGGATGCCACTCAATTTGCCTTGCTGGAGTCTTTTCTCAAGATTTGTTTCAGAGTCGTGTTGAAGCATTACGAAGTTCAGATGACTCAGAGTCTGTGTAATGACGTTTTGCTGGGAGCCTTCAGGTATCCCAAGAGTTACTTTTTCAGTGCTCCCACCGATGAGACCGAAGATACTGATGAAGACGATTGGGAAAATAAAGCCGAACGCGAATGTCGCTGGGTTTCGCGTCTGAGCCCTAAAGGCATACCATGCGATAGCGAGGTATGCTTTCCATTGTCCTGGTTTGCGGTATGTTTTACTCATAATCTTTGTCATTCCGGCCTACGAGCCGGAATCTATATAACTGGATCCCGCATTAAATGCGGGATGACGTCCCTACTCATCCCTCAATTGTCTTCCAGTGAGATGAATAAAAACGTCTTCGAGAGTGGCTGGCTGAGGCTTAACTTCTTTTTTAAAGCCTGTTTTGAGTAAGTCATCGATAAGTTTTTTAGGAGTACCTATTTGGACGATCTTACCGTGATCCATAATTGCCAGTCTATCACATAACTGTTCAGCTTCTTCCATGTAGTGAGTCGTGAGGACGAGTGTGGTACCTGACTTTTTAATCTCTCGGATCATGTCCCAGAGATTAATACGCGCTTGAGGATCTAGCCCTGTCGTAGGTTCGTCCAGGAAAATAACACGTGGATTGTTGACTAGTGTCGAGACGATACTAAAACGTTGCTTCTGGCCACCAGAAAGCTTATCGACATAGCTTTTTGCTTTATCCTCCAGTTGCACTTTTTTAAGCATAGCCATTGGATCAACAGCTACATCATACATTGCGCCAAACATCTTAAGAAGCTCAACGAGAGTAAGTTGAGGATAGAAATTAGAAGATTGGAGTTGGACGCCGATGCGAGATTTTACTTCCCACGGATGCTCAAGTGTATCAACTCCATCGACTATTACTTTACCTTCTGTTTGTTGTTGGAGGGTTTCAATAATCTCAAGTGTCGTGGTCTTCCCTGCTCCATTTGGGCCTAAGATGCCAAAGATCTCTCCTTCCTCAACTTCAAATGAGATGCCGTCGACTGCCGTAAAATCACCAAATTTTTTAACGAGGTTTTTAACCTCAATGATCGAGGTTTTCTTCTCAGCCATGAGAATTATTCTAACAAAAGTTCTTACTCAAGTATAGTTCCTGAGCCAGGAATTGCGAGGATTTTTTCGCCATCAAAGACTTCTTGGCCGCGAAGAACTGTTTTGGTCACTTTCCCTTTCATTTGCCAACCATTGAACGGTGTCCATTTCGCTTTAGAGAATTGTCGCGCCTGGTCAATCTGATACTCAGTTTCGGTTTCAATTTCAACGAAAGTATCTTCGCCTTGATTAATTTCAAATCTTTCTGCTGGACCTGTGTGGCAGAGTCGTTTTACCTCATTAATTGTCAGATCATCTTTAGAGACTGCAGTCAGAAGAAGTGGTAATGTTGTTTCAAGTCCGGGAATTCCATTCGGCGGGTTGTCAGACTGCTTCTCCTCAAGAGTATGTGGTGCGTGATCTGACTCGATCATATCAATCTCCTTTAAGTGTTCCCACATAAAGTCGACATCTTCCTGAGGGCGAAGCGGTGGTCGCATCATTGCGAAGGCACCATATTTTTCGAAATGTTTTTCAGATAAGAAAAGGTGGTGAGGAGTTACACCGCAAGTAACATCTAGACCTTTATTCTTTGCTTCGATGACTCGTTTTAACTCATACGCGGTACTCATGTGGCAGAGATGGATCTTACGTGGATGATCATAGAGTACTTCTAAGACATCGTCAAAAGTCTTCTCTTCAGCATGAAAAAGGATCGGCAATTCTTGCGGCCAGCGTTCAAAAATCTTTGGCAGATTTGTTTTATCAAGCAAAAAGTTACCGGTCGTTTGGTTGAGATAAATTTTAAGCCCCCTCACTCCCCTGCCCTGCTCTAAGATCTTGTCAAACTCATCAAGATTGTCCCCAAGTGTTCCGAAGTGAAAGCCTAAGTCACTGACGATTTGCTCTTCTGCAAGCTTATTCTTTTCTTCAAGCCTTTCAATTGTAGTAATTGGGGCTTTGTTGTTTGGCATGTCGATCACAGCCGTAAATCCGCCCGCCAGTGCCGCCGATGTACCGGTAAAGAAATCCTCTTTTTCCTCCTGTCCAGGAGTTCTGAGGTGGACATGTGGGTCGATGAGACCTGGAAGTTTGATCGTTGCCATAATACTTTGCTATTTGCTATTTGCTATTTGCTATTTGCTACTTCGTATTCGTCCCACGCTTTAATGGGAAGATCGTCAAGTTTTTTCTCTGTGAGAGCTTTAAGGAATAGTCCAGCTTTTTGCTGGTTGGTAAAGACCGGGATATTCGTATCGACAGCTGAGCGCCTGATGAGGTAACCGTCATGGACATCGTGATCAGCGTCTTGGTCTGGGATATTAATTACTAAATCAATTTTACCATCCTCAAAATAACTCACGACATTAGGATCTTTATTCTCGTATAGTTTGTAGAGATGGGTCGCCTTTATACCATATTCTTGAAGCGCTTTGGCAGTCTTTTCAGTTGCATAAATAGGCATAGTTAAAGCTTTGAGATGCTTGAGATACGTCTCAATAAATTTCTTTTTATTAACATCCCCACCGATACTAATGAATACACCTTTGTGTGGGATTTTAATTCCGACACTCAACTCTGCCTTAAGGAAAGCTTCAGCCACATCATCACCAAAGCATGCGACTTCCCCTGTTGAAGCCATCTCTACACCTAGGACTGGATCTGCACCTTTGATGCGTGAGAATGAGAACTGGGCCGCTTTTACGGCTACGAAATTAAGATTTGAAATTTCATCCCCAACTGCTTCGACATTTTTATGGAAGAAGGCATCGGTAGCCATTTCGATGAGATTAACGCCTGTGACTTTAGAGATGAATGGGAAAGTACGTGAGGCACGCAAGTTAATTTCGATGATCTCTATCTCGTTATCTTTAGCAAGACACTGGATGTTAAACGGACCAGTGATCTCGAGTGATTTCGCTACAGCTTTGGTAATCTCTCGAATTTTTTTCATGGTCTCTAGATTAATGGTCCTAGCCGGCTGGACGACTGTAGCATCACCAGAGTGGACGCCAGCGTGCTCTACGTGTTCTGAGACGACGAGTGCTTTGACCTCACCCTTCTCCCCTACGCAATCGATTTCGATTTCTTTTGCTTCTTGGATGAATTTAGAGATGGTGACAGGATATTCTTTGGAGATACTCGAGACTGCGTGTAAAAATTCGGTTAGCTCTGGTTCTGAGTGACAGATACGCATACTCTGTCCTGAGAGTACGTAAGATGGACGAATGAGGACGGGGAAGCCGACTTTTTTCGCAAATTTAATAGCATTGTCGATAGTCGTCAGACTGTCCCAGGCTGGTTGTTTGATCCCCAGCTCATCTAAGAGTGCAGAAAATCGCGAGCGATTTTCTGCACGATCTATGTTATCTGGATCTGTGCCCAGAAGTGGTGCGCCGTATGACTTGAGGGCTTTTGCACGATTATTTGGCGTCTGTCCACCAACAGACACAACGATGCCTGATGATTGCTCAAAGTCATAAATATCTGCAATACGCTCAAAGGTGAGTTCTTCAAAGTAAAGCCTTTCTGAAATATCATAATCAGTTGAGACAGTCTCTGGGTTACAGTTAATAACAATTGACTCTTTACCATGCTTTTTAAGGCGCATGACTGTCGTCACACATGTCCAGTCGAATTCAACTGATGAACCGATGCGGTATGGCCCAGAACCAAGGACAATTACGCCTTTACTCTTAAGAGGTTTTACATCGTAATGGTTAGCATTGTAAGTCATGTAGAGATAGTTTGTTTGGGCTGGGAATTCACCTGCTAAGGTATCAATTTGGAGGATGGCTGGAGTAATACCGTATTTCTTTCTTAGTTCACGAATTTCGAGTCCAGTTTTATTCGTGAGACTTCCTATCCGTTTATCAGAGGTCCCAACTTGTTTAAGAGCGAGCAGCTTTTCTTTGGTGAGTTCTTTTTTAAGTTTAAGCTCTTTCTCAAGCTTTACAATATGTTCGATTCGATATAAGAACCACGGATCAATTCCGGTTAGCTCATAAATTTCCTCGACTGTCATCCCGATGATAAGCGCATGCGCGATCGCGAACATGCGATTAGGTGTGGGACGTTTTAATAGTTCTTTTATTTGGTCATCACTTTCAAAGAATGATTCATGGACTACACCTTCAAAATCAAGGTCAAGCATTCTGATGGCTTTTTGGAATGCTTCCTCAAAGGTACGTCCCATACCCATAACCTCGCCTACTGATTTCATCGAACTCCCGATCGTATTCTCTGCGTGTTTGAATTTATTTAAATCCCATCGAGGTAGTTTGACTGTGAGGTAATCAAGTGCCGGTTCAAAGCAGAATTGCGTTGTCTTGGTAACTTTATTTTTAAGCTCCGTTAAACTCTTGCCTAATGCTAACTTAGCAGCGACATAGGCTAAGGGATAACCTGTTGCTTTACTCGCCAGCGCACTACTGCGTGACAGTCTGGCATTCATTTCGATAACGTAGTATTCGAAAGGTAACTCATCAGGATCGTCTGACTTCTTAGGTTTTGGATTGAGTGCAAACTGCACATTGCACTCTCCGACGACATTGAGACTTCTGACGATCTTTATCGCGATAGATCTGAGCGAGTGATATTCATAATTAGTAAGCGTTTGACTCGGAGCGATAACGATCGACTCACCGGTATGGATACCTAGCGGATCCATGTTCTCCATGTTACAGACCGTCACACAGTTATCAAATTTGTCGCGGACGACTTCGTACTCAACTTCTTTGTAATGGTGCAGGTACTGCTCAACCAAAATTTGCTTAACGAAGGTGAACGCAGAATCTGCCAAAGCCTTTAACTCTTTTTCATTACTGACTACACCAGACCCTTGTCCCCCTAACGAGAAGCCAGAGCGCATCATAACCGGATAGCCTAATTCGTTAGCAATAGCTAACGCTTCTTTGGTGGAGTAAGCTGGTCGACTGACAGGAGTACTAATATCGAGTTTGTGCAAGTGATCTGCGAAAGCCTGACGATCTTCGGTCAGTTCAATTGTTGAGACAGGAGTTCCTAGCACCTGGACGTTATGTTTTTTGAGAATGCCTTTGTTAAATAGCTCAAGTCCGCAGTTAAGCGCTGTCTGTCCGCCAAATGAGAGGAAGATCCCATCAGGTTTTTCTTTGGCGATGACTTTTTCGACAAAATATGGATTGACCGGTAAGAAGTAGACACGATCTGCCATAATTTTCGAGGTCTGAATCGTCGCGATATTTGGATTTACCAAAACGACTTCGATACCTTCTTCCTTCAGTGCTTTAATGGCTTGAGAACCTGAGTAATCGAACTCCCCTGCTTCACCGATTTTAAGTGCTCCTGATCCGAGTACTAAGACTTTCTTTACTTTTTCCATGCGTCTATCCTTTCTAGATAATAATCAAATAACCATTCGGTGTCATAAGGTCCAGGTGTCGCTTCAGGATGGAACTGCACAGACATAAAAGGGAGTTTGGTATGGATAATTCCTTCATTTGTCTGATCATTAGCGTTGGTAAACCATTTGTTAAAGCCGGTTGGGTAATTCTCGACCGCGAAGCCATGATTTTGTGTCGTGATGTAACATCTCGGCGTTCCCTCCATAATACATGGCTGATTTTGGCTGCGATGGCCATATTTTAATTTACCAGTCCCGCCGCCAGCAGCAAGTGTTAGCAATTGGTGCCCAAGGCAAATCCCCATGGTCGGTAGTTTCATGTCCATAGATTTTTTAATAGTCTCGATTGTTTTCATGACGTAGGTTGGATCTCCTGGGCCATTTGAGATAAAAAGTCCATCGAACATCCGATCGTTTTTGGTTACTTCCTTAAGAGTTGCCTGCCCTTCGGTCGTAAATGGATCAAAGTCCCAAGGTATAACGACGACTGAGACATGGCGGCGACGAAGCGATCTAACAATATTTCTTTTAGTCCCGCAGTCGATGAGTACGATTGTTTTTGCCTTAGGATTCTTTGATGGATAATATTGGATCTCTCGTGTTGAGACCTGTTCGACTAAGTTCTCTTTATTCGGATCATAATATTTTGTAGGTTTATCAATCTCGATCTTACCTAAGACTGAGCCATTCTCTCTGAGGTGCTGGGTTAATTTGCGAGTATCTTTAATTTGGATCAATGGCAGTCCTTCATCTTTGAACCATTGTCCAAGAGTATGCGCACTCTGGAAATGAGAAGGTGTATCGATATAGTCGCTGACGATAAGACCTGAAACCATTAGTTTATCTGCTTCCCAAAGTGTGCGTTCAGGCACTCCGTAATTGCCAACGATCGGATAGGTAAGTGTTAAAATTTGTCCTTTGAAGGAAGGGTCAGTGAGCCCCTCAGGATAGCCCATCATGCCTGTTGAAAAGACTACTTCACCACTGCTCGCAAGTGGTGCTCCGAAGCTTTCAGCTTCCCATGTCGTGCCGTCTTGTAAATGTAATACAGCTTTTGTCATCTTAAAAAAATGTCATTTCAAGCGTAAGGAGAGAGTATGCGCTAGAAATGACAATTAGCTTATTTTCCCCAGCACCAGACTTATCAGTGCCATTCTGATATACATACCATTACGCATTTGTTTGCTGAGATAAAAACTTCGTGGGTCACTATCAACTTCGACGTCAATCTCCCCTACCCTTGGAAGAGGGTGCATCAGGATCATCTCTTGTTTGGCATAGCTATTCATCAGATCAGGAGTAACGATGAATGAGTGCTTAACGCGCTCATACTCCTCGATATTATCAAAACGTTCTTTCTGGACGCGTGTCCAGTACCAGACATCTGCATCTTTAGGAATTTCTTTTTCTGAATGAATCTCGATGAGTTTGAGTCCTCTTTTTTCGAAATTCTCGAAGTCTTCGCGTGAAAGCTTAAGCACTTCTGGGGAAAGAAGATAGATCGTATTCCCCTCAAATAACGACAGACCTCTGATGAGTGAGTGAACAGTTCGTCCATTGAGCAGATCCCCAGCGAACATAACCGTCAGATGATCAAGTCTGCCGAATTTCTCGTAGATAGTGTAGAGATCAAGCAGTGCCTGAGAAGGATGTTCCCCTACTCCATCTCCGGCGTTGATGATAGGTATATCGGCTGCATCTGCTGCGATCTGAGCTGAGCCTTTGACCGGATGACGCATGACGATGATATCTGAGTAGGATTCAAAAGTGCGGATAGTATCCTCCAGTGTCTCACCTTTTGCAGCACTGGAATTCTGCATCGGATTTTGGTGGTCTATAGTCTGTCCACCCAAGCGCTTGATCGCAGCAGAAAACGATGAGAAAGTCCTGCTTGATGGCTCATAAAAAAGAAGGGTAGCTAAGCTACCCTTTAACGTGTCGTTAGGTGTTGAATTATGGGTGACCTTGCGAAGATGGTCAGCTGTCTTGAAAAGATGGAAAATTGAAGTAGCGTCGAATTGATCGACTGAGAGGATGTCTTTGCCTTTAAAATCGTCGTTGATAGTTGTCGTTTGGGCCTTGGGCATAAAAAAACCAGGAGTTGCTCCTGGAGTATTAGTTTACTCGGACAAGGTGATTCTGTCAAGGAGTCATCACACATTTTCTGATGCTTTAATCAGATTTTGGAGTAACATTGCGACATTTACTGGACCAATTCCGCCTGGAACTGGTGTATAGTAGGAGGCTTTTTGACTTATCTCTTCCTCGTTATAATCGCAATGCAGCTTGCCATCTTCACCTTTATACATCCCAACTCCGATGACAACAGCCCCATCCTTAATTTCTGTTGCACTTAATGCTCCTTCCTTACCAACTGCTGAGATGACGATGTCAGCTTGACTTAAAATTTCTTCACGATTTGTTGTCGATCTATCGATAATAGTCAGAGGTATTTTATGCAACGCGAAGAGTTTGATAACTGGTGCGCCTGCTGTGTAGCCTTTGCCGAGAATAGCAATTTTCTTCGTCCGTAACCAATCATCGAGATCTCCCTCCTGATTCGTCTGCTTAAATACTTCTTTAAGCGTTTTCATAACAGCTAAAGCGAGCGGCGGCTCAAAAGGAGAATCCTCTCTGAAGCCATCAACGTCTTTCTCAGGTACAGTCGCATCGGTAATGTGATTAGTGTCGATCCCTTCTGGTAAAGGGCGCTGGATGATGATGCCATGGACGATAGGGTCGTCGTTAAACTCTTGGATAATTGTTATAAGTTCTTCCTCGGTAATCGAACTATCCAGACGCTTGGTCGTGACTGCGCCACCTATTTGGGTTAGCTTTTGTTCTTTTTGTTTGACATAGGCGCTACTTGATGGATCGTCACCTACTAAGATGATTGCTAAGTGTGGGGTAACTCCTTCTTCCTTTAACTCCTCTACTCTTTTGGCAAGGTAATCATAGGTGTGTTGTGCGATGGCTCGGCCGTCAATAACCATGTAGGTAGTATAGTCTTTTTATGCTGCTGTTGCAGTAGGAGTTGGCACCGGTGCTACAGGTGTAGGTGCAGGTATCTGGTTATTAATTGCAGTTGTTTGAGCATTCACAGCTGAATCGATTTTTGCAAGTTGTTCAGGCATTGTTGCTGCAGTTACTGAACTGGTTATAGCCTCAGCTGTCGGAACATGAGCAGCTGGACCTGATGCAACTGTTTCAGTAGCTGCTGAGATTGATGCGGTGATATCTGGCATGGTATTAGCTGTATGAATGGCTGAATTGAGTTCTACTTGAGCAGTAGCTTCAGGTATCCCTTGGGAAGCATGGGTAATTTCATCAAGGTTCTTCTTAACTAAAGCATCGAGCTTCTGATTGAAAGCATTCTGATCAATCGGGTTAGCACTAATAATTCCTAATTCTCGTGCGATAATAAATTTAGGATCTTGTCCAAGAGTTGCAAGTCCATCAATATCTTTTGCTATTCTCTCTGCGGCAGCGGCTTCTCCTTTTTTCTTATCTGCGAATGCTCTCGACCAATTAGTAAGTTCGCCATTTGTCATAATTTCATCGTATGGATCTTTAGATTTAAGCCTGGTTGGGTCAAAAGGTTCGACATCAGGGACGGTATCTGCTGAGTGGATCGCATCACCTAAGATAGAACCGGTCTCAGGAGGCGTGGAGGGAGCGATGCCTGCACTTAAATTCTCTGCCTCTTGACGAGTGAACGCACCGGGAAGAGGTGTAACATCTGCTGGTGGACGATGGGAATCAGCCCAGGATGTATCCGCTGTGGCAGCGACTGCTGGTTTTACTTCTGCAATTGGCTGAACAGGTGTAGTTGCTTCTGGCGTAGTAGGACCCATATATCTACGATCGCAGATTTTAGCTGTACTGTCAATAATTACTTGTCAGAAGAATTAATTTTTACAATTTTGAAGACTTGTTTTCCAGCGTAGTCGACAACTAATGTAAAAGATTTTACTTCTTGAGTGACAGTCTTAATTTTTATTTTCTTAGAGAACATATATTGATTAGGATCAAGCTTTAAATCTAATAGTTCTTTTGTCGATAGAATTTCATTATGACTAATTTCAATACCAGAGTTAATTAATTTATATTTATTTAATGTTTCTAAAATATTAACTGGAAATTGCTCTTTTAAATCCTCAATTATCCTCTGCGCTTTGGTTTGAGCATAAAGAATTGAAAATAAACTCATAAGTGAAATGAACATAAATAAATATGCTAGACCTTGAATAAAAGAGACTATTAAATTACGTTGACTGAAGAAGTGAAATAAACCAACAAATAATATACCGAAAAATATTACAAAAATTATTGCTAATTTAATAAATCCGTTTGTAGCGATATTAATTCTATAGTTTGTAATAAATTTATACGTCTTATCTTTTACTCCAAATAATTGAAGTGTCGGGCTAGTACTGATTTGTGTAAAGTACCAGATCAGTGAAATACTTGAGATTAATATAATAAACGTGAAGGCTTGTATTATTTTAGTATCTAAAAAGTATGGAGATATTGGGGATTTAGTAAAAAGCGGGGTTATAGCTACAAGTAAAGAGATAACTAGTCCGAGAAGTGAAATTATCTGTTGGAAGGCGCTGTTTTGCTCTTTCATTGGAAGAGGCAGCTAGGAGATTATATCATAGTGAGTTTCTAGGCGTTTTCGATGCAGGTGGCGGCGACTACGCCGTCTGCGGCGTTGGAGAAGCGCATGAGGATAACTCCTTGGGTATCACGATGAAGTCGTGGGATAGATGAGATTTCAAGCTTAACGACTTGGCCCCTCTTACTGGTGATGATCAGCTCTTCACTCTTTGGCGGGATGATCTGAGATACTGCTACCTCACCTGTCTTATCACTAACTTTAGCGACTTTGACTCCCTGACCGCCTCTCTCCTGCTTAGGGAACTGTGACACAACTGTCTTCTTACCCAGACCATTTTCCATGATCGTGAGGAGTTCTGCGTTCGCTTCATCTTTATTGAGTACATCCATACTGATCACGACGTCACCTGACCCGAGTTTGATACCACGTACACCGATCGTTCCTCGGCCTAATGGTCTGACTGACTTTTCTGAGAACCTAATGGCTTTACCCTGGCGTGAGACGAGGAGGACGTCATCATCGCCTGTTGATATATTACTCCAAACGAGCTCATCGCCTGCGTCGAGCTTGATAGCGATCATTCCGTTACGTCTGATGTTTTCAAACTCTGAGATATTGGTCTTCTTTACCGTTCCTTTACGAGTAGTGAGGAAAATATAGCCTTTCTTGAGGTTCTTATCCAAAACGATAAATGACTCGACTTTTTCGCCTTGTTCTATGTTAAGGAGGTTAACGATCGCTGTACCTTTACTAATGCGGCTACTCTCATCGATCTCATAGGCTCTGAGCTGGTATGCCTTACCTTTATTGGTAAAGAAGATGATATTGTCATGCGTCATGGCTGATTTAATATGCGTAATCGTATCTTCTTCTTTAGTCGTCATGCCGCGAACACCCTTGCCTCCCCTATTCTGGAGTGAGAAACTATTCATCGATTGACGTTTAATGTAGCCAGTCTGTGTCAGCGTAATAACAGTTGCTTCGTTAGGGATGAGATCTTCCTCTGAGAATTCATCGACTTTGCCTTTAAAGACTTTGGTACGTCTGGGATCTGCATATTTTTGCTTAAGGTTGGTTAGCTCATCACCAATTACCCCTAAGATTTTCTCGGGATGCGTCAGGAGGTCCTCGAGGTAAGCAATATTTTCTTTAAGAAGTGCGATTTCGTCCTCGATCTTCTGTCTCTCAAGAGCTGCGAGGCGTCGAAGCTGCATGTCAAGGATAGCTGTCGCCTGGATCTCACTGAGACCGAATTTTGCCATTAAGTTCTTTTTAGCTTCATCCTGATCTTTGGACGCTCTGATGGTTTGGATGACTTCATCGATGTGATCAACGGCGATCTTAAGACCTTCTAGGATATGAAGACGTGCTTTAGCTTGCTTTAACTCAAACTCTGAGCGGCGTTTGATAACGAGATAACGATGCTTGAGGTATTCCTCAAGGATTACTTTAAGATTCAAGGTCTGCGGTGTGCCGTCAACGAGAGCGACCATGTTGACTGGGAAACTCGTCTGAAGTGACGTATGCTTGAAAAGATTATTTAAGACCTTCTTCGGTGACGCATCTCGTTTGAGCTCGACAACGACTCGGAGACCTCGTCGGTCCGACTCATCGCGAAGATCAGTAATTCCTTCGATCTTTTTCTCTTTAGCTAGATCTGCTATACGGGTCACGAGGACTGCTTTATTTACCTGGTAAGGGATTTCAGTGATGATGATTGCAGATTTACCTTGCCCGATCTCCTCGATTTCTGCTTTACCACGGATAAGGATCTTGCCACGACCAGTGATGTATGCGTTTTTGATCTCGGTCTGATCAAAGATAGCTCCAGCTGTTGGGAAATCAGGACCTTTAATAAATTGAAGTAATTCGTCGATCGTGACGTCGGTAGTCATTTGTACTGATTTTTCCTGAGTCTCAACTACTGGGACGTCTGCTGCGCCAGTTGATACCTCAGGTGCTTCGACCTTATTCACTGTTGGAGCAGGTGCAGCAAAGGTCGTCTTGGTAATCATGTGCTGAATAGCATCGATAACCTCGCCTAAATTATGTGGCGGGATCTTGGTTGCCATACCAACAGCGATACCTTCACTACCCATAAGTAAAAGGTTAGGTAGTTTTGCTGGGAGATACACAGGCTCATCGCGGGTAGCGTCGAATGTCGGTATATACTCGACTGTTTCTTTATCGATGTCAACGAGAAGCTCACTCGTGATCGCTGCCATACGTGCTTCGGTATAACGCATAGCTGCCGGTGGGTCGCCATCGATCGAACCGAAATTACCCTGACCATCGATGAGAGGATAACGCATAGAGAAATCCTGTGCGAGACGGACCATCGCGTCATAAATAGGTGCATCACCATGAGGATGATAATTACCCATAACTTCTCCGGCGACTTTTGCACTTTTAACGTATTTAGACTGGTGTGTCAGTCCCATTTCATGCATCGCAAAGAGGATACGGCGATGAACTGGCTTGAGGCCATCACGGACATCAGGAAGTGCACGAGAGACGATAACTGACATGGCATAGTTCAGATACGATTTCTTCATCTCTTGCGAGATATCGATAGGTTGTAGTTTTCCAATATTTAGACTCATCTTTTTATAACTTAAAAAATACGCTTAGGCTTTTATATCTCGTCCGTAGCCGGACGAGGAACAAGAGTCCAAACGTTACTTGAGAGCTTTTTGTACAGCTTCAAGTGCAGTCGCTTTATCTTTCCACTCTTTGAGTTTTACCCATTTCCCAGGTTCAAGAGATTTGTAATTCTCGTAAAAATGCTTCATCTTGTTCTTGGTCGCCTCAGGTACATCTGTGATGTCCTTCATTTCGCCAAAAAGTGGGTCAATCTTCGCAGATGGAACAGCCAGGATCTTCGTATCGATTCCAGCTTCATCTTCCATCTCAAGCATTCCGATGACAACAGCTGGAATAGCTGTGCCTGGTGCGACAGAATACTCAGAAAGGACCATGACATCGAGTGGATCTCCATCGTCAGCAAGAGTATTCGGGACAAATCCGTAATTAGTAGGAAATCTCATTGCAGTGTGGAGAAAACGATCAACCATGACGATGCCTGAGTCTTTATCTAACTCGTATTTAATAGCACTGTCTTTAGGGATCTCAACGAGAACGTTGATAAGCCCTGTCTTTGGATCTTTTCCTGATGATAATTTCGTTATATCCATAGCAATCATTTCACCTCCTTAGATATCAAGTGTAGCAGTCATAGCGTTTGTCTGAATAAAATGTTTACGTGGTGGGACTTCGTCGCCCATAAGCATCGTAAAGATCTGGTCTGCTTCTTCAGCATCTGAGATACTGACATGCTTTAGAACTCTGTTCTCAGGATTCATAGTCGTCTCCCAGAGTTGATCTGCGTTCATTTCGCCAAGACCTGTATAGCGCTGGATACTGACGTTGGCATTCCCTGTCTTCATTTCTTTCATAATCGCATCACGCTCTTCTTCTGAGTAAGCATATCTAATATCTTTACCTTTTTGGAGCTTGAACAGAGGCGGCATGGCGACATAGAGGTAGCCCTGGCGGATGACTTCTGGTAAGTGACGATAGAAGAATGTCAGGATGAGTGTCTCGATGTGCTCACCGTCGACGTCAGCATCAGTCATGATGATAACTCGGTGATAGCGAAGTTTTTCCATATTGATCATATCGCCGATACCTGCACCGAGTGCGATGATAAGCGCCTTTACTTCTTCATGTTCGATCATCTTATCAAGACGCGCTCGTTCAGTGTTAAGGATCTTTCCTTTCAGAGGCAGGATAGCCTGATACTTACGATCACGTCCGCTTTTAGCACTGCCACCTGCAGAATCTCCCTCAACGAGATAGATTTCAGATAGGGCTGGATCTTTTTCCTGACAGTCAGCGAGTTTACCAGGGAGTGAGGATCCTTCAAGTGCTCCTTTACGAATAACTGCTTCTTTGGCAGCTTTAGCAGCCAGACGTGCTTTAGCGGCCAGATATACTTTTTCTAAGATACGCTTTGCATCGGCAGGATTTTCCTCAAAGTAAACTTGAAGACCTTCCTTGACAACTTGATTAACAAGAGGCTGTATTTCTGAGTTACCGAGTTTACCTTTGGTTTGACCTTCAAACTGAATACGGTCCTGAGGCATCTTAAGGTAGACGACAGCGGTCAGACCTTCTTTGGTATCATCTCCAATGACAGAATCTTCCTCATTTTTGAATGCGCCAATTTTTTTACCATAATCATTGATGGCACGAGTTAATGCCATTCTAAAGCCGGTGAGGTGGGTACCGCCGTTAACGGTTGGGATAACGTTAACGAATGACTCTACATTTTCTGAGTAGGTATCGTTGTATTGGAGAGAGAATTCTACCTCGACATCATCAACTTGCTTGTGGACGTAGATTACTTTATGAATAGGACTTTTATTCTCGTTGAGTTTCTCAATGAGTGCTTTAATACCACTTTCAAAGTAAAAATTAACTTCTTTACTCTCTTCTCCCCTATTGTCATAAAGGTGGAGATAAACCTTTGGTACTAAGTAAGCGCGATCACGCAGTACTTTTTTAATAAACTCGAAGTCAAACTCAGTCGTCTGATTAAAAATAGTGGCATCGGGGAGAAATGTGGTAGTCGTTCCACTTGTTCGTTCAATCCTCATCGAGAGTTTAGACTCAGGTACTACGTCCACATTCGTCTGTGGCTCACCGCGTTTGTATTCTTGGCGGTATAACTTACCATCACGAGTAACCTCGACCCAGAGCCAATCAGATAAAGCATTAACTACCGATGAGCCAACACCATGCAGTCCTCCTGAGACTTTATAAGCACTTCCACCGAATTTTCCTCCGGCATGGAGTTTGGTCATGACCATCTCAAGTGCGGATTTGCCATAGCCAGGCATCATGTCGACAGGAATACCACGGCCGTCGTCTGCAACGGTTGCAGAGCCGTCTTTGTTCAGAATGATCCAGACATTTTTCGCAAAGCCCGCTAACGCTTCGTCGACTGAATTATCGATGATTTCGCGAAGTGATTCATGGAGACCTATTGAGTCAGTCGACCCAATGTACATACCTGGTCTTTTACGGACTGGTTCGAGGCCTTCTAGGACTTGGATTTGTTGTGCAGAATACTCGGAGGATGGGTTTTTAGCAGCCATTTATTAACCCAGTATACCAGTAAAATTCGTGTATTTCAAGCAGGCTAAGAGCCTTCGAAATGAGGCTAAATTATGGTCCAGTTACTTCCATGAGTTCAGGCACGCTAGGTAACTGATCTGGCATTCTCTGCGGTAGCTCGAAGATAGTCTGAGGACGTGGTACACTCTGAGGTTTTGGTCGCTCACTGATTACGATATCGACACCTTGGCTCATTGGTACAGTCTCTTCAGTTGTTTCCGTAGCACCTAGTGCATATGATCTAGCGATCTGTCCTTCCATGTCGTCACCAAATGCAAGTGAGTGCTCAGGCATAGGGAACTTTGGTAACTTTTCTCTCCACCGTGTGTGAGATGCTGAATTATGGTCATAGAAGTGCTCGGCAGACATAAGGGAATTTTTAAGTCTGCCAGAGTGATATTAATGATCCAGAACAACTCCGTAATAAGTTGGTGAGAGTTATTGACGAAGTAAGAGGAATAAGTGTTCGAGAGCTAAACGCGGATTCGTATTTGTCGAGTATAGTGTTCGGTATGTTTGCTGGATCATCTTTAGCTGATCTGAAAGTACTTCAACGCTCGTATTGGTCTTACTTCCTTCTCTTAACTGCTTGCTGCCGATACCCATCGTTTTTTTTAGAACTTGGAGGGCATCATTTTTATCCTTTGCAAGTTTCTCAGCAGTTTTTAGCGCATCACCGATACTTTGGCGCTGCCAAGTATTTAGTTGATCTTCTATTTTTTTAGCTTCCTCCACAGACATGAGTTGTGAACTTTCGATTTTGATAACTTGGCAGCGCGAGATAATGGTTGGCAAGAAACTATCGAGGTTATCGGTGAGTAAGAAAAAATACGTATGCAAAGGTGGTTCTTCAAGGAGTTTGAGCAGAGCGTTCTGGGCTGGAACAGTTAGTAGTTCTGCTTGAGTTAAGATAATTGCTTTGTTTTTTCCACGCAGTGGTTTAAGCATCGCCTTCTTCTGAAGCTTTTGCACAATTTCGATACCGATTGAGGTTTCTTTTTCCGGGGATACTGTTGTCTGGTCAAATTGATCTATACTATATATATGGCAGAGCTCGTTAAGTTTTTCTGCAAATAACGTCTGATCCTCGGAATAAATAATATAACTCGTCATCTTTCCTTGACATTATAACAAGCTATTTCTTACTATTAAACTATGCCAGATACTGCCCAAGTACCTACCCCGCCAGTGGTACAACCTATCCCAACACCTCAGCCTATTCCCCAACAGCCTGTCGTGCCTACTCCACAGGTAATGGCAGATGTCCAACAACCAATGGTTCAGCCGCCTCAAGCGCCTACTCAGGAGCTTGATGAAGCAGATGTTAATCTCGTTGATACCTTAGTCAGTGAGCACGCACTCACTCCTCAGCAGGCTGCAGATATCAGATCTAAAAGTGTCATGGAGGGAAAAAGCGTTGAGGCGATACTTAGTGAGACAAAGATTATCCCTGAGGATAAAATAGCCGAAGCCAAAGCTCGAGTTATCGGCGTCCCGTATATCTCTCTAGCGACGACGTCCTTTTCACCTCAGGCGATCAGTTTACTTCCACGAGCAGTTGTCGAAAGATTTAATTTAATTCCTTTCTTCTTTGATGAGAAAAACTCGACTATTTCTATTGCTATGGCAAATCCTGTCGATCTGGATGCTATCGAATTCGTCCGTCAGAAGACCGGGATGATGGTTAAAGCATTTGCCGCCTCCCCTACTGAAGTTCAGAGTGCGATTGATCAGCAGTATCGCCAAGCTTTAGTTGGTGAAGTTGGTGCTGCTATTAAAGAAACAGAAGAGTATTCTGATCGAAAGAAAGTTGTTGATAGTAGTCAGATCGCACAATTAATTAAAGAAGCGCCAATTGCTAAGATCGTTTCTACAATTCTTGAGTTCGCTGTCACCAGTCGTTCGTCAGATATTCATATTGAGCCGCAGGAAGACCGTGTGCGTGTACGCTATCGTATTGACGGAATTCTTTATGACAAACTTAGTTTGCCTAAAAATGTACAGGAAGCACTCGTCTCACGTATTAAAATTCTTTCAGACTTAAAAATTGATGAACACCGCTCCCCGCAAGACGGCCGTTTTAATTTTAAAGTCGGTGACGAAGAGGTCGATTTACGTATCTCAATACTTCCGACAGTCAATGGTGAGAAAATCGTTATGCGTCTCCTTCGCAAGTCAGGAGGTATCCCTACGCTCCCTGATCTTGGTTTGAACGGTCTAGCGCTGAAAAGACTTGAAGACGCAATTCTGAGACCACACGGTATTATTCTCGTTACCGGTCCGACAGGATCAGGTAAAACAACGACACTCTATGCTGTCCTGTCTAAATTAAATACGCCCAAAGTTAATATCATGTCACTTGAGGATCCGGTCGAGTATCAAATCGCTGGCGTTAACCAAGTACAAATTAATCCCGCAGTTGGACTGACCTTCGCATCAGGACTTCGTGCTTTCTTGCGCCAGGATCCTAATATTATTCTGGTTGGAGAAATTCGTGACAAAGAGACGACAGATCTGGCCTTACAGGCTGCCTTAACTGGTCATTTGGTCTTCTCTACCCTGCATACTCAGACCGCGTCAGGTGCTTTACCTCGTCTTATTGATCTTGGTGCAGAGAGTTTCCTTCTCTCCTCGACTATTACTGCCATTGTTGGTCAACGTATCGTGAGACGAATTGATCCAATCTGTAAAGAGTCATATAAGCCTGCTCCGCAAGTTCTCGCGCAGATCAAGCAAGCGCTCGGCTCACTCTATACGTATAAAGATGAAGAGGTTCAGTTCTATAGGGGTAAAGGCTGCAATGAGTGTGGCGGCTCAGGATATAAAGGTCGTATGGGAATTTATGAGGTATTACCGGTGAGTGAAAAGATTGGCCAGCTTATCCTCCAGCATCCTGATAGTGCGAGTATCGAGAAAGAAGCAGTAAGTGAAGGCATGATCACCATGATGCAGGATGGCTACCTTAAAGTCTTAAAAGGTGTCTCAACAATAGAAGAAGTGCTGCGTGTGGCAAAGGAATAAGATGACAGCGAGTATTCAAGAATTATTGCAATTAACTATTAAAAATAATGCTTCAGATCTGCATTTGATCGTAGGTATACCTCCATCACTGCGTATTGATGGCAGTCTCCGTTATCTCACGACGTATGACGTTTTGACGCGAGAAAAAATTGAGGAATTAATTTACAGCTTGATGACGCCAGAGCAGAAAGAGCTGCTCCTTGCGAATAAAGAGCTTGATTTCTCCTTTGGATTTGGCGGCGGATCATATGGAGACATGGGAAGGTTTCGTATTAATGCGTATTTCCAACGAGGGTATCTCGCAGCAGCACTTCGTTTTCTCCCTCCGGTTATTCGTACGCTTGAGCAGCTTGAATTACCTAAGGTATGCCATGATTTTGCCAATTTGCGTCAGGGATTCGTCATGGTCACCGGACCGACAGGTCATGGTAAGTCTAGTACCTTAGCAGCCATTATTAATGAAATCAATATTAATAAGGCTCAGCATATCTTAACGATTGAGGACCCAATTGAGTATGTTTATCCTAAAGGCAATAGTATTATGTCTCAGCGTGAGATGGGCACTGACACTCACTCATGGGCGATGGCGCTTCGTTCGGCACTGCGTGAAGATCCAGATGTCGTACTGGTTGGAGAAATGCGTGACCCAGAGACGATGCAGGCAGCACTCACCATAGCAGAGACTGGCCATTTGGTATTTGCTACACTCCATACTAATTCGGCAGCTCAGAGTATCGATCGTATCGTGGACTCGTTCCCTGATCACCAACGATCACAAATTCGTGTTCAGCTGGCTGCAGTTCTTAAGGGTATTATTTCTCAGCGACTCATTCCTAAGATCACAGGTGGCCGTATACCAGCCGTTGAGATCCTGCTTGGCTCATCAGCTGTTGCAAGTAATATCCGTGATGGGAAGACTCATCTGATTGATTCGGCTATCCAGACCTCAAAAGATGTCGGGATGATTACGCTTGAGGATTCATTAACGCAATTAGTTCGTAACGGTTTAGTCAGTCTAGAAATCGCAAAAGGATTCGCCAATCATCCCGATGAATTAATGCGGATGACTGGGTAAATCTTATGAAATTAGCTTACCGCGCCGTCGATGAAAAAGGAAAAATAGTCACCGGTCTAGTTGATGCTAAAGATGAAGAAGAAGCTGCTTCTTTTTTACGTAAACAAGAGTATACTCCGATAGTTATTAAGGTTTTCAACCAAGGAAAATCGCTCAAATATCTTATTAGTCGCAAGTCTGCTAAAAAAGACCTTGTTTTTTTTACTCGCCAGCTCTCCTCAATGCTCACCTCTGGTCTAACGGTCATGCAGGCCTTAACTATTTTCCGAAGTCAAGTGCAAAATCCAGCAATGGCAGAAGTTGTCGAAGGAATGATCGCCAATATCCAAGAAGGTAAGACTCTCTCACAAGCCATCTCAAAATTTCCTAATGTGTTCTCTCCTATTTATATCTCGCTTATCCAAGCTGCAGAGACTGCCGGACTTTTAGATAAAATCTTAATTCGTCTAGCCGATACTCTTGAAAAACAGGATAAGTTAAAATCAACCATTAAGTCAGCCCTGATGTATCCTATTATTGTTCTCGTGATGATGGTTGGAGTTATGACGATCATGATGATTTTCGTCATACCAACGCTGACCGGTCTGTATGCGAGTTTTAATGTCGAACTCCCCCTCCCTACCAAAATAGTCATCGGTTTTTCGAATTTCACCATGAGGTATTGGCCGTTTATCGTTGGAACAATCGTTCCTCTAGTGATTTATTTCCAAAAATGGAAGAAGACACTTCGCGGTAAGAAGATACTCGATGCATTAATTCTCAGGATTCCTATTTTCAATAAGCTTACAACGCAATCAATTATGGCTGAGTTCGCAAGGACTTTTGGTCTTCTTGTCGGCACAGGTTCACTCGTCGTTGAGTCACTCAACGAGAGTGCTAATGTTATTGGTAATTATTATTATCAACAGGCGATTCGTGAGGTCGGGAAAAAGGTCGAAAAAGGTGTAACGATTGGCGACGCGATGCTGGCAGATCCGCTCTTCCCTCCTCTGATGGTGGAAATGGTTAAGATCGGTGAGCAGACAGGAAAATTAGATGACTCACTGACGAGAGTTTCTGAATATTATGAACGTGAAGTTGACACGACAGTTAAAGGATTAACTACCGCTCTTGAGCCTATCATCATGATTGTCCTTGCTGTTGGAGTCGGCTTCCTAGTAATTTCAATCATCACTCCGATCTATAGTATTATCTCCCAAATCCAGTAGTGCCTAAGCTCATCTGTAAGAATTGTAAGAAAATGATATCCAGCCTCAAAAACGCCCGATTTTACTACTTGACAGTACTTAATAACTCTGGCAATAATTAATGCAGAGATAACAAAAACAAATAACTATCTCTCAACAAAAACATGACTGCTCAAACTAACATTTCAAAACTTCAAAAAGGGTTTACACTTATTGAGCTTCTCGTAGTACTTGGTATCTTAGGTATCCTCGCAACTGCACTTGTAGCAACTATCGATCCATTCGAACAATTAAAGAAGGCTAGTGACGCTAACGTTAAAAACGCAGCTGTCGAATTGGCAGAAGGTTCTCTCCGCTATTACACAACACATAATGCTATGCCTTGGCATCCAGCTGCAAATGGTGGAGTTGCAGGATGTGGTGGTGCTGGAACTGGAGGAATTACTCCACAATCTGCCACGAATCAAAGTGTCGCTGTGTCTGGTCATGGATTGGAATGTGTGAATGGATTGATTAGCGACGGAGAATTAAAGCAAGAGTTTACAACAGCTACAACGATCACTACTAAACTTTATCTTATCGGTGCTGCATCAGACGACGCTACTAATCCGAATTCTGTTAAAGTCTGCTACCAGCCACAGTCTAAATCACAACAGCGTGACGTAAATACTATCTATAATTATGCTGGAGCAGATCAGAGTGCAGCTAATACTTGCAACTCAGATGGCGGAACGACTAACTGCTACTGGTGCGCAAAGCTCTAAACTTCATGATCAAATCTCAAAGAGTATTAGAAATAATACTCTTTTTTAGTTTTTTGACCTTCTACCTTTTTAATGTCTCACGGAGTATTTTTACCGGTGATTCAGGTCTCTTAGTAACAGTTTCTTCAATTGGAGGTGTTGCTCACCCACCCGGTTACCCACTCTTCACCTTAATCGGGTTTGTTTTTACTCGAGTTAGTAGTCTGTTCCATGTAACAGACGCGTTTGCAGTTGGAAGTATTTCAGCAATCGCTTCGTCACTCGCATTAGTCATCTATTTTAGGTTAGCTCTTCAATTCACCAAAAGTACTCTCATAGCAGTTGTTACTACCTTAATACTTGGGACTACCTATCTTTTTTGGCTTTTCGCCCTTGTCCCTGAAGTATTTGCTTTGAATAACTTGTTTGCACTGCTTTTGATTTATTTATCTCTTCAATACGTCAAGAAAAAAACACTGGTCTACCTTCTATTTCTTTCTTTTGTCGCTGGACTATCTCTTACTAATCAATTCACTATCATTCTTCTCTTCCCAGCACTCTTTCTCATAGTTTCTCCTCAACTGAAGAAGGATTTTCTTGCCAAAAGAAAGATAGTCTTTTATTGTCTTGCAGCTGTCCTCATTGGGCTACTACCTTATCTCTATGTAGTCATTGCATCTCTTCATCACCCTGCTATTGATTGGGCACAGATTAAAGATGTTCGTTCATTTATAGAATTCGTCCTTCGTATGCGGTATGGGACTTTTAAAGCTGGTTATTTCGAGACACAAGGGATTAATGATAGATGGTCTGCTCTATTCAGTTATGCGACTACTTTCACCTCCTATGTCACCATTCCTGTTGTTATCTTGTGTTTATTAGGAATGGTGAAAGAGGTCTTCACTCGCAAAAGATATGCCATAGGACTTCTAAGTGGTTTTATCCTAGCTGGTCCTGTTTTTTTCTTTTATGCTGCCTTTCCTTTTGACACAGCTTTTTATGTAACCGTCGCTGAAAGGTTTATAACGCTTTCGATTATTATTGCACTCCTCTTTTTACCTCTTGGTATTGCAGCCTTCAGTCAAAAAATCGCTGATATTTTTAGCAGACCAATCTATAGTGTTATCTTTAGTAGTATTTTTTTGCTGATTCCCTTACAGCTTTTTATCGCTAACTACCCAAGGTTACAGTTAGCGAATATCAGTGTTGGTAATGAATTAGGTCGGAATTATTTGGAGTCTCTACCTCAGAACAGTGTCTTACTTCTTGCTAGTGATACAAGTCTTTTTTCAACTTGGTATATGCACTATGTCCAAGGCATACGTCCAGATGTGACGATCCTTAATGCCGTTGATCCAAAACAAATCAACGCTTCCCTCCATGAGAAAAATATCTCGATTCTGACACCAGATAATTTGTTTGACGCACAGACTGCAGTCCTTAAGAATATTGAGATCATCGATGCATCATATCCTGTTTTTTCTGAGGTTCCTTTCGCTGGTAATAAGAGGGTGACCTGGCTGCCACATGGACTGGCCTATGAGCTGAGAAGATCGACTGAGCCTAAGTTATCACTCGATCAATTTAGAGCGTTAACGACAAAAATTTGGGATAATTATCAATTAACAAAGAATACTGCTTTACCGACGAGTGCACGGAATACGAGCTATGAGTCTATTTATAATGCCTATGCTTGGGCATTATGGCATACGGGTGTTTATTTCTCTCAAACGTATAAAGATCCACCTGATTATGGCGCCTATATGCTGAGAAGTATTCAAGTTGATCCAAATTTTGCATTGGGCTATGCGAGCCTAGGTAGTTACTTTCTTAGCTATCAAAATAACTGTAAATTAGCGCTTCTTGATTTTAATATCGCAGTAGAGAAGGACTCACTTAATAAAAAGTTCTACCAACAGCTGGTAAATGCTCAACTACAGTGTCATACTGATAAAAGGGCAATCGAGTCAGTAAAGAAGCTCTATAAAGAAAAATTTCATAGTGAGCTTACACTCAAATAATATGCTAGCTCTTACATTATTCATCTTCATTATAGGACTCTTCTTAGGAAGTTTTCTCTTAGTTGTCGCTGATCGATCAGGGAGGAAGATGTCTTTTATTCGTGGACGATCAAAGTGTGAATCATGCGGACATATGCTTTCATGGTATGAGTTAGTACCTGTTATGTCCTTCCTCCTCCAATCTGGTCGCTGCAGACATTGTAAAGCTCAGCTTTCAATGTGGTATCCGCTCTCTGAAATTCTTACTGGTCTAGTCTTAGCTATTATGTTCGTACTGACCTTCCAGGATAATATGATTATTTTTATCCTTTATGGAACGATTTCCTTATGCTTGCTGACAATTACATTTTCTGATCTCAAACATGAGATCATCCCCTTCCCCATTGTTTTTGTTGCAACTATAGCCACGTTGGTGCTTCTTCTCTTAGGCTCACATACAGAGATCCTCACTCATATTTTAGCTGGATTAGGGGCAGGACTTTTCTTTCTCGTCATTTTTCTTGTTACTAAAGGACGTGGTATGGGCTTTGGTGATGTAATCTATGCCTTATTCATGGGATTCTTGTTAGGCTTTCCTTATATTCTGCTGGGATTATATTTATCATTTATCATTGGGGCTGTCATTTCGCTCGTTTTGATCGTACTGAAAAAGAAAAAATTACATGGAGGGACTATTCCATTTGGTCCTTTTCTTGTGCTTGGTACTTTTATTATGATGGTATGGGGAGAGCAAATAATTCAGCTTACAGCGTCATACTTTAAATAATATGAAGTTTAAAGGCCTCACACTCATAGAACTTGTACTCGTCATCACTATGTTAGGTATCCTTTTGGGGATAACGATCATGGTTCTTGATCCTCGCAAGCAGATGGCTAAGGTAAATGACACAACTCGTAAAAGAGATATTCAGGAGATAAAGACTGCTCTTGATACCTATTACAATGATCATAACTGTTATCCGACTACTCTCCCTTTCGGTTCGGCCTGGCAAGAGAATTCGACGGTTTATATGCGTAAAGTCCCTCAGGATGTTGCTTGTGCAAATAATACCAACTGTTATGTATATAAGTATCTAGGAAGTTGTCCTCAATGGAATGTCGTTTTTACCAAATTGTCAGTAACGCCGACTACGCCACAATGTACTCTTACAAGTCTCTCAGCATGCGTACCTAGTGATTATTCTAACTCTTGGGCGTGTATCGTATCTGGTAATGTCGATGCTGCTGGTTGCGCTCATTTAGCTGCATCGTCACTGAGTGGTGGGTCAGATGGTGGATTAGGTGGAAATGATTCGGGTTCTCAGCCTCCGCCGCCACCCCCACCGCCTCCTGCTGACTGCTCACAAAAAGATTGGATATGTTCTGGTGATACATGTAACCATACAACAGCAGGTGCCGGAGTTTATTGTTCATCAACCTGTGATGGATTTTGTAAAGGGAGGTAAAAGATATGAAAATTAAAGGCAATCTCTGCCTACAGGCAGGCTTTACACTGATAGAACTTATTTTAGTAGTTGGGATCGTAGGGATTTTCGCAGCTGGCGTACTAGCTGTTATCAACCCTAGTCAACAAGTTCAGAAGGCTAATGATAGTAAACGTAAAACAGATTTAGAGATGATCCAGCGAGCATTAGAGACGTACTACGCTGATAATGGTCGATATCCACAGGCTTCAGCAAATAAGATAGTACAAAATTCAATTGCTATCAGTTGGGGCAGTTCTTGGCAACCTTATATGGATACACTTCCTAAAGATCCTCAAAGTAATAAGACATATGTGTATGGTGTCTCAGCAGATGGACAGACCTACGGCCTCTATGCTAGTCTGGATAGAGGGAATGATACTCAGGCTTGTCATAGTAATGGAAGCGCGTGTGACAGCTTAGCAACCTTTGGGATAGGTACCAATCCATCAGCGTCATGCAAAGGAGGGATATGCAACTACGGTGTAACGAGTGCCAATATCAGTCCATGAGAAATAAACTTCAACTAAATAAAGGGTTTACCTTAATTGAACTCCTTGTTGTTATTTCAATTATCGGCATCTTAGCAACGCTGATCACAGCTAACTTTATTGGCGTACGTCAACGAGCTCGTGATACTCAGCGTAAATCAGACTTGCGTCAAATCCAGTCTGCACTAGAGTTATATAAAAGTGATTTAGGAGCTTATCCATCAGGATTTGGAAATTATTCAGTTACAAATACTTCGAGCTGTTCAAATGCAGCTAAAGTTAGTTTCACGGCAAATGGAGTAACATATATGAGTAAGGTCCCTTGTGATCCACTCTCTTCAAATAGCTTTAATAGTAATAATTATTATTATTACAGCGCAAGCGGAACAGATTATGTTTTAGCTGCCTGTCTTGAAAATGCCAGTGATGGAGACAGTGATTCATCAACCTCAGCTCCTTCCCCGTCTGGCGGGACATGCCCAAGTGGAAAGTATTATAAATTAGCTAATCCATGAGACTTCCTATATCTCTGCCTACCTTACCTCAACGATTATTACTCATGAGGACTTCACTCTCATCTGGATTCACGCTGATAGAACTTCTTGTTGTAATCTCAATCATCGGGATAATCTCTTCAGTTACCCTTGCATCACTTGGTAATTTTAATAAAGCTAATTCACTCAAACAAACTGCATCTCAACTAGCGTCCTTTCTCAGTGATGCGAAATCTCGCTCGCTTTCACAATTAAAACCTACTGGCTGCAATGGAGATTTATCAGGCTACACCGTCGATTTTTGTCTGAATACTGGGGGGAGTTGTACGAGTGTAGATAGCTATGTCCTTTCTGTTACCTGTGGTGGGACCAAGACTAAACTCGTAACTCGGAGACTTCCCAGTGCAGTGCACTTTACCAGTAGCGGTACGACCTCATCGAGTTATACTTTTGGTATTCTTAATGGAGGAGTTACTGGATCAGGAAGAACAATTATTAGTGGCTATGGAACAACGGCCTCTGTGGTCGTTAGTCAGACAGGAGCAGTCAGTATCCAATGAACATGAAAGGTGAAACAATTATTGAGGTCGTTGTCGCTTTAGGTGCAGGAATCGTAATCTTGACTGCATTAACGCTCATGATGCTCAGGTCCCTTAATAACGCAACTGAGGGTTCGTCTCGCACGCTTGCGACGCAATATGCACAAGAAGGTGTTGAGACAGTTGTGAAAATGAAAGATAGTAATTGGAGTACTCTCTCAAACTTACCTTCTAATACCTATTGCTTGGCATCATCATGCTCATCTCTGATTTCAACAGCTGGCAGTTGCGGAGTAAAAGTATCTACTTGTGGAGCGAATATTGGGACTAATTTTATTCGAGAAATTG
>CAZRDR010000083.1:0-5166 GCA_964598995.1 uncultured Gammaproteobacteria bacterium | reverse complement strand
GTCCTCGGCTGTGGAGTCGACTGCTGTAATCCGATGGAGAACTATAGTTTGTATACTAAGATAATCGAGCAAGGGAGCGCTGTCGTCTCAGAATTTCCTCTCAGTCAGCCGCCTACCAAAGGCTCATTTCCATCTCGTAATAGGATCATCGCAGGACTATCTAAAGGAGTTGTCGTAACCGAAGGAGCTGATGATAGTGGCGCACTCATCACAGCTCATGATGCCTTTTCAGATAATAGGCCTGTCTTTGCTGTTCCTGGTCCGATTACATCGTCACTTTCTAAAGGTTCTAATGAATTACTTAAAAAAGGGGGGAATTTAGTCCTCTCTAGTTCAGATATCCTAAGTGAATTTGGTGCAAAGCCAGGGATTGCCGTATCTCGTATAAAAAAAATTAAAGGTGACTCACCAGAGGAAGAGAAAATAATTACTGCTCTACAAGATGAAGAACAGTCATTTGACGACTTGCGGCAGAGGTTAGGCTTTGAGACAGCTCAACTCAATATGCTCCTTTCACTGATGGAAATGAAGGGGTATATTTCGCTTTCAGATAGCGGTAACTATATTATTTCCCAATAGAATCAATTTGGGTCTCAGGTAATTCTTCAGGCGTATCCAGGTAGCGGATACGAGGGTTACGTTTGCCGGCGGTGAGGATCTGCTCGATGAGGAGTTGAGCTTTGGGTCGTTGATCCTCAGGCAGATATTCCTGCATGAGATGAGGCAGATCGATAGCTTTTTTCTCGATAATATCTTTATAGAGTCCGATACTTCGTCTCGTATGACGCTCATGGGTATGGGCGTTATAGCCGATAAGTCCAAAGTGTCTGGTAAAGCCATACAGCCACTCGAGGTTATCGATTGTTGACCAGTAGTTGTAGCCTAAGATAGGGATTTTTTCCTCCATAGCTTTCCACATCGCAACTAAGTGGGTTAAGACATAAAAAGCGCGATATTTATCATGCACATCAGCGATGCCATTTTCGGTAATTAGAATGGGTTTGTGATAGGAGGTATGCAGACTGCGAAGGAGTGAGAGGAAAAAGTCTGGCACGATCGGCCAGCCCATATCTGAGGTATATGCGCCAGGTCTTTTGGTCTGACCGAGTAACATTGTCTTAGGAATTCCTGCTGAATCTTTACGATTGGTGAGCTTAAATTTCAACGGATTAAGGTCTAAATAGTAGCCAGTGTAGTAATTACAGCCGATAAAATCCATAGTATCCTTCGTTGCGACGATCCAGTTGGTCGCGTTCACATAATCGACGACATACGTATAGCCTCGTTCTAATGGATCTTTTTCACTCTCTGGACGATACCAGATGAGCGCATAGGCGATGCCTACCTGTGAGTCTTTATCATGAGATTTGATGAGTCGATGCGCTCTTTTATGAGCCTCGATCATGTTACCTCGAGCCTTCCAAAAGTCTAGCAGATTGCCTTTCTGGGGTGGGAAGTAGTTAGTTGCATAAGCTGAGATGACTAAACCATTTGGTTCGTTAAGCGTTATCCAGTATTTGTTGTCAGGAAAGAAAGGGAGCATGTATTCAACGTATTTCTCAAATTCGTTAACTATTCTTTTATTTGCCCATGATCCTTTGTCCTGGAGCCATTCCGGGAGAGTAAAGTGATTAATCGTTATGAGTGGAGTAATGTTTTTCTCCTTTAAAAACGAAATGAGTTCTTTGTACTTGAGGACGGCGTCTGGATTAAAAACACCTGGCTGCGGTTCGATGCGCGCCCATTCGAGACTAAGCCGCAGGGATGTAGTCCCGATTTTATGCATCGTATCAAGATCTCGTTTGGCTTTATTGAGATCCCACCAGTCAGGACCGTATTCGCCAGGTCTGATGATGTGTTTTCTGGGATTATCATGGATGAATTTATCCCAATCAGCGTAACGCGTCGGATCGGGGTTCTCGACTTGAAATGAAGCAACAGCAGAGCCAAAAGGGAAGTCGTGCGGAAAGTGAAGTTTTTGAGATAGGATTCCACTCATCTCAACTATAATACTCAATTACTACATTTTTGTCATTATTATTTGGCTGCTTGACACGACCTGTATAATGGAGAATACAATTTGAAGATACCTGAAATCGGCCCAGGGTATCTTTCTTTTTTGGAAAATATGAAAAATTTAGTAATTGTTGAATCACCAACCAAAGCGCGAACTATCAGTCGATATTTAGGCGATGACTACCTTATTAAGTACTCGATGGGTCATATTATGGATCTGCCGAAGAGTACACTAGGAGTTGATGTCGAGAATGGGTTTACACCTGAACTTCAAGTAATTGGCGATAAGAAAAAGTTAATCAGTGAATTAAAAGCGGCTGCTAAAGATGCCGAGCGAATCATCCTCGCCACAGACCCTGATCGTGAAGGAGAAGTAATCGCCGCCAATATTAAAGAAGTATTAAGTGGAAAGACATCTACAGGGAAAGCAAAGGATAAATTTGCTCGTGTTGTTTTCCATGAAATTACTGAGGCAGCCATCAAAGAAGCTTTCGGTCATTCGCGAGATGTGGATTACAACTTAGTCGATGCACAGACCGCTAGGCGTGTACTTGATCGTTTGGTCGGTTATAAATTGTCACCACTCTTATGGCAAAAAGTTCGTCGTGGGCTATCTGCAGGACGCGTGCAGAGTGTCGCGTTACGTCTCATCGTCGAACGCGAAAAAGAAATCGAGAAATTCCAGAAAGAACCATACTTTACGATTCACGCCGTCATGACGAAAAAGACTGGTGACAAGCTCGATGTCGAGTTTGAACTCGTCGAGATAGACCAGAAAAAGATAGAAGTCTCACAGTCGTTCGACCTATATGATGGCAAATACACTATTAGTAAGACTGTAATTGATACCAAAGATAAAGCAGAGAGTATAGTTGAGGATATTAAGCAAAAAACATTTGTTATTAGCGATGTCAATGAAAAACAAGCGAAACGCAGTCCATACGCACCCTTTACTACCTCAACGCTGCAGCAGGATGCCTCACGCAGATATAGTTTTTCAGGTAAGCGCACGATGAGTCTTGCCCAGAAGCTCTATGAGGAAGGTTTTATTACCTATCACAGAACCGACTCGACCAACCTTTCACCAGTTGCTATTAATCAGATCAGAGAGTTCGTCCAAAAAGAATATGGTGAGAGGTATGTGCCAGACAAGCCTCGTCTCTATCTCACCAAACAAAAATCCGCTCAGGAAGCACATGAAGCGATCCGTCCGACTAAATTTGGTCCTTTGACTGGTCCACAGGCAAAAGCAGTCGACTCAACACTTGGCAAGGACTGTCTCAAACTCTATGAATTAATCTGGCGGCGGGCTGTCGGATCCCAGATGGCTGATGCTCTCATCCAGTCAACAACTGTCTATGCAGAAAACACGCCTGATAAGAAGTATCGCTTTAAAGCCACCGGATCAGTGTTAGTCTTTGATGGGTTCCTTAAGATAAATCCGCAGGCCTTAGCCGATAAAAAGCTGCCGCAGTTCACCGTCGGTGAGGATGTCGCTACCAAAAAAGTCGTAAGTCAGGAGCACGAAACACCTGCACCACCTCGCTATAACGATGCCTCTATTATCGCAACTTTGGAGGAAAAAGGTATCGGCCGACCATCAACCTATGCCTCAATTATTTCAACACTGGTCGATCGAGCCTATGTCGAGCGTGTGGAGAAGCGGTTCGAAGCAACCTCAGTCGGAATTGCAGTTAATGACTTTTTAGTCAAAAACTTTGAAGATATCGATGACATCCCTTTTACGGCAGAAATGGAGGACGAGTTGGATCAAATTGCGAGTGGCGAAAAAGAATGGGTGAGTATGATGAAGGATTTTTATACACCATTCTCTAAAAAATTGGTCGATGTCAAAGGAGCTGAACGCGTCAAAATCGCTACCGAAACAATTGGTGAGAAATGTCCAGACTGTGGGTCAGACCTCGTCATCCGTACCGGACGTTTCGGCAAATTTATCTCGTGTAGTACCTTCCCTGAATGTAAATTTACCAAACCATTTGTCGAGGAGACACAGCTCCCATGTCCGAAAGACGGGGGTAAGATTGTCGTGAAGAAAACACGCAAAGGGCGCAAATTTTACGGCTGCAGTAATTATCCGAAATGTACCTTCGCAGCTTGGAAGTTAGAGGATATTAAAACTCCAAAATCGTTAGAAGCTCCAGCCGTTAATTAAATAGTTTTATCGTAGCCAGCATCAGTTCATAGATGTCTTGATTTTTATAAGTTGAACCCATTGAGTTCCGCCCATTACCCGTTAGCTGAATTTCATAGAGATGGTTAGCGGTTGGGATAATTACATCAGTCTCTAGTCTCGCCCAATTTGCTCCCATCTCAGCGCCACAGCAAATATCCAGTCTGTATGCTTTCTGTGATCCGATTTTTGTCTGAGTGATAGCCGTATTCTTACGCTGGTTTGGCTCAAGGTTAAAGTAATAAATAAATTGTCTTTTCATAAATAATGCTTCAGGATTTATTTCAGTTGCTGCTGGAGAGACATAGACTCTAAAATCTGTGGTTTGGTTAAGTTGATCTTCATTTGCTTCAGATCGTAAAACGAAGTCTTCACACGTTGAATCGGAAGGTGCTCGTTGCGCGAAATAATCTACTAATTGATTTGAAGGGTATTTGATAGAGAATTGAGATTTTGTATTGGTACAGGTAGTCCAATTCTTTGTTAGTTCTGCTATCTGTAAAGGAGAATATTTTTGCTGGAATTCTGCATATGTTGGTAGAGGAGTAGGAGTAAGAGTCTTAAATAGAGGACTATTTTTGGGATAAGATACTGTACCGCCTTTGACATGTACTGATACAAACTCTGAGTTATGTGATTTGAAAAGAAGGAAAACATAACCACCAATTGCGATAAGTAGGGTAATCAGGAAGATGAATCCCATGATCATGGCATTTCGCGTTACGAAGTGATGTGGGCGAGTGGGCCTGGGCATACCTTAAGTATTTCAGACAAGACTGATTTTTGCAATAAAGAGGAAGGCGATTAAGACGATTATTTGTAAGATGACCCCGAGAGGCCTATCGAGTCGATGATCGAAAGTCCCTTGAAGCCAGTAAGCAGTGCTAAAAGGAGGAAATTTCCATTTCAGAAAAAGTGCCGGTGCAGTCGCCCAGTCGAATCCCTGCGCAGCGATCACC
>CAZRDR010000082.1:0-3048 GCA_964598995.1 uncultured Gammaproteobacteria bacterium | reverse complement strand
TTGTCCGGCTCTTCGTCGATCTTACCGAGTTTTTCATCCATTTTTTTCTCTTCTTTCAGTTCTTGTTTTACGACTTCTTCAGTCGTCTCTTTATCACCTTCACCATCCATATTAATAACTGTGATATCGCCTAAGGCATCCAGTACTGAGAAGCCCATCTGCTCTCCAGCGCCGAAGACCATTGCTTTGCCGTCAAAGCCTTCAGGCAGTACTGAAATCTGCGGAACATGCAGGAAAGGAATACTCTTACTCCAGTGGTGCTTTAAGAAGTCCTGCGCGAGTGACTCGCCTGACTGAGCATTAAGTAAGAGGATGCGCGAGGGGAGGACGTCTGTTGTGAAGTGGTGGAGAAGTCGATCGACAGTCTTAGTGGCTGAGTCCTCGATACGGGCGCTATGTGCTTCGACGATTTTGCCAGCTCTGAAAAGTGTCAAATTAATAGCTGAAGAACCGACTTCAGCGAGGATCGCTGATAAAGGAGCGCCTTCTTCTTGGCTAAGGAGGTGGGAGATAGCCTCAGTGATGACCATAAAGCCAATAGGCTGGAGTGATAACTCGTCACAGAGTTTCTTAAGCTTTGCTAAGTACTCTTTTTTGATTTTCTTTTCCTCGACCCATGAGGCTTTTACGCCAAAGATGGTTTTTTCTGTCTCGATATGAGGCGGGAGCATCTCCTCAGCTTTACTAATCGTCTTATCAAGTGACTCAAGCAGTTCTTCAAAAGGGATATCCTCAAGGTTTCGCGAGAAAGAAGTCTGGTGGTTGCCGATTATTTTTAATTTTCCATCGATTTCCTGCAGCACGACAGCGATCGCCTTCTCATCTCGTAAGAGAAGTGAAAGATAGTAATTAGACGGCGCCTTTTTACTAAAAAGTGAGGGTACGGGCAGTTTCATAGATCATTATGGATTAACCACAGCATAAATACGTTTCATGCCTTTACCTAAGTTCTCCTGTTTTAATATCTTAAATGATTTGAGGACGCCTGTAAAATCGACGTGTGGACCGCCACAAAATTCGATCGAATAAGGCTTGTTACTTGATGTTTTGTCAAAGGGATTATCCCCGCCAATAAAGTAAATTTTTGATTTCTCACCGTAAGTATCCATGAACAGGCCAATTGCACCGATTTCATAGGCTTCCTTCGTCGGGATGAGTTCGAAATGAACAGGAAGATTTTCCTTGATCTTTTCATTGACCATATCTTCGACAGTTTTAAGCTCTTCATCAGTTAACTTACGGTCGAAATTAAAGTCAAAGCGAACTCGCTCGGGCGTAATGTTAGATCCACTCTGATGGACATGCGTGCCTAAGACATCACGGATCGCCTGGTGCATGAGGTGAGTTGCGGTATGACCCATGACGGTCAGCTCACTATGATCCTGGAGTCCGCCCTTGAACATGCCAGCTGATGCCGTGCGGGAAAGATCACGATGCTTCTTCATGGCTTCTTCAAAGGTAGTTTTATTGACTGTTTTCCCCTTCTCTTTAGCTAATTCCTCGATAATTTCAAAAGGAAAGCCGTGCGTCTGATAGAGGTCAAAGGAGATTTCATCAAGTCTGTCGACATTTTTTTCAAGTTCTTTCAAGCCTTTCTCAAGACTCTTTGCGAATTTGCCTAATTCTTCATCCACAAGCGGGAAGATGACATCGCGATGTTGGTCACGATTTACTTTCTCATCGACTCGTTCCTCAGTCTCAAGTACTGCGTCTAAGATTTTTTGAAAATCCGAGACCGGTGGAAGACTGCCATGGAGTTGGCGCATCTTCACAGCAGCTCGACGCAGGAGACGTCTGAGAACATAACCTTGTTCTTTATTCGATGGTACGACGCCATCAACCATTAAGAATGTTGCAGCTTTTAAGTGATCTGCGATGACACGCATTGAAGCCTGAGCTGTGTGATCAGAATATGACTTGTTAGTGACTTCCTCAATTGTTGCGATGATATTACTGTAGAGGTCAGTCGTGAATACGTCAGGATTATGGTTCTTAGCAGCAGCTAGTCTTTCAAGTCCACCACCGAAGTCGACGTTCTTCTGAGGTAATTCTTTAAACGTTCCATTTTCTTGTTTGATATATTGCATGAAGACTGAATTGCCAATCTCCATAAATCTTCCACAATCGCAGTTGGGGTGACAGTGCTTACCAAATTTCGGATCATGCTCAGTGCCGAAATCATAAAAGACTTCGCTATCTGGTCCGCCTGGCTCACCGGGAGGCATATTCTCGGGAACTCCAGCCCGACTCCACCAGTTTTTCTTGACACCAAAGGTAAAGATACGGCCATCCTGCATGCCATTTTCCTCAGCATCAGTGACGACAGCTGCATCCATGCCTTTGGTTTTGAACAGTTCTTGCCAGATCTTAATACTCTCTTCATCTTTTTGGATCGAGTCATCTCCAGCAAAGACAGTGACATAGAGATTTTTGGGATCAAGACCAAGACCTCGCTCATTATCCGTTAAGAAGGTGAAAAACCATGGCAGCTGCTCTTTTTTAAAATAATCTCCCAGGCTCCAGTTCCCGAGCATGCGAAACATAGTAGTATGCCTGTTGTCACCGATTTCCTCAATATCTTGTGATCTCAAGCAATTCTGCACATTAACTAAGCGCTTTCCAGATGGGTGAACCTCACCTAATAAATAAGGAATAAGTGCCTGCATACCACTACTGGTAAAGAGAGTTGTTGGATCATTGACGAGGACGAGTGAAGAGTTAGCGATACGTTTATGCCCGTTTTCTTCAAAAAACGAAATATAACGGTGTAAAATTTGTTCAGCTTTCATAACGCATCCTATTATACATGGATAAACACTGAAGATCTATAGCTTCAAATAGCTTTAATGAAGGAAAATGGCGTTAGCCTCTTGACACATATCATTGACTATGGTATAACCAGTAAGGTAATTCCCAAATATAGATGCAAGGGTCTATACCCTTTGCGTCTTTTGTTGTTTAACTATATCCCTGCCTGCCATACAGTCCGATGCCTAAAAAGAGTAAAGAAACCAACATTAAACGCCACGTCTGGGGTAAAGAGTATAC
>CAZRDR010000081.1:0-12504 GCA_964598995.1 uncultured Gammaproteobacteria bacterium | reverse complement strand
CTTAGCTCTTAGCTCTTAGCTCTTAGCTCTTAGCAAATATTTTTGTGCTTCTTGCCAGACTTTTTTATCAGATTCATAGGTTAATCTACTTGCTACTTCTGCTGGCGTTATCCATTCGACATTTTCCATCTCAAAATCATGCTTAGTGATATCTCCACCTGTTGCGTGCATGATAAAGTAATAAACTGTTTTTTTAATTTTCTGACCTTCAAAAACATACCAATAGGTTTCAGGTGTTAACGCTCGCTCGATCTCAGCATCCACCCCGGTCTCCTCTTTTACCTCTCTTACGGCAGTACTCTCTTTCGTCTCTCCTTCAGTTTTGTCCCCAATAAGTCCCTTAGGGAAAACCCACCCATGATGCTGCGAATGCTGCGCCACGAGAATAAAAGTCTCGTTATTTTCTTTTTTATAAACTACGCCACCGGCTGAAAATTCAAATTTCATAGTTTTATCTTGTTATAGTATCCCCGAGAGGATTTGAACCTCCGACCCTCAGATCCGGAATCTGATGCTCTATCCAACTGAGCTACGGGGACCTACCGGATCTCCCTACCATTGCAAAGCAATGGTAAGAGGAGAAACCATGTTGCAAAAAGTAAAACGCAGTTTTACGAAAGCAAACATGTGTTTCGACGAAGCGGAGGGAGGGAGATTCGAACTCCCGGTTAAGAAAAAAATCCTAACGGCGGTTTTCGAAACCGCTGCACTAAACCACTATGCGACCCCTCCTAAATTAGTTATTAACTAAAATAACGGGAAGTACCTCGTGGTACGACCCCTCCTAATACCACTTGCTAGAGGCTAAGTATAGCAAACTTTACCTAAATTGCGTATCCTTAAGACTGTGCAGTGGCTCTCGCTTAGTCTCATTATAGTGATCGGATTTCTGAGGTATTTTCCTGTCATTCCACATGTTTTTCGCGGTGACGACTTTACCCAAATTGTTAATAACCCCTTCGTCCACTCTATTTCATCAATTCCACTCTTTTTTATAACGAGTATTCCTGAGAAAGGTCATCAACATGCGATTTTTAGTTATTACTACAAACCATTTCTCTTTATCATCTATTCCATTATTTATTGGGTGGGACACGGTCAGGTCAAAGTATTTTATGATATTCAAATTTTACTCGCCTGTATTAATAGCTTTATGCTTTTTATTTTTTTTAAGAAATTTTTTCGTCCCTTACTAGCGCTTTTTCTCAGCCTACTGTTCCTACTCCACCCTACCACAAGAGACCTCATCATGCTGATTGCTAATCTCCAGGATCTCCTTTTTTTCACCTTCGGCATGTCAGCACTTCTCGTTATCAGCTCGCAGACAAGGAAGAGAGATGCTATCGTGATAGGTCTCCTATTGCTTCTTTCGCTCCTTACCAAAGAGACCGCCATCATATTTTTTATAATTATCTTGTTATATTGTTTTTTCTTTTCGAAAAAACAGTTACCCAAAATCTCTCTCACTCTATTAATAACATTCATCATTTATTTTTTACTACGGATCATCGGCCAGTTAGGCTATTTCGCAACAATTAAATCGACTCCTTTTGCTCACCTACCACTAGTTTCTCGCATTCTCCAAGTCCCAGTACTAATGAGTTTGTATCTCACTGACCTTATCGCACCAAATCTGCTTGTCCCCCAACACGTCACACTTCCCTTAAATCAATTCCTCACTCTGAGTATGATCTTATTAGTTATTACAATCTGTGGTGTGATGGGAGCATTTGGATATTATCTTTATCAGAAAAAATCGGCTCGATTGAAATTATTTCTCTTTTTCTGTTGTTGGCTGTGGGTCGGATTATTATTTCATTCACAACTCTTGCCACTAGATGCTGTCTTTACCAGGCGTTGGCTTTATTTCTCACTCGCGGGGATCGTAGGAATGATCGGAATACTGATCGAAGAACTGCTTAAAATTAAGTACCCTCGGGAGGAGTCGAACCTCTGACCTCAACGTCCGCAACGTTGCGCTCTATCCAACTGAGCTACGAGGGCAAATCTGTCTGTGTATTGTATCAAAATTCACGAAATCGAAGCAAATTACTTACTGTGAGGCATCTGGACCTTGCGATCAAGTGGGAAATTTTTCTCAAGCCAGGTCGCGGATTTCTCCATAAATGTCGGTTTAACGTACTCACGATAAGGTAAAAATTGCACCAAGAGATCGCGAACTTGCTCTTTATGCATCATCCCCAGAACTATGGTTAACTCGCCAGGATACCACGCTTTCGTTCCAATGATGACCACTTCTTCGCCGTTAATCCGCTTAATATAAAAATCATAAAGTTCTTCCCATAAGAAAAAATGATCCTCGACCATGACACCCTCTGTCGTAATTTTGTAGTGAAAATCATGCGGTGGAACAGTTGAGAGTGCAAACGCTAAGAAAACGAGCGACAGGACGAGTGCCATGAGTGCGAACTGCCCAAAGAGGAAAAGGATTACCTCTACGAGGAACATGATGACTAAGATATTGAGGAAGTACTCCTTACTCTTTCGCTGAAACGGCCTGCCTGGCGCGGACCAGGAAAGAAGTGTACGCAAGCGATAGCCATAATCATCACTCTCACTATATTCCTGTGGAGATAACGTATGCTCGGGAAGTAATTTCTCGTGAGGTGCATCAAGCAGTACTTCGTCCTGGTGGTCCATATCTTTACTCTAACTGAGTAAGATGGATAGGTCAAGTTCTTGTGGATGGCGGAGAGAGCGAGATTTCCCCTCCGGGGACTGCGTCTTTCAGACGCTTGCTTCTCATCTCGCCATAGCGGAGAGACCGAGATCCGAACTGGCGGAGGACGTGAATCCTCAGATGTTTTCAAGACATCCGCACTAGACCACTATGCGACCTCTCCATTAGAGGCTAAGTATATCAAATAGCTTCAATCACTACAATCATTTAATAGCGTATCTTAGTAAAATTATTCATGCAAACTTGACAGATCCCTCCAAATAGCGCACACTAAAATCAGCCCTTATTATGCGCCTGCCCGATCTTTTTTATCGTTTTCGTTTCTTATTAATTGCCTTCATCGCACTCATTGTCGTTGGGATTCTTCCCCTCCAGCGTGTGGCAGCACAGGCATCATCTAACCTGAATCCTGATGTCGAACAAAACGACCATACTAAAGCCCAATCAGTCTTGATTAATCTCAGTTCAGCCCTGATCTGTCAGCTTATCGGCGTCGATGTCGTGGACCCCCAACACGGCTGTCTGACAATCGACCCATCGACAAATAAATTAGGTTATGCAGGAACTTCTGAAAGACCTCAACTTGGTGGACTCTTTGGATTAACAATTAACTCTATCAGCTCTATTTATAAGGCTCCTGCTTCTAGCGGTGAGTATATACATTATTTAGCCGATAACTTTGGTATCGGACCTAAGACCTACGCTGCTCAAACAACGCAAGGCTTTTCGAGTTTAGTTTCCCTCCAGAAGATGTGGATTACCATGAGGAACCTCTCCTACCTGCTCTTCACACTAGTCTTCGTATTTATCGGACTTGCAATCATGCTCAGGATAAAAATTGATCCAAGAACTGTTATGAGTATTCAGAACCAAATACCCAAAGTAATTATTGGTATTTTTTTAATCACATTCTCATATGCAATTGTTGGATTTTTAGTCGATATGATGTGGGTCGTGACATATGCAGGAATAAATATTTTAGCATCGGATACTAGAATTGACCTCAGACATAACGATCAGATCATTATTATTGATGATACATTTAATAATGCTGTCTTTCAGATCCCTGATACAGACCTAGCACAACTAAAGGCTGACTCAGAGAAAAAAATAGCAGATCTGAAAGAAGGTAGCCGTTCTCAATCAGACATCAATACTATCCTCGCAGACTCCCAACGATTAATTGCTGCCATTTCCCAACAGAGCCATCATACTGGCGAAGAATTATATAAAGATATTGTTAAATATAATACTGACAATGGATCGACTTCGGACAATGCCAGCTTACGTAAGCAGGCCACACAAAACCTTCTCTCAAATCCTTTAAGTTATGTTGATGGACTATTCTCCGCTGGAAGATTTGGCAAATTTGATGGAATTCTCGGACTTTCTTACGATATTGGGAGGACTATGGGAGATGTAATTTCCCGAACTGTATCCTCGCTCCTGGGGCTTGACCATGATGCTCCCTGTTCTGTTAGGCATATCATAGCTTCAACTCTTGGTGGAGGTTGCATCTCCCAAGGATTCCAAGGACTCATTACGATTCTTATTAGTGCCCTCGGATTTTTGATCGTTGCTGTTGCGATTTTCATCGCACTGATCCGAACCTGGTTCACATTGATGAAATCCCTTGTCTATGTAATTTGCTACACGATATTAGGACCTCTTATGATCACTATTGGGCTGTTACCTGGGAGTACCTTTAATTTTTCGAGATGGATACGTGCCATCATTGCTCATCTAGCAATTTTCCCTGCAGCAGTTTTCCTCTTTATCATCGCATCTGTCTTTGCTGCTGATAACTCACTGAATAATCCACAACAGGGTGCATTTGTTCCACCACTAATATCTAACCCCAACTTATTTGATAATTTTGGAGTTTTAATCGCGTTTGGCATGATTATGGTTGGACCTGAGTTATTAGGATGGGTTGAGAGTGCATTAAAGGCTAAGCCTGGACCAGTTGGCGCAGCAGTTGCGAAAGGCTTTGGCACGGGTATACCTTATGCGACAGCTACTCCAAAAGCAGTTTGGAAGAGAATGAATGAATTTGATCCGCATAAAGGCAGGATGGGTGCTGCTGCCTATTGGAAGATACGGGCATCTCAAAAGCTTGGCGGTGTTACCTTTGGCCTGTTAGATGGGAGTAGTAAATTTAACAAATGGAAAGCAGAAGAAGATAAAAAAGCGGCAGCATTCAGAAAGCCACAGGCAGGTGCTCCAACTGTCGTACCGGGAATCGGAGGTAATGGTATTGGAAAACCACCTGAAAGCTCTTCTTCAGAGCACCACTAATTCTAATAACTTTATCATCCTATCTTGGTGATATCGCCAAACAGTTTTTTAATAGTCTCCGATAGCCCGGAGCCAATCCCTCCAAATAGATCAGAGATCACTTGGTTACGATAGAGTCTCCAACGTTCGATACTTGCTGTCTTTCGCAGCCAGGCAATTTGACTATGGCTGAAAGCATGGCCCTTACGCTTGGTCACACGGAGATTATCCTCATCACCCATTAACCCATCTGAAATAGTCTCAATAGCTTCGATCATATGTTCAAAGTAGAGCATATTGTATGGCTTGTCAGTACTAAAATAGTCACGATGGGCATAGATATCTGCTGCGAGACGGCCAAGTGCAACTTGCTTCCAAAGGAGTTCTTTCTGCTGCTGGATCAACTGTGGGTCAATAACGTGTTCATACACCTTATCGATTACAGGTTCTTCCTTTCCCTCACCATGCCCATGCGGATCCTTAACTTTATGTGTTTTAATTGTGCCATCAGGGTTACGAGCATAGTCTTTCTTCCAGAACTCTGGGATATCGAGTATTTCTTTACCAAAGAGAGAGACAACCAGCGGCTGGTCTTCCCACTTGTCTGTACTCGGATTATGGTAACGGACAGTCTTACTAAAGTCTAACTGGTCATAGGTACTGTAACAGTATCTAATGATTTTGAAGAAATGATCTTTTACTTCCTTTTCAAATGCACCGCGGTTAAGCTTAATATTCCCCCAGGCATCCTCATCAGTAAATTTAGCCCAGTCAATTTCATTACTTTCGACAACGTCATGATAAATCTCAAAAGCACGATTCATATGATCCTGTGCCCACTGACGTTCTGAGTTAACAGTCGGGATGATGTCCTTAGCCGTCTCCATGAAAGCCTCTGCTTTTTCGTCACCGTTTTCATTTTTCCCCATATGATGGAGCTTTTCCATGAGTTCCATGATGGAATAATAATGCGTGTTATCATAAGCATCTTTGTAGTCCGTTTCCCCATCTGCTTCTTTAACTAAAACATTTGTGCGTGCTGCAGTTAAGTAATCAACAAGCGCGCTTTTGAGCATATACATCGAGTAAGGGTTACCGTACATACCAGCACGTGAGCCGCTCGCCATCTTCTCACGATATTTACGCATCTTCGCGACCTTGGTCGTCGCGTCATTAGCATTTGCCATCATGTCATTACGCCAGCCAGCACCCATCGGACGTGCCATAAAGAAGGCCATTTGTTCTGCGTAAGCTGTAGACGACTCACCAAGATTATATCTACTTTGAATCGCGCGTTGGACAAGACCACGAGAAATGTTAAATGCTTCAGGATGCTTCGTCGTCTGATTGTAAAGATTAATAAAATCTATGATCTTTTGAGGTTTAATATCACCAGACTCAAATAAGAAACCTGCATTACTTTTTGGATCATCACTGGTAGATTCAACAAAACTTTTTACTTGTCGAATTTCATCAGGTGTCAGGATGCCCATCAGATAATTACCATTGGCATCCAAATCAGCTTCTGTTAGTTTACGCTTGAGAAAACCTTTACTTGCTGCCTGCTTAATGATTTCATGACGAACATAATCCGCGTTGAGGAGGTATTTCACATCATCTCCTAAAAGTTGTTTGAGTTTTTCATGATCACCGATGTTGTAATAGATCAGAAATGAAGTATTAACAGCATTCCCTAAATTTGTATCATTCTTAGGTCTCTCTGGCTGATCACCTTTCCTACGATCTTCTAGCGATTGCCCTTTTGAGTCAAACTTATGAGCCATGGTTAAGATATTGGTAAGCACACTTTGACCATGAAAGGCAATCTTAGAATGGCTGTTGTTGTAAAACTGCTTTGCGAGGACTTTATTAACATTACCATCATCACCCATCGCGAGGTTATATTCGAGGAAGTCACTACGGAAGGCTGCAAACTGCCAAAAGCGTAACCTCCCTTCATTCGCTAATTCTTTATACATATTACCTTCGGAATCTTTAAAATATCTATCCTCATTCTCAAACATATCGAGGATAGTAATGTCACGAAAATCTCGCTCAAGGCGCACTTTCTGGAATAAGTTCAACTGTAAATTATCTGGATCTTCACCATGGTAGAAAACCATACGATCCATCTGCCATTCGAGAAAATTGGCTTGGTTAATCTCAACTTTGCCTGTCTCCGGATTCTTCCTCATCAGCCAGTTTGTGCCCTTTGGACCCCACTTAGGATCTGAGTTACGCATGATCTCATAGAGAAATTCATTAAGATTTTCAGGCCTCTCCCTCTCGTTCTTTGGAGCATAATCTACTAAGTCAGCATATTCTTCTTCACCTTCGACAGCGTTATGGAATTTCGCACCTGAACCACCCATCTCTTCCCAGTCAAGTGCTACTGGCAATTCTCCATGTGCATCGATAAGATCACTGACCATTTGATCATGTTCAGCACTTGTCCTCTTACCTTGTTTGTGACGCTCATACTCTGACTTTAATTGAGCACGTTGAGCTAACTCCTGAGGTGTATACGGATTTTCCTCATCAAAGCCAAGTGAGAGCTTTCCTTCTCGTGACCACTGCGAGTTACCACGTTTATCCACTAAGCTGCGAGGAGACGCTAATCGTGCCTCAGTTGAAGTTGTTACTCGCTGCGGCCGTCTTATACTCGGATTAATAATTTCCTGAGGAGGTAGCTTTGTTGCCTCTCGTGGGTTTGTAATAATCGGATTTTCTTGCTGTGCGTTGCCGTCCATAGACTTTGCTCCACTTCTAGCATACGTTGTATCAGCCTGCGAAGTCAACGCGTCTGCACGCTTCGGATAACTAAAATTCTGCTCTTGAGGGATATGCCCTCCTGTACCAAATTCTTTCATGAAGGCAGTATAGTCTCAGGCTAACTATTTAACTTGATACTATCTTTACAAGAACCTTTTAAGTGGCTCTTAGGAGGCTACTTAGGCACTAAATTTAACTCCACGCCCCTTGACCGTGAGCAAATGCTGTGGATGGTTAGGATCAGCCTCAATTTTACGTCTCAGGCGAAAAATAAGCTGGTCGATGGCCTGGTCAGTGATGCCAAGTGAGGTCTTGTCCTCTTGCCAGACGATACTAACGATCGTCTCTCGCTCGACGACTTCGTCATTATGCTGTAAAAGGTAACGGAGTAAGCGAAATTCACCCTTGGTAAGACTGTCAGAAAAAGTAACCTCGCCCTTCTTAATGGTATTCGTTGCCTCATCATAAACGAGTTTTGCCTCAGTTTCTTTAAATAACCCCTGCTGCATTGCAGTCTCAATAAGAGGAATAGTGATTTTATCCTCTGAGATCAGTCCAATTTTTTGGAGGTAAATCGTCGACTCCTCACGAAATTGGGAGGTCTGGAGGTCAGATTGTTCCTCTGGCGTGAGACTCGCCCAGAGACTTTTGAGAGCAAGCTGCATCGTCTTTTGGGAGAGAAGAAAGGTTGACATATCTTGCTCGGGGTCATTAGCGGCCAGAACAGCCTCAATCGCGACCATGAGTAGCCGCATGTGCCCACCTGTCAGCCGTAAAATTTCGCTTCGCTGATTTGGGGACAGCTTTTTTCCGACTAATTTCTCAAGGTAATGGATCCGAAAATCCACACTCGGCTGATCCAAAAGCGGCAGATAGATCTGGTGCCCAACGACCGAGTCGCTAAAGTCACTTAGGATCTGCGGCTCAAGCGTCTCCTCGAGCGCACGCGCTACAGAAAAAATGACAATAAAGCGATATTTGGCTTTTTCCTCGAGACTCTGGAGGAAGACAAAAAAATCATCAGTTACCTGTGAGATATATTCATCAAATTTGTCACAGAGCATGACTATCGTTAACTTTTTCTCAATTGCGAGGTACTCAACTGCGTGCTTGAGCTGCTGCGAAAAAACGAGTTCGTCGTTATACGAGAGCGCATTCTTAAACATCCCGTCGATCTTTTCATACTCCACCATCATCGAGCGTTCACGAAGTGATGTACCTAAAGAGAGGAAGATAAATTTTAGGACATCACTAAAGGGACGGCGTCGCACTTCTGAAAAATTCACCATCACGAAGTGAACTAACCCATGATGTTTGGGGAAATGCCGTAGCCTAATTTCCTTGTTATATGCTAAAACACCTAAGATATTTGACCGCCCGACACCGGGGAGCCCTATCAGTTGACTTGAATTTCCTTCTTTAATAAAACTCACGACTTTTTCAAGTTCTTTATCCCAAGCGTCGACAGGATAGAGTGATTCGAAATATTTAGGTTCCATAGAGATAGTATACTCCATACATGCCTATGATTGCTTTCTAGGCATTTGTTGATTAGACTAATAAGTATCATGCCTAAGTCTGCCCAATTCTCCTTAGTGAAATTCCTTTTATCTTCACTCGTCATATTATTACTCTCCTTTATTTTGGGATCAGTATTACCGTCACAGTCACTTGCAGATGTAAAACCATGTAGCATCATGAGTAACTATGTTATCACCCCAACGACATGGAGGGGCGATTCTTCTCAAGTTTTTGAATTTTCGGGAACGCTAAGTAACTGTGCTAACAGTGCTAGTCGGGCAATTTCACCAATTAATATTGCTCTCATAAATCCAGACGGGGATGGTTGGACTCCTCCAATCTCGACCGATGCTCAAGGAAGATTTGATTTTAAGCATGTTATGTCTGATGAAGATGGAAAAACTCATGAGGGTGTCTGGACGGTAAGATTCACTTGGTTTGACGGAAATAATGGCGGTGATGTAACTGATGAGGCGGGTAATATCATTTCAAATCCTATTACGATCACTGCAGCTAACGTCCCTATTGCCTGTGGCACAGTAGATGTCGGTCAAGATGCTAAATGTGCCGAAGGTTGTAAACGTGTAACGGTCTATACAGGCAAATATGCATGTATGACTGACCAACAAAAGAAAGATTACGATAATGCTGCCCAGCATGATGCTGAGAATGGCTGCTATTCCCCAAGTGAGGTGACAGATACCTGTGATACTAAATATAAATTGCTTCCAATATACAGCTGTCTCGACACTGCTAAAATTAGATGCAATGATGGTGCCACCAAAATTTGCAAAAGTCCTACAGCTGGTAACTCTACAGATATCTTAAATTTCGAATGTCAGACCAATGATATTGATGATACGATACCGAAGGCGCCTCCTTTCCCGCCGCCGTGTGCAGTTAAAATCACAGACGATGGATGTCTCCGTATTGATACAGCTATTGCAGCAGTGGGGACCGATCCACAAGGTCTTATTAAAAAAATGCTCGCCTTATTCTTAAGTCTATCCGGAGGAATTGCGCTGATTATGATTATTAGAGCTGGGTATCAACTCATGACGTCTCAGGGAACTCCAGAGAAAGTCAAAGAGGCTCAAGATCGTGTAATATCTGCAGTAACTGGACTAATCTTCATCATTTTGTCACTAGTTATCCTTGAGATAATTGGAGTTAATATTCTTAACCTGCCAGGATTATCACATTAACATGAAATTATTAGGACTTAAAATTGACCCAATAACACAAAACGGTGATCCAATTAACGTAAAACCTCCAGGAGGTCTTCCTTCAGGCGGTTTTGGACCTTCCAAAGATAGCCTTGGTAACCACCTCGTCCAGTGGTTTTTTGTTGCAGTATTTATCATTGCAGCCCTTTTGGCACTCTTTTACTTTATCTATGGAGGCATACAATGGATCACGAGTGGTGGAGACAAAACCAAAGTCCAAGCAGCTCGCAATAAGATGGTTTATTCGGTCATCGGTCTGATCATCGTCTTCCTCGCCTTCTTCATCGTTACACTCATCGGTTCGCTCTTCCATGTTACCTTCTTTTAATTTCGTATTTTTTTACAAAATTGGTCTATTGACAAGCTTTCTTTCTCATGTTTATGATGGATATAGAGATATGTTCAAGAAAAATGTTCTGCCAGTTCTAGGAGTTGCCGCTGCATATGCAGGTCTTTCTCCTCTTCTCGCTTATGCTGAGGTAAATCTTAATCCTTGTCCTAATGGAACAACGGGAGATTTCAGTCAACTTTGTGTAACCGATAAAAATCAAATTTCTGATGTTCTTCTCCGAGCTATCGTCGCTGTCCTCATTATCGCTGCAGTTATCGCTCTTGCCTTCCTCATCTGGGGCGGTATTAAATGGATTACTAGTGGTGGAGATAAAGCAAAAGTCGAAGCAGCTCGCAGTACCATCATCGCTGCTATTATCGGTCTAATCATCGCTTTCTTAGCCTTCTTCATCCTCAACTTAGTACTCGGTCTCTTTGGCTTAAATATCCATAGCTTACAGATTCCAAGTATTATTAGATAACCATGAATAACTTATTTACTAAATTTTCTGCTATCTTCACAACAATTTCGCTAGCTGCTTTCGCAGGTGTACCGTTAGCATTTGCTGACACACCTACTACACTTGACCCATGCAAGAATGGTGGTTTAAGTGAAGTGAGTAGAAATCTTTGCGGATTAACTGGCTCTAATATTGGTGTTACAGTTCGCAATGTTATCGTTGCGGTTCTCGTTATCGCCGCAGTTATCGCTCTTGCCTTCCTCATCTGGGGCGGAATTAAATGGATCACTTCAGGTGGCGATAAGTCTAAAGTCGAGGCAGCACGCAGTACTATCATCGCTGCTATTATCGGTCTGATCATCGCTTTCTTAGCCTTCTTCATCCTGAGTATAGTCCTGGGTCTCTTCGGACTGGGTCTGAACAACCTGACTATCCCAAGTATTACTGGCTAATGGGTTCACCTCTTCTGTTGGCTCTATTTTCTAATTTCCGTAATCGATCGATTAGTGCTTGTGCTCCGTTAAATTTAAGATGTATCATGGCTATATGTCCCGAATAACATATGCAATAATTCTTGGGTTTCTTTTCTGCTTTACCTTTCTAAATGGCTTACCTGTTTTTGCAAGGGAAAGCACTGATACTGGTAGTGGTAATGTGAACGTTGGACCTTGTGGTGGAGGTACAATACCTAACACTTTCCAATCTCTCTGTAATGGGAGCAAGACTTCAAACATTGCAGGCATCATACACAACCTTATCATCTCTGCGTTCGTAATAGCAGCTATTCTCGCACTTGCTTTCCTCATCTGGGGTGGTATCAAATGGATTATCTCAGGCGGCGATAAGGCGAAAGTTCAAGCAGCTCGTGACACGATTATTGCGGCTGTGATAGGTCTCATTTTGACACTTTTATCTTTTTTTATCCTCAGTGTCGTCCTCGGACTTTTTGGCCTCAAGCTCACTGATTTACAAATCCCTACTCTGCCACGACAATAAATTTGTCTTTTCTTGTGCTATTTGTTAGGCTAAAGATATGGATTGGTCAATCTGCACCGGAGATAAAACGTCAAACGGCGTTCCTACGTTAAGCTGTATCCCTTACCTCTTCTCCCATCTTATCTACTATGCATTTCTCTTTGCTGGAGCTGTAGCAGTTATCATCATTATCTGGGCTGGGATTAAATATATCCGCTCAGGTGGCGACGCTAAGCAGACC
>CAZRDR010000080.1:0-9561 GCA_964598995.1 uncultured Gammaproteobacteria bacterium | reverse complement strand
AACTCAAGCTTTGGGCGAGTGGCGGAATGGTATACGCGACAGTCTCAAAAACTGTTGGTTGTAATGACTATGAGGGTTCGAGTCCCTCCTCGCCCACTAACTACTAAAAAGCGGATCGCTTAAGCGATCCGCTTTTTTATTCATTCTGCAGAATAAATATTCCAGAGAATTTATTACATACCACCCATTCCACCGTTTTGACCACCTTGTGGTGCATCAGTTCCAGGAGCTGCTGGTGCAGGCATACCTGTACCAGGAGTCTCAGGAGCTGGTGTTGGGGCTGGCATTCCGCCTCCCATATCGCTACCTGCTGGTGTTGGAGCAGCTGGAGGCATAGTTGGTGCCTCAGGTGCTGGTGCTGGAGTTGGTGGAACAACTGGAGCTTCAGGCGCTGGAGTTGGAGCAGGTGTAGGTGCAGCTCCAGGAGTTGGAGTAGCTCCTGGTGTTTGCATCCCTCCCATTCCGCCTTGATTTTGATCTGTTGGATTCATCTAATAATCACCCCCTCTCATGTAATGTTTTTAGAACGTAATTGTTAAACTGCTGCGTGCGATTTCTCAACATTATAAAATCGTATCCTATCGCCTCTAAAAAGTAAATCAATTTCACCGGTCGCACCGTTACGATGTTTGGCGATTAAGATTTTCGTCGGAATATTGTGGTTGGTAATATCGAAGTCGACATCTGGACGGTATAAAAACATAACGACGTCAGCATCCTGTTCGATAGCACCTGACTCACGCAGATCAGATAACTGAGGACGCCTCTCCCCTCGCTGCTCGACCGCACGAGAAAGCTGCGATGCAGAAAGAACAGGTACATTAAGTTCACGAGCTAGATTCTTTAATCCTTGCGAGACGATAGATACCTCCTGTACGCGACTCTCAACTTTGCGTCCTGGGTCCACAAGCTGTAAGTAATCGACGATAATCAGACCTAAGCCGTGTTCCATATGGAGTCGACGGGCTTTACTGCGCATTTCGGCTAAATTAAGTCCTGGTGTGTCATCGATAAAAATCGGCGCCTCAGCGAGCTGCCCCATAGCATCTGATAATTTCGTGAAGTCTTCCTCTGACAACTTACCAGTTTTAAGCCTCCAAGCGTCGACATCTGCTTGGGAGACGAGAAAACGATCTACCAACTCTTCTTTACTCATCTCGAGGGAAAAGATAGCAACCGGTCTCTTATCCTGAGTCGCGATGTACTGGGCCATATTGAGTGTGATCGCTGTTTTGCCTTGGCCTGGGCGAGCTGCTAGGATGATCAAGTTCGCCTTTTGAAAACCTGAAAGTACGTTATCGAGTTCAGTAAAACCAGTCTTAACACCTCTGAGGCCTTCTCCACCTTTATGCAACTCATCGATACGATCAAAGCTCTGGGTCAAGGTATCACGAATGGGAATAAAACCTCTCGTAATGTTCCCTTGCGAAATGGAGAAAATACTCGACTCTGCAGTGTCCAAAATCTCTTTGACTTCTTTTTTATCATCATATCCCGCTTCTGCGATATTAGTCCCAGCGTGGATAAGGGCTCTTTTGGTCGAAGCTTCTTTAACGATTCGGCCATAATGCTCGACATTAGCAGCTGTCGGAACTGATTCCACAAGCTCGGTGAAATAACTCGAGTCGATCTTGCTAAATTGTTTTTTCTTTTTGAGAAAATCAGTAACTGTTACGAGATCGATAGGCTTTCGTTCATCATAAAGATCGAGCATAGCCTCAAAAATAAGCGCGTTAGTTTCATTATAAAAATCAGTGGGCCTCAGGAATTCAGAAACAACGTTAATTGAGTCTTTATCGATAAGAATAGCACCTAAGACACTTCGCTCGGCTTCTTCGTTATTGGGGAGAGTTTTTATAGCCATACTTGGGATAGTTACTAGTTACTAGCGTCTAGCGTAGAGTTGAGGACAATAGCTAAAACTAAACGCACCACGTCAGTTACTAGACGTTAATAAGATTGTCTCTGTCTCAGTCGGTAATTTCTCTGCAGCGATAGTGTATTTCGTCGATTCTTTCTTTTCGTCTTTAGCAAGGGTATCGATCGTTTCCTTGGCCATCTCACCAAAGAAAAGAACTGCATTCATCCCGAGAGATGGAACAAATGACGTATTACCAACGGTATTGGCATTAATGAGAGCGACATGATGCTCCTTTAATTTCTGATGGACTTTGTCGAGGCCGTCTCGATCGCCAAGAATTACGTCAACGCCATCAATATTGATACTGTAAACAGTTGCCGTATCTGCTTTGATGCCTGTAACTTTTATTCCTCCAGCTTCATATTCTCCTGGACCATCAATAACGACGACGTCATCACGGATTTTAAGACTTGATTTGGCAGGTTTGCCAAGGAGTATTGCCATGTTATAGTTAGCGGTTTTGTCTTGAGGATTAATAAAGACAGCAGCGTGTTTTCCTCTGATTTTCAATGCATTCGTAGATTGAAGCGAAATTTCCATGTACCCCATACTAGCACATGCAAAAGACACTGTCCAGAGATGCAAAAACTCTTATTTGTCAAGGCTAATTTTCAGCAATTTTACCTTGACATCTCTCAACTTTTGACCTATTATCTTCTGACACGCTTGCGCTTAGCATCTGCTGTCCAACACCCAAGCGCACTGGCTTTATTCTCCCTTGCTCACGGATAGATTTTTATGAAAGCTGAAAGAATTATTTTATCGCTTATCGCCCTTTTTGTTGGTTTACTTGTCGCTGGCGGAGCATTTTATATTTACCAAATGACTAAGCAAATCCCACAAGACAAGAGTGATACGATAACTATCAAATCACACCCCACCCCAACCCCAAATTCTCATGATTACCTCACTGTCGACTCACCAAAAAATGAAGACGTCCTCGATCGTAAAACTATCACTATCAGCGGGAAAACACTTCCTGGATCGACAGTCATAATCTCAACAGAAAGTGATGACCAAGTAGTAAAACCTACAGCAACGGGGACATATAGTGTAACCGCAACAATAGATAACGGTGTCAACCTCATATCAGTCACTTCCATTTTCCCTGATGGGACTGAAAAGAAAGTGTTACGAAATGTAAGTTATACATCGGAGGACTTTTAATATGAAAAAGCTATTAGTAACAATCATCCTGATTTCACTTTTCTCACTCCCAAAGACATATGCTGCCACAGCCACGCCAACTCCATCACCTAAACCCACCTCTGAATCAGTCACTGAAAAGCTATCAAATCAAATTAATGACCTTAAAGAAAAGATTGCCTCACGTGTAGCACAGTTAAAACTAGTCGAGAAAAAAGGAATCTTAGGCAGTGTAAAAGACGCAAGCAGTACGCAAATGACGATCACTGATATCTCAGGAGCTAACCGTGTCATCGATGTCGATGAGATTACCAAGTTTTCTTCACCATCTGCTAAAGATTCTTTCGGAATCTCAGACATTAAGCCAGGAATGAAGTTGAGTGTCATCGGACTTTATAACAAGGACTCCCAAAGACTCCTGGCAAGATTTGTGAATAGCTTCACCATCCCACTTTATCTCAGCGGTGCGATAACCAATGTCGATAAAGAAAACTATACCGTCACACTCCAGATGGAAGGCGGCAAGTCTTATCTTGTCGACATCGAAAGTGTTACCAAAACTCTTGATTACTCAACTATCGATAGTCCAGTAAAATCTGGTTTTTCAAAAATTGAAAATGGTACACGCGCCGTCATTATCGGCTATGCCGATAAAAAACAAGCCAATCGAATGGTCGCAACACGTATCCTTATTTTCCCTAATCTTCCTAAAAACCCATTAGTAGTCGTCGCGCCGAATGCTTTAAATCAAGGTGACCAAACCGTCTCAAGCGGCAGCGGTAAAAAACTCACTCCTTTGAGATAATCCATGACTCCACTACTTCAAGCCAGAGCCCTTCTTAAACAAAAACAACTCGACGGTATTTTATTTTCATCTGCTACTCATATCTCCTATCTCACTGGCTATAACGGCTTTTCAGAAATTGAACGCGATGCTTATTTTTTAGTCACAGAAAATCGTGCATATGTCTTTACTAGCCCACTCTATGCTGAAGAAGTAAAATCCTTACCTACCATCCGAGCTGTCATTTCCTCACCTGATAAACCATTTATTAAAAATCTCTCCGAGATAGTAACTAAAGAAGGGTTAGAACGTGTTGGATTTGAAAGTGATAACATAACGGTTACTGAATATCTGCGTCTGACAGAGAATATCACCAGTCATTTTATCTCTGTCGATCTGCGGGAACTGCGAGTCGTTAAAACCAGTGATGAGGTGGAAAGAATAAAACTTGCATGTGAAATAGCCAATAAAGCGCTCAAAAAAATAATGAACAAAATCGAGCCAGGTATTTCTGAGTTATATGTCGCGAATGCTTTCGAAATTGAAGTTATCAAATTAGGCGGACGACTTTCCTTCCCAACGATTATCGCCTTTGGTAAAAATGCAGCCGTTCCCCATCACCATACTGATATGACCAAACTGAAAACGAACGATACTGTCCTGATCGATTGTGGTGTGAAAGTCGATAACTATTGTTCTGATATGACACGAACATTTTTCGTCGGCAAACCAACCAAAGAACAGGAAAAAGTCTACAACACTGTTAAGGAGTCTCAGCAGCTTGCTGTCAAACTCATAGATAACTTACTTAGAGATGCTAAGCCCATCCCAGCCAGTGAAATAGATACTATTGCTCGCGAGCATATCATCTCTCAGGGTTACCCTTCTATTCCCCACTCACTCGGTCATGGGATAGGAATTGAGGTTCATGAAGCTCCTTCACTCTCGATAAATTCTAAAGATTTACTCAAGGAAGGAATGGTTTTTTCTATAGAACCCGGAATTTACTTAGAAGGCAAATTCGGCGTAAGGATAGAAGATTTGTACACAATTCGAGGCCAAAAGCTTATTCATTTAACGTAAACTAGAGTAACTTGACAGAGATCACTCCTTTGATATAATCGAGCTACAATTTATTTATAAAGCACCTGACTGGAGTCACGATCCAGAAGCTGAGAGCCAAAATGCTCTACGGAGGTCTAACCGTAAAAGTTGACAGACGATGTCGCATACGCGGAGTCGCCATAAAGAGGTTTGATTAGCAATATTCAAACAATAAGGATGGGACCGCGAGAGGTCCTTTTTTTGTACCCTCTCGTTCCTTACACACCAAATTTTTGGTACGTAAAGAACGGGAGTTTTTTTATGATTGAAAAAACATTTTTAATTGCTGGCGGTAATAGTACCCTTCTCGTCGAAGGTGCGTCTAACGTGGAAAAAGATCAAATTATAAAAAATAATTTAGGTCTGGTTGAGCAGATAGGCTTTATTACCAGGAATGACAAACCATCACTAACAATGATGGGAAATGAACTATGTATCAATGCAACGATAGCTTTTGCTTCGCTTCTCTATGACGAAGGAATACTCCTAACGAGTGGAACTCCGAATGTCGTTAGATATACCAACACGAGAGAGATTACCTCAATTTCCCTTGAGCTTCCCTATAAGCAAGAAAATAAAACAATACTCTTTGAAGGTATCGGATATATCATGCTCGACGAAAAACCGACAAAAGAATTTCTTATGAGTAAATGTATCGACTATAACCTCCCTGCCTTTGGTGGCATAGTGAATAAAGGTGATGAAATAGCACCATTTGTCTATGTCCATGGAACAAATTCATATATGCAAGAAACTGCTTGCGGATCAGGAAGCATTGCAACCTCGATCCTGACTGGTCTGACAAAAATTTTCCAACCGACAAAAGAGCCAATTTTAGTCGAGCAAAACAATTATTTATTTACTGTTAAGGCTAAAGTTGTTAGAATACACTAGTATGTTAGTTCAAACCTTAAAAGGCTTTCGAGACTTTCTGCCGAAAGAAGCTCGTAAGCGACAATATGTCGTTAACACGCTCAAAGACGTGTTTTCTTCTTATGGCTTTGAACCACTCGAGACACCATCTCTTGAGTATGAAGAGATCTTAACCGGAAAATATGGCGAGGAAGGCGACAAACTTATGTATCGCTTCGAGGATAACGGCGGACGCAAAGTCGCACTCCGTTATGACCAGACTGTCCCACTCGCTCGCGTCGTCGCACAGTACCAAAATGAACTGCCTCTTCCTTTTAAACGATACCAAGTTCAGCCTGTCTGGCGTGCTGAGAATACCCAAAAAGGAAGATTCAGAGAGTTCACCCAGTGTGATATCGATACAGTCGGCAGTGATACAGCTCTGAGTGATGCACAGACGATCGCAGTTGTTATCGACTCATTCCTCCTCTTAGGCTTTAAGGACTTTAAAGTTCTTATCAATGATCGGGAAAATCTCAAATTCTCAGATGACAAAGGTGAACTCGCTCCGGATCAGAATATCTTAGCGGTCAGAGCATTAGATAAATTAAAGAAAATCGGTGAAGATGGTGTTCTGAAAGAACTTGAGAGATCAGGCTTTTCAGCAACTGTCGCTCAAACGATCTTAAAGACAGCTCTTACTATTACTCCAACTGAGCGTATCAACCAAGTCTTTACCTATCTCAAATCATTTGGTGTGGATATGAAATACATTGAGTTCTCAGGTACGCTTGCACGCGGGCTTGATTACTATACCGGGATTATCTTTGAGACTGAAATTGACAATTACTCAGCTGGCGCGGTCTGCAGCGGCGGACGCTATGACAAATTAGTCGGCATGTTCGCAGGCAAGGACATCCCAGCCGTCGGCTGTGCTTTCGGCTTTGATCGGATTATCGATGCGATGGAAGAACAAAACCTCTTCCCAGAAAACCTCAGTACCTCAAAAGCACTCGTAACTATATTTTCACCTGAACTCCTCGAGAATTCAATTGAAATTTCCTATCAGCTTCGTGCGAAAGGCATCCCGACAGAACTCTATCTAGATCCAGAAGCGAAGATGGAAAAGCAGCTGAAGTACGCTGATCAAAAAGGAATTCCTTTTGCTATCCTCATCGGACCAGAAGAAGCGGAAAAAGGGATGGTAACGATAAAGAACCTCAAGACAAGAGAGCAAAAACAAGCTACACTAGATACACTGCCCAATGAGATTCTCTAAATATCACCTAGCTGTCCTCGCGCTTATCGCGACTAATATCATTTGGGGTGCAAGTATCCCAATTTTTAAATGGTCGCTTGAAAGTATCCCACCATTTACCTTCGCATTTATCAGATTTTTTGTTTCAGCCCTAATCCTTCTTCCATTTACGATGCATAGACTCAAAATCACCCGTCACGATCTCATCTCGCTTATTGTTCTCTCGATAACCGGGTTTTTCCTCCATATCGGCCTGTTGCTCGCCGGACTTAACATCTCAAGTAGTCTCAACTCATCAATTATTACGACTGCAGCTCCAATTTTCCTTTTGGTCGGTTCAATGATCCTATTTAAAGAAAAAGTAAAACAGCACGTCATCTTCGGTACGATTATTAGCTTGATGGGTGTGCTTCTCATTATCCTTCGCCCGCTTTTTGACGTCGGACTCGATGGCACCATTCTTGGGAATATATTCTTCCTGCTGTCTACACTTTCTTTCGTTGTTTACACGATATTACTCAAAGAATATACGACTCATCTGCGGACTACGACAATTACCTTTTATCTTTTTGCTATCTCGACAGTCCTCTTCTTACCATTTGCCCTGATGGAGTCCCCTGAGCACCAAGTCCTCGCGCTTCTTAATCCCCAGTCACTAATCGGCATCATCTTTGGCGCGCTCTTTACTTCAATTGCTGGCTATCTTTTTTACAACTTTGCGATCCGCTACGTCAAAGCGAGTGAAGCCGGTGTATTTTTGTATATGGATCCTATCGTCACTGCGGCTGTGGCCGTACCACTTCTCGGTGAGAAAATCACCACAGTCTTTATCGTTGGTTCAGTTTTGGTATTCTTTGGGATCTTCGTTGCTGAAAAACGTATTCACTATCACCCCGTCCACCTTTTCTTTCGCAAAGAATAGCCCCTCGAGCTTGTATTAGTCTCAATTTTAGGCTATAATACATCTATGAAAGCAACTGGACACCCACAATACTTCGATCAAGCGAACGTAATTTGCGTTTGCGGTAATCGATTTACCATCGGTTCTACCAAAGACGTTATTCACGTTGAGTTATGTAGTAACTGTCATCCATTCTATACTGGCGAACAGAAATTCGTCGATACAGCTTCTCGTATCCAGAAGTTCGAGACTAAGATGAAGACAGCTCAAACCTACAAAGCAACTCACGTTAAAAAACAGGATGATAAGAAAAAGTCTAACGATGCTCCTAAGTCACTTCGTGACATGCTCATGGCATTAAAATAGCTGAATTCATGATTTGTCCTGAGGCATATGCCTGGGATCTTCATGAGATTTCCTCGTCAATTTCCTCTTGATAACAAATCCATTACAATACAACTATGCAAGACTATCGTTATGTTCAACTCGAGGAACTCGAAAAAAAAATAGCTGAAACCAAAGCATTAATGGCTGAGGATCCATCACTCGCAGAACTCGCGCAAGACGAGCTCCATGCGCTTGAAGTGCAAAAATCAGCGATCGAGGAAAGCCTCAAGCAATCTCAGAAAGATGACTCAGGCGATGAGTTAAACAATCGTAATGTCTTAATCGAGGTCAAAGGTGCAGCTGGCGGCGATGAGGCGAGTCTTTTTGCCAATGAATTACTTCGTATGTACATGCGCTTTGCCGAGCGCAAAGGTTACAAGGCTGAATTTTTAGAAGATAATGTCCTTAAAATCTCAGGTAAAGGGGTCTTTAACGCCTTAAAGTTCGAATCTGGCGTGCATCGTGTTCAGCGCGTACCAGCAACTGAGAAAAAAGGCAGAGTCCACACCTCAACGGTGACGGTCTCAGTCCTGCCAGAATTAGAAGATATTGATTTACACATTAATCCAGAAGACATCTCTTTTGAGGCGTTCAGATCTGGCGGCCACGGCGGACAGAACGTTAATAAAGTTTCAACAGCTGTTCGTCTGGTCCACAAACCTTCAGGTCTCGTCGTAACTTCCCAAGCTGAGCGCTCACAGATCCAAAATCGTGAGATCGCTATGACACTTCTCCGCTCCAGACTCTGGGAAATGGAAGTAGAAAAACAGCAAAAAGAATATTCGTCGCTTAAAGCTACGCAAGTCGGTCGAGGTATGCGTAATGAGAAAATTAAAACATATAATTTCCCACAAGATCGTCTCACCGATCACCGCATGGGCAAGTCATGGGGTAATTTACCGGTTATCATGGACGGTGCTATCCCCGAAGAACACCCAACTGAGGACTCGATAGTAGAAGAAACTGAGTAAACTCGAAATAAGAATATCGAAATCCGAAACAAATCCAAAATATATAAATACTAAATGCTATTCGGACTTTCGAATAATAGCTCCAAAAATGTTCATCAACTCTGTTGACTCGTCTATCAATATATTCCTTTCCTTTTCCAACTCAGTGTTTCCATTGATATCAACTAACCGTAACCAATACCTACTTTCTTTTACTTCTTTTCTTGATATTTTCACTCTCATAATAAAGTCTTTCTT
>CAZRDR010000079.1:0-19530 GCA_964598995.1 uncultured Gammaproteobacteria bacterium | reverse complement strand
GAAATTCGTCCTCACTAGTCCAGCTGGTCTTATCAAAATTGGTAAAAGTACCGGAATGGAAGACGTTAAGAATATGGCTATAGAGGGTAAATTCGCTGAACCTGAGCCAGGTGGAAAAGTCGAACCAAAGTCAGGTCTTATGGATGAAGAAGTAAAGACAGCTCTCTCAATTCTTGGTAATCCTAAGATCAATAAATACAAAGTAGTCGCTGATACTGCTAATGCTATGGGGGCACAGTACATCTCAGGCATTTTCGAGCATGTCCCAGCTGATCTCGTTAAAATGAACTTCGAGTTCGATGGAACATTCCCTGCTCATCAGCCTGATCCTCTTAATTACGCTAATCTCGTCGATCTTCAACAAAGAGTCGGAGAAGAAAAAGCTGACTTTGGGCTTGCACCTGATGGCGACGGAGACAGATTATTCTTCATCGATGACAAAGGCCAAGTCGTTCCAGCCTCTATCATTACAGGTATCATCGCTAAAGAATTCTTGAAGAAAAACCCTGGGGCTACGATCCTCTTCGATATCCGCTACATTCTCAATAATAGTAAGATCGTCGAGGAAAACGGCGGTAAGTGGGAAATTACCAAAGTCGGTCATGCCTTCATCACTGAAGCTATGCACCGAACTGGCGCTGTATTCGCCGGCGAGTCATCAGCTCACTACTTCTACAAAGATACTGGTAATGGTGAAAACCAGTTAATGACTATCTTGACAGTGCTTAAAGTGATGAGTGAGGAAGGCAAGAAGCTTTCAGAGCTTGTAGAAGAGTACCGTAGAGCTTTTGAGTCAACGGAATTTAATTTCCGTGTCACCAATGCGCCTGAGATCCTCACAGCGCTTAAAGAGAAATATCATGATGGCGAACTCTCAGAACTCGACGGTGTCTCAGTGACCTATGATAATTGGAGATTTAACGTCAGAACATCTAATACTGAGCCTCTCTTACGATTGAATGTTGAGTCATACGATAAAGGTAAGATGGAAGAGAAACGTGACGAATTAATGGCATTTATTAAGTCCGTTGCTAAAGAAGATACGAGTTCTGCCGGACACTAATATGACCTCTCCCCTTCCCTCTCACGAACTTCGCGTCGCCATCGACGCAGTTAAAGCTGGTGCCAAAATCGCTCTCGAATATTATGAAAAAGAACTAGAGACTCACTTTAAAGCTGATAAGACGATTGTAACTAATGCCGATTTGGCAGCAGAAAAAATTATTATCGAAACCATCAAAAAAGATTTCCCAGATGCGAGATTTCTTGCTGAAGAAAGCGGCGGACAGATCCATGAGGATAATTTTTGGATTATCGACCCTATCGATGGCACACGTAGCTTTAGCCATGGCATTCCGACCTGGAATATCCTCATCGCATACTGCCAAAATAAAGAAGTAAAACTCGGGGTAAGTTATTTCCCAGTTCTTAATGGTCTTCTCTTTGCTGAGCGAGGCAAAGGTGCATTCTGTAACGACGAAGTTGTTCATGTCTCGTCTGTTGATCAACTAAGTAAAGCTTATACAGCCATGGGGAGTCCCAAATATTTTGAGAACAAACAACTCATTATCGATATGATCGAAGCTAGCTCATCTCTGAGAATGCATGACCTTACGTTTTCAAGCTTTCTCGTAGCGCAAGGGAAAATGGATGCACTCGTCGATCGTTATGGCAAGACATGGGACTGCGCGCCTTATAAAGTAATAATTGAAGAAGCAGGCGGACGTATCACTCGGCTCGATGGCAGTGAATGGGAGCTGGACGGACGCGACGGCAGTGTCATTACTAATGGACTACTTCACGAAGAAGTACTTGCTATTGTTAAGAAATATTACTAATATTACTGAAAGATGACTGATTATAAGCAGTTTAAAAAGGATAAATTTACTAACGAACCATATGTTCGTAGAGTAGAAAAACCTTGGGGATTTGAGCTTCACTGGACTCCTGACAATCTTCCCTACATGGGTAAAGTACTCCACGTTAATAAAGATGCACGAATTTCACTGCAAGTCCATGACAAAAAAGTAGAAAGCTGGTTTTTAAAAAGTGGCAGGATGAAGCTTCTCTGGGACGATGATAATGGCAATCTGATCGAAACAGAACTCGAAGAAGGTAAAGGATATACGAGTCAAATCGGACAACGTCATCGCTTAGTTGGACTCACCGATGATGCTGAAGTATTAGAAGTCTCCTCTCCTGAAGAAGGAATTACCTATAGACTTGAAGATGATTACAAACGCCCTGACGAGACCGAAGAAATGCGGAAGCTCCCTAATCGGGGATGGAATGGTTAGTCAGCCTTTTGTCAGGCAACTTTAGTAGTTACCTGATACATTTGTCTATATGCAAAATGTAAACGACGTTGAAGCGATTAAAAAAATTGACCCTCGCGATACCTATGCCTCAACAGATATGCTCGTGCAGCAGTGTAAAACAGCGTGGTTTGAGGTAAATGGCATCGAAATGGACTTTGACGCAAGTCATGTTAAAAATATCGTCTTCTGCGGCATGGGTGCGTCTATCTATGGTGCGCTCGTCACCAAGGCTCTTTTAGGCCTTGAGATGCCGTGTCCTAGCGAAGTAATCACTGATTACCACCTCCCAGCCTACGTTGATGATCATTCTCTCGTCGTTCTTACTTCCTACTCTGGCACTACTGAAGAAGTTCTCTCCTGTGCCGATGAAGCCAAAGCTAAAGGTGCTAAGATGCTCGTTCTGACTCGCGGCGGACAACTAGCGGACTTTGCTAAAGAGAATAATATTCCAGCTTATATCTTCGATGGTAAATTAAATCCTTCAAGTGTCCCTCGTCTTGGTAATGGATATTCTATTCTCGGCCTTATTGGGCTATTAAATAAAGCAAAAATTATCGATATTGAAGACAAGCAGATCGAGGAAGCGATCACCCGACTTGAGGAGAAACTCCCTGAGATCAAAGGCCAAGCCTTACAGGAATTCGAGACATTCCAGGATAAAGTCCCCGTTATCATCACCGCAGAACATTTATCAGGCAATGGGCAAATTGTTCGTAATCAATTTAATGAGACGAGTAAGACTTTCTCATGTCTCTACCTTGTGCCAGATCTGAATCATCATCTGATGGAGGGACTCCAGTTCCCGACACAGCATAACCTCCATTTCTTAATCCTTAATTCTCCAAACTTTACACCAAAAATTAAAAAGCGTATGGAACTTACTATGGATGTTATCAAACAAAATAAGCATCAAGTCCACGAATTCATGACCTCAGGTCAGACTGTTTATGATGATTTCTTAGAGGCACTCGCGTACGGCAGTTATCTCACTCTCTTCCTGGCTCTTCGCTATGACCAGGACCCAGCAGTAAATCCGTGGGTTGACTGGTTCAAGGCAGAACTCAAAAAAGGGTAATCACTCTTGCTATTTTAATTCCTCAGATTCATAATTAATCTAATGCCCAAAGGTACTCCATCAGTTCTGTGGTTTAAAGATGTCGGTAAGGAAGATATTCCTGCTGTCGGCGGCAAAGGTGCTAACTTAGGTGAAATGACACAGGCGCACTTCCCGGTGCCAAATGGCTTTATCGTCACTGCGTATGCCTATTTCCGCTTCATCAAAGAAAACAATCTCACAACAAAGATTAATCACCTCTTAGGTACTATAAATTGGGATAAAGCAGAATCTCTCCAACAAGTATCACAACACATTAAAAAACTTATCATGGCTGAAAGTATGAATGATGAGTTAGTCCAGGAAATCTTTAAAGCTTATACCACTCTCAGTGGACCTATCGGTGATGCGCTCGTCGCTGTTAGATCAAGTGCTACGGCTGAGGATCTACCTGGTGCCTCATTTGCCGGTCAGCAAGAGACATTTCTTAATGTTAAAGGTGACGCCAACTTAATTCTTAAGATTAAAGAAGCCTGGGCGTCACTTTTTGATGCTCGAGCTATTTTTTATCGCCATGAACAGAAATTTGATCACTTTAGAGTCGGTATCGCAATCGTCGTCCAGAAAATGATCGAATCCGAGAAATCAGGCATTATGTTCACACTTGACCCTGTCACTAATGACAAATCAAAGATTGTTATTGAAGCTATCTATGGTCTAGGGGAAATGATCGTCCAAGGCGAAGTTACGCCAGATCACTATGAAGTCGATAAGACTGAGCTAAAAATCAAACAGCACCAGATCTCGACGCAGCGTAAAAAGCTAGTCAAGGTTAAAGGACACAACGAAGAGGTAAAAGTCACTGAAAGAGAAGGTAAAAAACAAAAAATCAGTGATAATCTCATTCTCGAGCTCGCTGCTCTTGGCAAAAAACTTGAGAGGCATTACTATTTCCCCCAGGATATCGAATGGGCGGTCATCGATAACAAGCCCTACATCGTTCAGACTCGTCCGATCACGACCATCTCTACTAAAAAAGTTGATACTTCAACTGACAGCACCAAGCACCTTCCTCTCCTTACCAAAGGTGCGCCAGCCTCCCCTGGTATCGCCTCGGGTCCCGTAAAAATTATTAAGGCAGTTCATGATCTTTCAAAGATGATGCCAGGAGATATTATGGTCGCACCACAGACGAATCCTGATTTCGTTCCTGGTATGAAAAAAGCAGTAGCCATTATCACTGATCGTGGCGGACGCACATCTCACGCTGCCATCGTCTCACGTGAATTAGGTATCCCAGCAGTTGTCGGAACTGATAACGCAACTGAGATACTTAAAAATGAAATGGTAGTCACCGTTAACGGAGCAGTCGGTGAAGTCTATAAGGGTGGACTCGCTAAATCAGACCCAGCTGCACCAAATACTGTTGTCGCCTCTGACAATATTAAGACTGCAACCAAAGTCTATGTAAATCTCGCCCAGCCTGATCTAGCAGAGAAAGTTGCTGCCCAACATGTCGACGGGATCGGATTACTCCGGGCTGAGTTCATCATGGCTAATATCGGAACTCATCCTAAAAAACTTATCCATGATGGTAAAAAAGAGGTCTTCGTAAATACACTTGCTGAGTCACTAGAGAAATTCTGTGCTGCTTTCAACCCTCGCCCTGTTATCTATCGTGCCTCTGACTTTAAAACCAATGAGTATCGAGGCTTAGTCGGAGGTAAAGAGTTCGAGCCAATCGAACCAAATCCAATGTTAGGCTACCGAGGAGCATTTAGATACATGCATGATCCTGAAGTTTTCAAACTCGAACTCGAAGCAATAAAGATAGTTCGTAACAAGAAAAATCTTAAGAACCTTTCTCTCATGATTCCTTTTGTCCGCACTGTCAGAGAACTAGCTGAAGTAAAGAAGATATTAATTAAAAATGATCTTCACCGCTCCCCTACGTTCCATTTATTGATGATGGTAGAAATCCCATCCAATATCATTCTGCTTGAGAAATTTATCGAGGAAGGCATCGATGGTATCTCGATTGGGTCAAATGACTTAACGATGCTTATTCTTGGCACTGACCGTGATAACAGTGAAGTAGCCTCTGAATATGATGAAATGAACGACGCTGTTCTCTGGGCTCTTGAACATGCAGTCAGAACTGCGCATAAACATGGTATCACGAGTAGTATCTGCGGCCAGGCTCCTTCACTCTACCCAGAACTCGTCGAAAAACTCGTCAGTTGGGGAATTACGAGTATCTCAGTCTCACCCGATGTAATCGGTACAGTTAGAAAAACTGTCGCTGAAGCTGAAGCAAAGCTACTCAAATAAATCTTATGGCTAAAATTAGACAACTCATAGCGCGTGAGATTCTCGACTCTCGTGGCGTACCAACTATCGAAACTCGCGTCATCTTAGACGATGGTAATTCTGCCGTCGCATCAAGTCCCAGTGGTACTTCGAAAAGCTCCTATGAGGCGTTCGAGCTGCGCGATGGTGACACAACGCGCTACGAAGGGATGGGTGTGCGTAATGCGGTTCAGACAGTTATGCAGGTCATAGCGCCCAAGCTGATCGGCCTTGAAGCAACTGACCAAAGAATCGTCGATCGTACCTTAATCGAACTCGATGGCACGCATACCAAGTCCAAACTTGGCGGAAATACGATTTACAGTGTCTCCAAAGCAGTAGCACGGGCTGCTTCGCAAAGCCTTTACCAGCCGCTCTTTCTTTATCTGAGAAATTATATTAATAAAGAAAATCTGCCGCTAAAAATTCCAACGCCTGCCATGAGTCTTATCAATGGTGGATCCCACGCGGGCAATAATGTCGACTTCCAGGAATTCTTAGTTATTCCTGCAACCTACCAATCATTCTCAAATGCGTTAGAAATGGGTGTAGCTGTGTATCACAACATCAGAGCACAGCTTGAGAAAAATCACATGGTTCACACGATCGGAGATGAGGGTGGATTTGCTCCAGTATTTGAAAAAAATGAAGATGTTTTTGATCTTATCTCGCAAGCTGTTTCGAGCGCGAGCTGGAGACTGGGCTATGACATCTTTATCGGACTTGATGCTGCAGCGAAGAATTTTTATAAAGATAAATTTTATAAGATTAAAGATAAAGCAACCTCTATGAAATCTGACGAGTTGGTAACACTTTACGAGGATCTCATCAAAAAATACCACATTCTCTACCTTGAGGATCCGCTCGCTGAAGATGACTGGGAAGGCTGGTCAATGATCTTACCAAAATTAAGCCAACGCGCGTTAGTAGTTGGAGATGATCTCACAGCAACTAATCCATATCGTCTGCAGATGGCACTCAATAAGAACGCAATCAATGGTGTCGTAATCAAGCCTAATCAGATCGGAACTGTCATGGAGACATTAGCAGTTGTTGCGATAGCTCGTCACGCTGGGCTTAAAGTTATCGTTAGTCATCGCAGTGGCGAGACCAATGACGACTTCATCGCTGACCTCTCAGTCGCTGTCGCGGCAGATTACGTTAAATTCGGCGGTCCTGCTCGTGGAGAGCGTGTTGGGAAATATAATCGCCTTCTTCAGATCGAATCACAGCTTCAGGCTGCATCCACTAACCCTACTAGTGGACAAGCATAAAATCTGTTAGGGTATATTCATGAGTAATTTTAATTGGACTGAAAAAGCGGGTAACGTCGAGTGGTTTAATGATACGACGTTAAATATGGCGCTAACTGCCATTGATAAATACATTGGCACACCGACAGCTAATAAAAAAGCGCTTATCATCGAAGACGACGAGGGTAAGGTGAGTGAGTTTACCTATGCAGATATTATTAAGCAGTCCAACCAAGTAGCGAATTTCCTCTCCGATCATGTCGTTAATAAAGGAGACCGTGTCTTTCTCTTTCTCCCAAGAGTTCCAGAACTCTACATCAACTTCTTAGGCATCTTAAAGACAGGTGCTATCGCTGGAACCATGTTTTCTGCCTTTGGTTCAGATGCTCTTAAAGACAGATTGAGTAACTCCAAAGCTAAAGCTGTCTTTACGACACGTGAACTAGCTGAACGTATTACACCAGTTAGAGATGAACTGCCAGACTTGCAGCATGTTTTTATCGTTGATGATCCTGCCTACCAAAAAGAACTTTCTGGCTGCTCAGATACCTACTCTATGGTCCATACCAAGCCTGAAGATTATGCCTTCATGCTCTACACATCTGGCACAACAGGTCACCCTAAAGGCATCATGCACGCACACTATGCTCTCGTCCAGCAAATCGAAAGTGCTAAATTATGCCTCGATCTCAAGTCAGATGACATGTATTGGTGCACAGCCGACCCTGGCTGGGTAACAGGTATCGTCTATGGCATCCTCACGCCATTTTCACTTGGTGTCACCTCATTTGTACATAATGGTCGATTCGATCCTGAAAAATGGTACTCACTCATCCAAAAATATAAAATTAGCGTTTGGTACACAGCACCTACTGCCATCCGCATGCTCATGGCTAAAGGTGACGACCTTTTGAAAAAATATGACCTCTCTTCACTTCGCTATCTTGCTTCTGTCGGTGAGCCATTAAACCCAGAACCACTCCTCTGGTCTCAGAAAGTATTTAATGGTAAGTATTTCCATGACACCTGGTGGCAGACAGAGACTGGTTCGATCATGATCGCCAATACACCTGATCTCCAGCTCAAGCCTGGCTCTATGGGTAAACCGTTGCCGTGGTTAGAGGCAGGCATCGTCGATGATAATGGTAACCCAGTCCCTGATGACACCGAGGGTAATCTCGCGCTTCGTCCTCCTTGGCCATCGATTATGCGTACTGTCTGGCAAAACCAAGAGAAATACAATTCGTACTTCATGAATGGCTGGTATATCTCTGGCGATCATGCTAAGCGCGATAAGGATGGCTACTATTGGTTCATCGGACGTGCAGATGACGTCATCAAGACCTCAGGCGAACGCGTCGGACCTTTCGAAGTCGAGTCAGCACTCATTTCCTATCCTGGAGTCGTCGAAGCAGGAGTTATTGGTAAACCAGATGAGGTTAGAGGTGAAATCATCAAAGCTTTCGTCGTCTTAAAAGAAGGCATTGAAGGAACTGAAGATTTAAAGACAAAACTTCAGGAGCATGTTAAGTCTCACTTAGCAGGCCATGCTTACCCTCGTGAAATCGAATTTATCGACAAACTACCTAAGACTCGTAGCGGCAAAATTATGAGAAGAATTCTGAAGGCTAAAGAATTAGGCCAGCCGATCGGTGACACCTCAACTTTGGAAGAATATTAAACACGAGTTCTAACCCACCAACGCTTAATGGCTCCGATTGAAAGAGTTGATAAGAAGTAACCTGTCGTTGGAACGATAGCATTCACAAAAGGATTATCGTTATGGATAACAGTGAGGACACAAATCATAACGAAATATGTCAAAGCGATAATTGAAAGCCTCCGTACATTACTCGTCTCCCAGGCTTTTTCTTTTTCAACTCTGCGGTTACGTTCTTTAATCTTTTCTATATCTTGACGAAGTTCTTGTAGCTCTTCCATAAATTCATTATATCACTCACTGAGGTGGGTATTGATGACGAGGACAAATTCACCTTTTGGAGCCGTCTTTTTGAAATGTTCGAGAGACTGTGAAAGTTTCTCACGACGAATTTCTTCAAACATCTTAGTCATCTCGCGACAAATTACAATGTGAATGTCGCCGAATACAGACTGCAGTTCTTCAAGCGTCGTCAGCAGACGGTGTGGAGCTTCGAATATCACCATCGTAGATGCGATATCACTTTGTGCAGCTTTGGCATTTTCGAAAAAGCGCATACGATTGCCGCCTTTGCGAGGTGGATAGCCTAGGAAGAGAAATTTATCAGTAGGTAGACCTGAGAGCGTCATCGCGAGTGTAACTGAAGAAGGTCCAGGAAGTGACTCAATCTTAATCCCCTCTTTAAGGCATTCATTGATCAGACGATAGCCTGGATCTGAGATAAGCGGAGTGCCTGCATCTGAGACAATTGCGATATTAAGATCATTTTTTAAAGCAGTGATCACCTCAGGGATACGGCGTATCTCGTTTTCCTCATAAAGAGATAACAGTCGTTGGAACCGTTCACCTGTCTGGGTAATGGCGAATTCAGGGTAGCGTTTAGCTAATTCTTTCAAAAGCATTCCCGTCTTACGGGTATCTTCACAGGCGATGCCATCGACACCAAAGAGCGTCTTTATCGCACGAATAGTGATGTCTTCGAGGTTACCTAGAGGCGTTGGAACGATAAATAATGTACCCATCTCAAATCTCAACTCCTAACTTGTTAATTCCTGAGAGAAGTTGATCTTTATTCACGAATTGAATACCATGAATACCAACTTTTTCTGCTCCTTCGATATTTTCTGGAAGATCATCTACGAAAAATGCCTCATCTGATTTGACACCTGATTTCGCAAGTGCTAGTTCGTAGATTTCACTATCAGGTTTTCGAAGTCCTACCTCATTTGAAAGTATCACGAAGTCAAAGCTGTCAAAAAGATTCGAATTACGCAATATCTCAGCATGGGGATCGATAGTATTTGAAATAATACCAAGTTTTAGACCGTTTTCTTTAAGACGATGCGCGATCGCAACTACATCAGTATCGAGAGTAAAGCGTTTTTTAAACTCTCTCTGAATGAGTGACTCTTGAGGTAACTCTCCCTCAGCTTGAGTCATCTTGGTAAATTCTTGCCAGAACTCTGGTTCTTTTATCTTTCCGACTTCAAATGGCGGAGATAACTTCGTCCAGGCTTCTTTGCGAATTTCCTCAGGAATTCGGAGAGTTTGGTCCATGTCCTCAAACATTGGCAGATTGGTCCAGCGAAGTAAGACACCACCGATGTCAAAAATAGCAGCTTTGATCATGGGGAGATTATAGCAGTTTACTGATACCGACGCACGAGACCTACCACGCGACCTTGGATCTTGAGAGAATTAGGGTAGATTGGTTCCATGCGAGAATTTGCCGGACGAAGGATGACTTTTCCATCTTCTCTGTAAAACTTCTTAAGTGTTGCGAGGTTATCATCAACGAGTGCGACGACGATCTCACCGTTAGTTGCGGTACTCACTTTCTCGATAACTACGAAATCCCCATCGAGTATCCCCTCCTCGATCATTGACTCACCTTTTACCTGTAACACGTAGGACGTATTTTTGCCACTGAGCATCGAGGCAGAGACCTGGAACGTCGCATTAGGATCAGTATGTGGCTCTAATGGCTGTCCTGCAGCGATAAAGCCCATTAGCGGCAGATCGACAGATGGCTGAATTTCTTTAGCAATAATTGGAACAGCATTCTCATCTTTAATCTTCAAGACTCGGGCGTTACCATCATCTTTTTGGATATAACCTTTATCTACTAAGTTACGGATAATAGCATGAATAGTTGAGACACTGCGATGACCTGTAGCATCAGCCATCTCGCGGAGCGTTGGAGAATAGCCATTCTTATTTTGGAACTGAGCTAAAAATGTGAGTAATTCGCGTTCTTTACGGTAAAGTACACCAGCCATACAGTTGAGCAGTTATTTCTTTTAGGCAGAAAAACTGTATGGATAAAATATACGAGTTTTCGTGTATTTTTGTCAATAAGACGTATTACTTCCCTTCTATATCAAACATAACAAATCCTGTATACTATCAGTATGGAACCGTCAGCTGGATTTGGACTTTGGATTTTTGGATTCATCTTACTATATAATGGTTTTTTCGTATTTATAGCCTCACTTTTAATGACCATAGTTGCTAAAATTTTCTTAATAAAATATCTTAAGAATAAAGTAATTGCTTCAATCGTCCTTGCTATTCTCTCAACCATACTACTCATCTATATTGCACCGAATCTTCCATGGTTACATACTTCATTCGCAATTTTCGGACAAGGCAACTTTATTTTTATTCCTCTCTTCCCTTTTTCATTACTAGGTACGATAATTCCTCTATTTTTAAAATTAGTCAAAAGATGAGAAGTTATTTTGTAGACATCAAATAGAAAGTTTAAATGTCTCTGAGATAGTCTACACGTGTATGTCAGATTCTTTTATTTATCTACTAATTTTCGGGGCTATTGTTCAATTAGTATTTGAATCGTTGGTATTGTCATTAGTAATTGCTGCGTTAACTGCTTTTACAGTTAAAATAATTTTGCCTAAGTATCGAATGTCTGCAACTATGACTATCATAAGCTCAATCTTAATTAGTGAATTTGCTACCTTCTTCCCACTTCTTAAAAATTTAATTTCATTAAACTTACAGAAAGAAGTCTTTTATAATATTTTTATTTTTTTCATTTATGGGCTATTTCAGGCTATCTTTGTTCGTGTGATACTTGTTGGGTTTGCTAGGAGAAAAAATCAGTCTGACTTTGTCAGAGAGTTTCATATGCTACAATGGCTGCATGGATTTTGAGTTAGTCTCCAATTTCAAAACAACCGGAGACCAGCCAGCAGCTATTGAGAAATTGACTGAAGGTGTCCTGGGTGGTAAAAAAAGCCAAGTGTTACTTGGTGTTACGGGTAGTGGTAAAACCTTCAGTATGGCGAATGTCATCCGCAATACTAAAAAACCAACGCTCGTTATTTCACATAATAAAACGCTCGCTGCCCAGCTCTACCAGGAGTTCAGAGATTTCTTCCCTAACAACGCAGTCTCTTACTTCGTCTCCTACTACGACTATTACCAGCCAGAAGCATACATGCCAACGACCGATACTTATATCGAAAAAGAAGCTGAAATTAATGAAGAAATAGATAGGCTACGGCTTTCTGCGACTGCAAATCTCTTAACACGTGATGATGTGATCGTGGTTGCCTCAGTGTCGTGTATTTATAATTTAGGTTCACCTGTAGAATACGGCAAGTTCGTTTTGGAACTTGCTCCTGGTGTAAAGACTACGCAGCGAGATATCCTCGTCCGACTCGCTGATTTACAGTACGAGCGAAATGATTACGAGTTCAGACGCGGAGCTTTTAGAGTTAGAGGCGGAACAGTTGAGTTACTGCCTGCCTACATGGAAACAGGTATACGATTTGAATTAGGGATTGAAAGTATCACAAGTATTACCGAATTTGATCCTTTAACCGGAGAAACTCTCCAAGTCTATAAAAATGTAGTAATTTACCCTGCCAAGCATTACATGACAGATCCGAAGACATACGACAATGCATTTGCTCATATGATGGCGGATATGGAAGCTCAAGAAAAATTACTTAAGTCTCAAGGTAAGCTCATAGAAGCCCAGCGCATTAGACAGCGAACTACCTATGATATCGAAATGATTCGTGAAGTAGGTTATGTCAATGGAATTGAGAATTATTCGACCTATTTTGATGGCAGACAGCCAGGGCAACCTCCTTATACCCTTATCGATTATTTCGATCATAATGGCAAAGATTGGCTTTTAGTTGTTGATGAGTCACATATCACACTTCCGCAGATTAGAGGTATGTATAACGGTGACCAAGCTCGTAAAAAGACACTTATCGAGTACGGTTTTAGACTTCCATCAGCACTTGATAATCGTCCATTGAAATTCGATGAATTCATGCGGCACGTTGATCAAGCAGTCTATGTCTCTGCTACTCCAGAGGACTATGAAATGTCCTTAGCAACTGAAGATGATGGAGTCGTCGAGCAGCTCATCAGACCGACAGGCATCGTCGATCCTCAAGTAACAGTACGACCGACTCAAGGCCAAATCCAAGATCTGATGCAGGAAATTCAAAAGCGAGTTGAAAAGAAGCAGCGTGTTCTGGTCACGACCCTTACTAAACGCATGTCTGAAGAGCTCTCATCTTATCTTGAGGAAAATGGGATAAAAGTAGCTTATCTTCATTCTGACATCATTACCCTAGAGCGTCAGGATATTCTGGACCAGCTCAGGAGCGGAGAATTTGATGTACTCGTCGGTATTAACCTGCTTCGTGAGGGACTCGATCTCCCAGAAGTTACCCTCGTTGCAATACTGGATGCTGACAAAGAAGGCTTTTTACGCAGTAGAACCTCGTTAATTCAGACGATGGGGCGTGCAGCGCGTAACATTGATAGTGAAGTTATCATGTATGCGGATAATGTGACTAAGTCGATGCAGGCAGCTATTGGAGAAGTCGAGAGACGACGCGAAATCCAAATTGCCTATAACAAAAAACACGGGATTACCCCGACAAATATTGATAAAGCAATTCGTGCCAGGTTGATAGAACAACAAAAAGAAAAAGAAGATAACAAGCCATCAGTCGATTTCCTCCTTAAGATGGGTAAAAAAGACGTCTTACTGCCAGATGAGAGGGAAAAACTGATCAAACAACTCCGAAAAGAAATGAAAACTGCTGCGGAAGGCTTAGATTTCGAGACCGCTACCCTCCTCCGCGATCAAATCAGATCACTGCAGAATAAATAATTAAACTCTCTCAACGAGGATCATGTTAGTGGTGCCACTCTGACCGAAAGGCATACCCGCAGCGATAACGAATGCTTCACCCTTTTGCAGCTTGAGGACTGAATTCTTCTCAGCTATCGATTTGGCCTGTTCTGTCATATCGATAAAGCCCTTGGTAGGCTTAATCTCAAAGGGAAATACTCCCCAAGAAAAATTAAGGCGTCTGAGCGTCTCCTTCACCGGAGTTAAAGCGATGATACATTGAGGTGAACGATGTCTTGAGATGCGCTGGGCTGCTTTACCATGATGAGTGAAAGCAACGATTAATTTGGCACCGATCTGATCTGCTACATGACCAGCATTACTACTGACTGCATTTCCAACCGCATGCTCGTGATCGATCTCACGCCTCGTGACATGCGGGACTGCACTTGTGATGATCTGAGCCATCATTCGTACCGTCTGAACGGGGAATTTACCCATGGCTGATTCACCTGATAACATAACAGCATCAGTTCCATCGAGGATCGCATTCGCTACATCGGTTACCTCTGCACGAGTTGGCAGTGGGTTGGTCGTCATGGACTCAAGCATCTGCGTCGCAGTGATAACTGGTTTGGCGTGTTTGAGGCAGATATTAATTAACTCTTTCTGAAGATGAGGCACCTCACTCATTGGGACTGCAAGTCCGAGGTCACCACGAGCGACCATAAGTCCATCTGAGACTGCGATGATTTTCTCGATATTCTCTATCGCCTTTGCAGTCTCGATCTTAGCAATGAGCATCATACGAGAGCCACTTGGGAGTAATTTACGAACTGCCTCGACATCTTTTTCTGTCTGAACAAATGATATCGCCAATGCATCGACACCGGTATCGACCATAAGGCCTATGTCTTCACGATCCTTTTTAGTAAGGCCATGATTTTCAAGTGATAAGCCTTGGGCATAAAAACCTTTAAACGAGACAAGTGGCCCGCCAACTACTACTTTTGCTTTAGCTGACTCTTTCCCCTCACTCGTTACCTCCATACGGATTTTGCCGTCATCAACGTAGATCTCAGCACCTTTTCTCAGCTGACCAATAATTGTCGGGTAATTTACAGACAATTTATTCGCAGTTCCGACGACAGCTTTACTGACGATCTCTACTTCGTCATTATTTTTCAGAACTACACCAGACTCAACTTTACCAATGCGGATCTTCGGACCAGCTAAATCTCCCATAATTGCGATCGGTCGACCAATTTGCTCCTCGACTTTCCGCATATTCGAGACGAGTTCTTTTACTTCTTCATAAGGTTGGTGTGAGAGGTTAATGCGGTAGACGTCTACTCCTTCTTGTGCGAGTGCGAGGAGTGTTGCGTAATCTTTACTTGATGGACCAATGGTGGCGACTATTTTTACTTTTTTGTTGTACATAGCCTGTAGCTTAGCACTTGAGCTTAGATTTTACAATAATTTAGCTTATATTTTTAATCAGTCGTAAATCAATGAGGTTACCGTCGTGATCAAGCGTTACAGCTACAGCGTCCAGCCGCATCAGTTGAGGAAGTTTGGGATGTTTGATCTGATAGAAAATCGCTGTCCGCTGCAGAGCCTGAAGTTTGTAATATGTGATGGCCTCAAGTGGGTCTCCATATTCATCACTAAATCTCGTTTTTACTTCTACAAAAACTAGTGTCGGGGGTTTAACTGATCCGTCTATCGCTATGATATCTATCTCGCCATTTCTGAGTCTAAAGTTACGTTCGATGATCTCATAACCGTGTTTTCTGAGATAATTGACTGCTTCTTGTTCGCCTTTCTCGCCAAATTGTTTCTTATACCCATGCAGCATAAGATTATCGTAATGAAAGAAAAAGCTAAATGGAAGAGGTTAGGAGGAATTAACTACGCTTCTTGCGAAGGTAGGTGAGGCGTGCTCGACGTGGCTTATCTTTTGGACCTTCTTTGACTTCAACCTTTTCAATATTTGGTGAATCAACCTGCCAGATTTTCTCAACAGCAACACCAGCTACTTCTTTACGGACAGTAAAACTTTTATTAAGACCACGACCACGAATCTGGAGAACAGTTCCTTGGAAAACCTGAATACGGAACTTTTCACCTTCTTGAATCTTCTGGTGAACGCGGACGACATCGCCTGGTTTGAAATCAATTGTCTGAATCATAGGAAGTATTATACACAAATTGAGGCAATTACTCAACACATAAGCATTAAGCTTTATTTTCTTTCTCCATCGCTTGGGTGAAAGCGATAAAGAGAGGATGAGGATGCAGCGGTCGACTCTTATATTCAGGATGTCCCTGCGTACCGAGATAAAAAGGATGCTTGTCTTTCGGCAACTCGATTATTTCAACCAGATTTTCTTTAACAGAACGTGCTGCGATAGTTAGTCCTGCTTTCTCCAAATCGATTGCATAATCATCGTTAAATTCATAACGATGGCGATGACGCTCACTGGTTAGACCGTCTTCGTTCAGGAGTCCGCCATATTTCTCATAGGCTTCGTACGCCATCGTACCCTTTTTGACCATAGCTTCCCAGCCACCAAGGCGCATCGTACCGCCATATGCTCGCTGCTCGATTAACTTTTTTTGATTTGGAATGAAATGAATGATCTTATGAAGAGCTTCTGGCTCATTTTCCTCAGTATTTGCTTTATCAAGACCTAATACGTGTCTAGCATAGGCCACCACAGCTAGCTGCATACCATAGCAAAGCCCCAAATATGGGATCTTAGACTCACGTGCATAGTTAGCAGCTGCGATCATACCCTCTGCACCTCTGACACCCCAGCCGATCGGAACGATAATACCATCAGGCTTGCCTACCATTTCACGAGCATTTTCTGGGGTAATTTTCTCAGCATCGATCCATTTTTCAACGATATCGACATTCTCAAAAATAGCTGCATGGCTGATCGCATCAAAAAGCGCTGCATAAGAGTCCCTCAGTTGATATTCCCCTGTCCCGAAGTATTTACCAATAATTGCTACCTCAAGCTTCATCTTACGAGGTGCTTTGATCTTCGCAACAAATTTCTCCCACTCAGTAAGATCTGGTGTATGAACAGGAAGATCTAACTTTTCTAAAATCCTTCTATCAAGTCCCTGCTCATGCAGCTTTAAGGGAATTTCATAAACCGTGTCCAGATCAGGGTTAGAAATAATATCCTCAGGGTGCATATTGCAGAAAAGAGCGAATCTATCACGGCGGCGAGCGTCTAAGTACTTCTCAGAACGTGCGATGATGAAATCTGGCTGAATACCCATCGAGTTCAGCATACGAACAGAAAGTTGGGTTGGCTTAGTCTTAGGTTCACCAAGATGAGATGGAGTTGGTACGTAACTCACGTGGATATGTAACACATCACCTGGATTTCGAAGCGTCATGATACGCGCTGCTTCATAATAGAGGGCATTCTGGTATTCACCGACCGTACCGCCTAATTCGATGAGAACGATATCAGCATCTGACTTCTCTCCTACATTACGAATACGATCTGCGACCTCATCAGTGATATGTGGGATAGCTTCGACGTCTTCACCTTTATATTCAAAGCGTCGCTCACGATCGATAACTGTCTGGTAAATTCTACCCATCGTGACGAAGTTATTAACACCCATATCCTGGTCAAGGAACTTCTCATATGAACCGATATCCATGTCGGTCTCAGTTCCGTCTTCACAAAGAAATGGATCGCCATGTTCTATAGGATTTATGGTACCAGCGTCTAAGTTGAGGTAATTTTCGAATTTAATTGGGGCGATTTTATAACCTGCTGCTTTAAGAAGTAATGCGATGGATGATGCAGTTAGGCCTTTTCCGATGCCTGAGATGACTCCTCCAGAGACAAAAATGTATTTCAAGTTAGTATTGTTAGATTTACTACGGGGCACGATTTATATTAACAAAGTTCGTAAGAACTAGTCAAGAGGACTTTTCTATGTCAAACCAAACTATATTTACGATGGTAAACAGAGAAATCTTTTAATGTCAGCGAGTTCAATATCAAGCTCTTGCTCAAATAATTGGGTCTTCGGTCTTCCTCCTACGAATCCCAAGTCAATATCTAAAGTATTATTTTTCACTTTCAAATTCGCCCAACCAATCACATCACTCTTCCAGAGTAAAGGCATAGCATAATACCCGCGTATCCTCTTACTAACAGGAGTATAGGCCTCAAATCGATAATCCCAATTCCAAAAATGAGAAAATCTGGTTCTATCTCTAACCAAGGGATCAAAAGGTGCAAGAATTCTGACTCCAAATTCTTGATTATCTCCTTTACTTGCTGAGGCCGACCAATAATACGTCTGACTTTCGATAGTACATTTTCCAAGCTTTTCTGTAGAGACTAGTCGATCAATAATTTTCTGGGTTTTGCCGAAATGCTCTCGGATCCGATGGAGCGCTTCATTAAGCAATTTCTGTGAGATCGGCTGATGGATCTTCACTATGGCGAGGATTAGTATAGATAGCCTCTCCTCAAGCGAAAGTTGCTGATCTTCTAACGTGAATGCTTGGTAAACTCGCTTCCCTTTTTGTCGTCTAACCACTCGTATGAGACCATAGTAGTGAAGCCTGTTGAGTGAAAAATTAGTTGCCTGTGAATACCCTCCCCACCAGTTCACGACCTTCTTATCAGTAAAATAATCACCTAATCGCTTATCATCCACTTCAGGCAGACTGGCTACAATCTTCAATACATCTTTGTCAAAAGCTGTTAGCTTTGCTTTGCGCGGGTGGAGTAATCTCCATAACTCTTTAACGATATATCCATGTGCATATAGATGATCTTCCTCAAGTAGAAGCTCTTGATAGGATGCGTCGATATCACCAACTCGATAGTTCTTCACTCGCTGACGCAAGATGAGATCCTGAGCTGGTGCTGGTGAACGAATAGGGTCTATCTGGACAAATCCCAATCTATCAACAGCTTCTTTGAGAGACGTCTTAGGAAAAAGGGAATTTGTTAATGCTAAGCTTTTAAGCTCGTTAAGTGTTGTCATTACTATCAGCTAATTGCCATTCACCTATGATAGTCCTCTTTTTAAAAACTGCGTTACAAGTAACTAAAGTAACTGAGTCAACGGTATAAGGATTAAATTTAAGCCCTTTCTCAATCTCCCTTACTTTATCCATAAATTCTCTTGATGGATCTGAGTTAAAACGACAAAGAGATAGTGTGCAGAAAAAATATTTCGAGTTGAGGTAATGCTTATCATCGGGAACACCAGCCAATTTGAGATCTCGATCGAGATCCAAGAACAAATCATCAAATTCTGGATCTGTCGTGCCAATTAACGAAAGATTGGCAGGAAAAACAATTAATTTATAAAAATAGACATTAAATTTATTGTGCAGAGGGACTACGTGAGAAAAAACATCTTTAGCTACTGAGATATCTTCCTCATTGAAATGTGGTGGTTTATTAATAACTCGTACTCCTTTTATCGTGAAATGAAACATATTATCTGAATAGTACAAATAATCAGGTTCGATCTTCTTCAGCGGTTCTAACACCTGTTTTTGAATTGCCTTAACAAATGCTGGATTTGGAATGTGCAGAGAGGTAAATCCAATACGATCATCCTGTTCGTAATCCTCAACAGGTGCGACCGAGCTGAAATTAAGCGCGTTATGACGCGCTTGTCGGTCCATCTCACTAATAACTTCCTGTTGCTTAAGTTGGTGTGGAGTCATTAAATATTTCCGTCTTTATTAGGCCAAGGATAAGGCATGA
>CAZRDR010000078.1:0-17066 GCA_964598995.1 uncultured Gammaproteobacteria bacterium | reverse complement strand
AGAATTCGCTGATGTCATTATCACGACGATCCAGTTAGCTAATGCTGCGGGTGTAGATCTCGAAAGAGCGATAAACGATAAGTTGAATAAGATAGAAGAAAGGTATAAAAAAGATCACTAATATGCCTCTTCGTGTCGGTGGACATTTATCAATTGCTGGTGGATATCATAACGCGATCACCAAGACACAAGAAATCGGTGGCAACTCTCTTCAGATTTTTTCCTCCTCTCCACGTAACTGGGGCGTGCAGCCTGTAACTAACGAGCAAATCCAAACATTTTTGACTGAGAAAACTAAATACGGCATCGATCCAATTTATTTCCATGACTCATATTTAGTCAATTTTGCAGATAATGATCGTATCGGCAAAGCATCGATTAAAACGCTCATCGATGAACTAACGTTAGCTAAAAAAATGCAGGTAGTTGGCTCTATTATTCATCTCGGGTCATTCAAACAAGAAGAAAAACCAACAAAAGAACAATACGACATCGTTTTTAACAATGTACAGCAAGTTTTAGATAATACGCCAGAAGGGACCTACTTCATTATCGAGAATGCTGGTAATAGAAAATTAAATTGGTCACTCGAGGAACTTGGATTTATCGTAAAGACCCTTAACCATCCCCGAGTGAAAGTCTGTCTCGATACCTGCCATCTCTGGGGAGCTGGTTATGATTTATCAACGAGTGAAAAATTTGAAAAATACTTTGAAGAGTTTGATCAAAAAGTTGGTATGGATAAATTAGAGGTATTTCAAATAAATGACAGTAAAGATCCTCTCGGGTCATTTCGTGATCGACATGAGAATTTAGGTGTTGGGCAAATTCCTGAAGAAGAATTTAAATTGTTAGAAAATAGTCCACTCACCAAAGACATACCAATGATTTTAGAAGTCCCAGGACTTGATAAAAAAGGCCCGGATAAGCCAAATATTGATAAGTTTAAATCTTATGTTCTTTAGCTGCCGCGCTTGAAGTTTTTGAGAGGTACCTGTTATCATCTCCCTAATGCCTGTTACCCTGTTGTTGAAAAAATATCGTTCGTATGCCTTTGTCATCCCTTCGGCTCTCGCTGGAATTATAACTGTGCTTTTCTTCTTCAACCTCATGCAGAGTCGATCCCAAACTAAAGCTCTCGCAGATAATGCGAGTGTTTATCAAAAACAACTTATTGCAACGCAAAAAGAACTCACAGCTCTCAAAAATCAGGATCAATACAAACGCAACGAGGACTTACAGAAAAATATTAAAGACATCGAGTCTACCTATAAAGACACCGTTAAAGCCTACGAAACCATCCAGGATCTCAAAGCCCAAAAACAAAAAACTGATAGTTATGATAAGGCTCTCGTCCAAGCCCTCTCTTATTTATCTGATAAGAATTACTCCTCAGCTTCGTCGACTCTAACGAACCTTAACAAACAAATCGCTTCTGATCAGGCAAAAGCTCAGACCGCAATCGCAGCCGCAGCTCCAGTAAGTGTAAATACTCCAGCGAGTAATACACCGCCAAGCAGCGGCTTTAGTACTCAAAAAGTAACAACAGACGTAGGCGAATTTACTGTCGCTATCATCTCAGCCGATATTGGCTCAACTCGGGTCATCGTCGATACTGCCTCAAGTAGTGATTGTCACGATAACTGTCCAGTCCTCTCTCTTGGAGATTATGTCGCACGCAACGGTGCGTTCGCAGGTATCAACGGCTCATATTTCTGTCCTCAGGAATACCCCAGCTGTGCTGGTAAGACGGGCTCATTTGACCTGTTAGTGATGAACAAGGATAAGCATTATTTTAATAGCGATAACAACGTCTACAGTACTAACCCTGCAGTTATTTTCCAAAGTGGCTCTGTGCGGTTCGTGAGTCAGGCGCTCCAGTGGGGGCGAGATACCAGTGTCGATGGAGTCCTATCAAACTATCCGTTACTTATCTCAGGAGGAAGTATCGTCTACTCTGATAGCTCTGATCCCAAATTTAATAGTCGTGGTCCGAGAGGTTTTGTGGCGAATAAAGGCAATACTGTCTACATCGGATTCGTCTATAACGCCACGATGGGTGAATCTGCTCGAACTCTCAAGGCTTTAGGCATGGAAAATGCGATGAATCTGGATGAAGGCGGCTCAACAGCGCTGTGGTATGGAGGGTACAAATTAGGCCCTGGACGTAATATCCCTAATGCGATTCTTTTCGTCAGAAAATAATGAAATTATATTCCTGGAAGTGAGTATGAACCAAGCTGCGAGTAATGTCGTAGTGCTCTATCAATCTTCCCTTCACTTCGATTCCCTGCCCCATCTATTACTCCACCTAACTTAGCACTATATACTCTCTGGAATACTGGTAATTCATGTCTTGGATCAGCACGCTGTGCGATAAGAGATAAGTCTGTATACATAGACGCGATACGATTTTCAGTATAAAGACGGTCGAGTGAGCCTCTTTCTTCATCGCCAAATCCTCGATCAGCCTGTGCAGCCGCGAGCACATCTGGGAAATAAGGGAATTCTGTATACATCCGTTCCATGACCGCATCCCGATCTCTGAAGAAAATACCAGCATTATCTAATACACTTCTGACATCTGGAAATCCACTCCCTATCCCATCATGGAGTGTCTTTCTCAATCCATCATCATAATCATAACTCCCAGACTTAACGCGTGTATCATACTTCGCGAGTTCCTCAATTGCTTTCCACTGAGCATTTTTAAGACGAATATCTGATCTATCAGGGAAAAGGGCTCTGACCTCTTGACCAGTGGCAGCTAAATAAGCAGCACGCTGTCCAATATCAACAGGCATACCTGTTGGATGAACCTCCAACGCTTTTTGCCGTAGCTCCATACGATAGGAAGCTCGCTCCGGATCCATGATCTCTGCTAAGGCCTCATTAGATTTGATATCAGGAACTATGAGTTTTTCACCTCCACCAATTACTACTAACTGATGCGGACTTACTTCTGGTTGATTATATAAATTTGCTTCAACAACTGACATATTAGTTCAATGCTTCTTGATTTTGAGCGTCTTTAAGCATCTGCTGCTGCTGTGCTGCTCGATGTGCTTCAACATCTTCTCTAATTTTAGCCATTGCCTCCATATGATCTTTATCCTGCGTAACTCGTTTATAGAGCCTGTTCGCGGCATCGTACTCTCCATTCATACTGCCACGTCGAAGAAGATGCCCCTTTACTATACCTGGCTTGAAAGGAGTCGTGCTAAATGCGACTAGCGCACGAGTCTCATCCTCATAAATAGTGTTTCCCTTATCATCGTACCCCTTTACACGTTTAGTCCATGTCTTTTCACCAGGAACTCGTTCCCCTACTCCATTTCGATAATGATCTCCTTGGAGATATACCTCAGCGAGTACACGTTTATTTCCTATTGCATCCTCAGCCACATGATAAATCCCAACTTCACTCGGCAGAACTGTAGCAGGGTATTCATATCCTGGTAACATACGTGCATCATTGCTTGGTGCAATTTTTTGCATCATCACATCATACAGCTCAACAGGTTGAGGTTGGTGATCAAAAACAGTAGTTCCATCTGGTCTTACATCGACCATAACGCGTACATCTCTCCCATTTACTTTCTTAATAATTCTTGATTCAACGCGTGGACCAGGTTGAGGCTGGACATCAGGAACTGCAGTTGGGAACTGGTAAACATTCCCTTCATGGGGAGTTATCTGTGGAGCAGTTACTCCTGCAGATATTGCAGGAGCCTCGGAACGAGGAACCTCAGCTAGACGGGAAGAACGAAAACTGGCTGCTTCAACTGGTGAAATATGCACATGTTCCATATTATAGGCTTAATTATACTCTTGTGGAGTGTAAGGAGCTTGACGATTTTTCACAGAAGGGTTGTCCAATTAGTGTCAATTTTCTTACATATCCTTTACACTATAATGGTGCGAATCTTATATTTTTGGTGTAATCTTGTGTTTCTAGACATGGTACTTGCCTTCCTCATACCATTTCCACGCTTACTCAGAACTCTTCATAACAGGTATTCTCTTTCCGAAAGGGGGTGATTTCTATGAATAAGATAAAACTAGCTCTCGCAGCAGGATCTGCTGTAGTGATGCTCTCAACAGCAGCACTCCCGACATTTGCAGCCAATGATTACTGTGGAGCATCAAGTAATGGCTGTGGACATGCAGCTGCTGCTGGCGCTCAATGTGGCACAGGCGCAGGATCAGGAGCCTTTGGAGCATTCGGTAAAGACAATAATTTTGCAGGCGGTGCAAATGGACAACAAACTGGATTAAATAATAGTGCTCTCTGCGGAAACCGCCAGGGAAACCTTTAAGTACTAACCGGGAATAACCGGTTTTTTTATTCTTATAAAGAAAGGGGGTGAAATAATGAATAATCTTTTACAAAAAGTAACAGTTGGTGTCTCAACACTTGCTGTCGCAGCAGTTGCATTAGCAACGCCTGCATTAGCAGCTTCAACAATTGTAGTTACACCAACGAATACTCAAGGATGGTCAACAGCAGATACACGTCCAGGAGGAGCAGTTAACTTTGTTAGCGATCCTACTTCTCCATACCCAACTGGTGCACTCCAGTTAACAACTGATAGTACAACGACAGCCAAGGCACAGTATATGCATGCGGACTCTACCCCACTTGCAGATGTAAATTCTCTTGGCTACTCAACAAAACAAAATAGTGCATCTTTCGTAGGTGGAGATGCTTCTTATCAACTAGCAGTTGATTTGAATGGAACCGCTACTGGAGGCTTTACAACCTTCGTCTATGAGCCATATGAGAACGGTACAGTCGTACCTAATACATGGCAGACATGGGATGTTGCAGCAGGTCAAATGTGGTCTAGCAAATCATTCTCTGATGGTACTTGTACCGTAGTTGCTGGTGGAGGTGGTGCTCCATTCTATACACTTGCTGGCCTTAAAGCCGCATGTCCAGATGCAGTTGTGGTAGGATTTGGCGTCAATATCGGTAGTAATAACCCAAGTTATGATGTAGAAACCGATGGGGTAACCTTCAACGGTACTACGTATGACTTTGAGCAATATGCTACTCCAAAGACTAAGGATGACTGTAAAGATGGTGGCTACAAGAATCTTACTGATTCGAACGGTCAGCCGTTTAAGAACCAAGGTCAATGTGTTAGTTACACCAATCACCAATAAGAGTGGACTGACATAAATACTAAAAACCCCACTCAGTGGGGTTTTTAGATGGTAGTAAATCAATAACAGAAAAAAGCCTCCGCGTAGCGGAGGCTTTTCTTGTGGTTACCCATAATCGTTGAACATCGATGAATTTGCCTAGAATTCATGTATAGAGATAAAACTACCCTGCCCGAAATTTTATCTCTATTGATATTCGTTTTTTAATTGTACTACCACACTATAAAGTCTGAGAGTAATAAGTACACGTAGAATATGTAAGAAATAGGAATGAGGATTTATTTTTCGGTACCTGTGGTGATCACGATATCAGTAGCAGCCGATGGATCGACTTTAGTGGTAACGACCTTAAATGATTTAAGCAGCAGACTCTTTATTTCTTTTTGCTGTGACTCGCTCACTTTACTTGAGAAAACTACTTCTGTTGTATCATGAGTAGTTGAATCAGCATTTGCAGTAGTTACTTTCGTGTATTCGAGTCCTTCCATTAAACCCTTTGCTTTAGCTGCTTGGCCAGGGGTACCTGTGCCATTCTGTACTTCGACCGTCAGATCTGCTTTCGAGACTTCTTGTGGAGTTGGCGTCGGAGTCGGAGCCTCAGTTGGGGTAGGAGTAGGTTTTGACAGAAGCGTAAGTCCTTGATGCGTCTGCTGCATATAAATAAGAGCTCCCATTAACACAGTGAGGACAACAAGAAAGCCTAAAATGAGTAATAACCGCGACTTATTCCAGATAGTGACCGTCTCATAAGGAGGAAGTTTAGTATCTGAAGTTTCATCTTTAGAGGCTACCTCTTCGACAGGTTCTGAGAAATCGATCTTTTCTTTCTTTGGAGCATCATCACTTGGAGGAGATACAAAGTCTTTTTCGTCCAAAAAATTACCTGCCTCATATAACTGCTCTTTCTCAAGAATAGTCTTTACTTCATCTTTATTTAATTCACTTTGCTCACCATCACTAAATAACGAGAGAGGTAGTACCGCAGGTATCTCAATGCCAGCATCGCGGGCAACGTGATAAAAAATACCATAATATGTTTTGTCAGTAACAAGAAGATATGTTTTGGCAGGGGTCTCGATGACTTTTTGTTGGATATTCTCTTCAGGGATGTCAACCTCTTTCAAAAATTCCTTTTTACCATCCTCGACATCATCATCTTTCTCAAAAGCTTTTTGCTGAAGAAGTCCCAACCCAAGCACGATAATCCCTTGATCAACTTTTTTAGCTAGGATATCGAATTTCTCTTTGAGGAAAAGAGTAAAAGCAGCCTCATCTTTCACTTTCCCCTTCTCAATAAAATCAGACAGATCCAAAACTCCTAAGACTTTTTTCTCTGTCTGGACGAGAAGTTTGTTTTCAGTTAAGTAAAGAACAGCTTTGGTCATCTTATTTAGTATGTACCTCTTTAATATCTTCGTGCAACTCTTTCTTTAAATCGTCAGCTGCTTTTTGGATTTTATCTTCAATTCCTGTGATGCGACCTCGCAAAAACTTCCAGATAGCTTCATGATCGTCATGAGCCAATTCTTCAAGAAATAGCTTCTTATCATGAGGACTCAGTTCTGTAAGGATCGCATCGAGGATAACATGATGCAGACTTGAGTCCATAAGAGCAACGAGATGAGCTTTCTCTTCCTCACTCAGGCCGACTTCATGCAGCTTTACGACTACTGAATCTGTCTCAACTATTTCACTATAGAATTGTTTTTTTGCCATATAATTATTATAACTCAATCGGTCCAAGCGGGATCTTATCGCCCGGATCGTCTACAAAGAAATATAACACTGGTCCTTTTTGTGCTCCGTCGACTCGTTCTAGATACGACATCACCTCAGGTGAACCACCAAGCTGCTTACCGGTCCACTGGGCTGGTCCCGAGTCACCTATGACTACCACCATTGCCTTCCCATTATTGGGATTAACTACCAACATTTTGCGGTATTTAAAAAATTCACTATACTCTCTGACGTGATCAGCATAGCCTGGGCTAAGGAAGGTTTGAACAGCGATATAATATTTCTCACGATCGATATCCTTCTGCGTCATATCGGAAGCAGAGTAAGCAAAGTATCCCCACGCTCCTCTGCCTGGTGCCATACCAGATTTAGCGAACTTTTGTGCTGCTTCTGGCGTCTCAAAATGAGAATAAATCGTATCGCCTGGATAACGCATCAGATGCTGTTCAGCACCAATGTACCCATATGACGTATTAAGCCTGATCCCCTGAAGCTCTGCTTTAACTGATAGATTTAAATGCTTTGATAAAACACCAGTAATGGTAGTTTCTTCATCAGGAGTTAACTGTCTGACTTCTTTAGGCACGAGTGAAGTCAACTCAGTCAGAAGAAACGCTTTAGGAGGTAGTTCCATTGGTGTATCTTTAGGAGATTGTGCTGAAGTAGTCGCCGGTAAAGCCTGTGTGAGAGGCGGAGCAAGAAGTAACAAGCCGCTTAATGATCCAGCTGCGATATGATGTTTGGCGGGCATATTCTCTGCCAGCCAATCAAGCGAGTCTCGATGGGTAGTTAATAATTTTTCTTTAAGGGTTGCGTGACGCTTAATCCATTTTGCATGAAGTTTTTTATAAGGGGTTACTTGTTGAGACTTGGCATTCTTAAAAAACGGCATACCTATTCATGGTCGCACGTTTTTGAACTACCGTCAACTGACGAGGGTGGATTGGACGCTCTCAAGAGTCGAAATGATCTCAACTTCATCGAAATATTCTTGATCGGTGAGCGAGTTAAGAAATTCGAGAATATGATCAGGGGCTCCATTGTCATATGCGACATCAAGAATCTCCCGCTTGGTAGCTGGATACTCAACCCCTTCTAAAAATGTCGAAATCTGATCGCTATCAATTCCTAAAATTGAGTAAGAATCATCATATAAATTAGCCATAAAAGGCACTATAGTTGTGATTATTAAAGATTTAAATAAAATTGCGTAAGAAAGTAGTAAATTAGGAGATTTGGGATAGCAATTTCTTGGTCCACTCAATCAATAGTTCTTCATTCTCATGCTGCGCGAAATAAAACCCATCAATTTTTAATGGCTCCCCAATGATATTGCCTCCGCGTGACTTTACAAACTTAGTCAACTCATCGACTGCTCCGCCGAAATGAGTGTAGGCTTTGTCACCAAGTCCGAAAATAGCGAACTTATGGCCTGAAAAATCAGCATGTTCATTCTGATCCATAAAATCGAGAAAGAATTCATGCGGCATCCCATCACCTTTTCGTGTTCTCCAACTTGGCGAGGCAAAGATTATATAATCGTAGTTCTCAAAGCTGTCTGCCGTAACCTCTTTAATGTTTTTACGGTCAACTCCGATGTTTTGTTCCGAGATAAGTGATGCGACCAACTGACTGGCTAGATCAGTCCCGCTTGAATAGGTTGCAAAAGCTAAGAGTACCTTCATTACTTAGAGTATACGAAACAAATCCCCATAATAAAAGCGATTTAGTATAATGCTCCCATGGCTGATATAAGTTTATTGCCGCAAGAATTTCTAGAGCGTCTAGAGAAATTGTATTCTTCAGAGGAGTTAAAAGCCGTTAAACAGTCGTTTACGACAGACAAGCCTGTCTCATTCCGTGCAAATTCGCTGAAAGCATCGACTTCTGAAGTTTTAGAACTTTTTAAAGCCAAACAGCTAAGCGTTACTCCAGTTCCGTGGTATCCAGATTCTTTCATCTACGAGGGCGCCAAAACTGATCTTACCTCACTTCCAGAATATCGGGAAGGCAAATTTTATATTCAGGGTCTCTCAAGTATGATTCCAGCTTTGGTACTTAATCCTCGACCTTCTGAGAAAGTTCTCGATATCGCGGCCGCTCCTGGCAGTAAGACGACTCAAATCGCAACGTTAATGAATGACTCTGGTGAACTCGTAGCGAATGATATTAGTCGGACTCGTATTTATAAACTAAAAGATAACCTCAAGCAGCAAGGTGTGACCAATGCTACTGTCCTCAACCAACCAGGTGAAAGACTCTGGCGCAAATATCCTGAGTATTTCGATAAAGTCTTAGTCGACGCCCCTTGCAGCATGGAAGGAAGGATCTCAACATTTGATCCTGATAGTTACAAAGACTGGTCAGTTAAAAAGGTCAAAGAATTATCACACCGTCAGGAGTACCTCCTCCGTAGTGCGATTACAGCCACTAAAGTCGGAGGAACTATCGTCTATTCTACCTGCACCCTCGCGCCTGAAGAAAATGAAGGTGTTATTGACTGGATCTTAGCTAAAGAAGGCGATGCAATTGAACTTGAAGAAATACAGATGACAGGCCTTAAACTTCAACCAGGCCTAACTGAGTGGAATGGAAAGCAGTTTAAACAAGAAGTTAAAAAAACGGCCCGTGTCAGACCAGATGACCAAATGGAAGGGTTCTTTGTAGCTAAAATTAGAAAGACGAAAACGACACTCAAGCCGGAATTGTTCCAAAAAAGTTAATTAGGATAGTGGCATTTTTTGAACTGCTAGTCAATTAGGCTACCTCACAAGTTAAGCTCAATAGCACAACGCTTGACTTTTCAAATGTAACAACCCCACAATGGAAATATGGCTAAACTAAAATCAAGATCCAGGAACCCACAAGAATCTAATAGTAGTATACTCAAGTATTTCTTAATTGCTTTAGGGATTACGTTAATCCTCATTATTATTAATTCATTCTTCAATATTTCCTTTTTAGTTGAGAATTACATTTACTCTCATGGACGTAATCCTGAAATAAGTAAAGAAATTTTAGCCATTAAAAATGGAATTATAAGTTACGAAAACGACAATGGAAGTATACCACCTGAAATACTTCCAGGAGATCATTCGATAAGCAATACTGACGTCAACTTATGTAAAAGTCTTGTACCTAAATACCTATCTAGTATTGATGATGAAGCAACGAGAGACCCACACGTTACTGACTGTAGTGGATATCATTCAAAAATAAGAATTTTTATGGATGAGTCAAAAAGGCAGATTACACTGTATAACATTAAAGATTATCCGTTCAGCTCTAGCCGTAGATACCACCCTCCAAGGATAACCTTCTCATACTAGTTTAGATTGCTATATCAACCTAATTGAGGCCAGTGGCATTTTTTGTATTTTTTACCACTACCGCACCAACATGGATCATTGCGACCGAGTTTTTTAGGTGAGGCTGTTACCTCCCCAGGAGTAGCTGCCTGAGCTGCTGACATTCGTTGCTGCTTTTTCATCTTTGGTTTGGCATCTTCACTAACTTCACTCTCTGGAGTATTGGCTGTCGCAGCTGAAAGATCGACACTCACAGGCATTGGCCCATGCATATGCCCCTCATGCCCAGGCTCTGTCGATGGACTCTGAACTTGGATCTTGAATATTCGGTGGACGACTTGATCGTCGATATTCCAGACTAACTGCTCGAACATTTTGAAAGCTTGATTTTTATACTCGACGAGTGGATCTTTCTGAGCATGCGCCTGGAGTCTGACTCCTTCTCTGAGGTTATCGATCGCATCAAGATGATCCATCCACAGATTATCGATAACCTGCAGTGAGACATATTTCTCCATAGTGCGCATGATCTCACTCCCCATTGCTTCCTCACGCTTCTTATAGACTTCATGTGCGACGTTGGTTAAGAACTCTATCTTTTCCTCATTACTGTGATACTGTCTAAGCTGCTCGACTAAGTGCGATTGTGAATGATCATCAAAAGGTACGATCGTAACGAACTCTTTAATCATTCGCTCATTCGTATTTTCAGATTCTTCAAAAGAGACAGACTCGCTATTAGCTATAACCAGTGCAGAAATTGCTGCATCGATCAGTTCCATCATTTCCTGTCTGAGATCATCTTTTGTTTTATCAGCCAAAACTACCTGTCGGCGTCTCTTATAAATAATTTCGCGCTGTTTATTTAAGACATCGTCATACTCAACGACATATTTACGACTGTCGAAGTAATGTCCTTCAACTTTAATCTGGGCATTTTGGATCGCTTTCGAGACGAGTGAATGCGTAAGCGGAACATCCTCAGGCATGTTAAAGCGAGTCATCATCGAAGCGATACGATCACCGCCAAAAAGTCTCATGATGTCATCGTCAAGTGCGACGAAGAACTGAGACTTTCCGGGATCTCCCTGACGGCCAGAACGACCTCTGAGCTGGTTATCAATACGGCGAGACTCATGTCGCTCAGTACCAATGACATAGAGACCACCTAACTCGAGTACTTCTTTATGAGCTTTTTCCCAAAGCTTTTTGCCATCTTTTCCAGCTGGCACCTCACCCCCAAGGATGATGTCAACGCCGCGGCCTGCCATGTTGGTCGCAACCGTGACTGCGCCTTTTTTACCTGCTTGCGCGATGATTTGTGCCTCTCGAGTGTGATTCTTAGCATTAAGAACTTCGTGCTTGATCTTACGTCGCTTCAAAAGTTCTGAGATGATTTCATTTTTTTCAATCGAAGTCGTACCGATCAGGACTGGCTGTCCTTTTTTATACGCTTCCTCAACTTCATTAACGACTGCGGATAATTTCGCGCGGCCTGTCTTGTAGACTGCATCGACGAGGTCTTCACGTTGAATCGTATTGTGGGTCGGGATCACAACTACTTCTAATTTATAAATTTTATTGAACTCTTCTGCTTCAGTTACAGCCGTTCCTGTCATACCTGAGAGCTTTTCGTACATACGGAAGTAATTCTGAAGTGATACTGTCGCTAATGTCTTAGACTCTCGCTGAATCGGTACGCCTTCTTTGGCCTCAATTGCTTGATGCAGTCCTTCTGAGAGTCTGCGGCCTTCCATGAGTCGTCCGGTAAATTCATCAACCAGAATTACCTGGCCATCTTTGACGATATAATCCTGTTCACGATGGAAAAGAGTGCGAGCTTTTAGTGCTGCTTCGATATGATAAACAGTATCGAAATCCTGCTCGTAGATATTTGAAAGACCAAATAACTTTTCAATTTTTGCGATACCATGATCGGTTAAGTGCGCTGTTCGCAGCTTCTCATCGATTTGATAATCGACATCTGAGCTTAATTTATCAACTAATTTTGCATACTCATAATATTTATTACTTGGCGCTTCATCAGGCATTGAGATAATATGCGGAGTACGTGCCTCATCGATAAGAACAGAGTCGACCTCGTCAACGATCGCGAAGTAGAAATCTCGTTGTACTAACTGGTCTGGCTCCTGGACCATGTTGTCTCTGAGGTAATCAAAGCCGAACTCTGAATTAATGCCGTACAGGACATCTGCCTGATAGGCTTCTTTACGAGTAATTGGACGAAGGGATGCGATACGAGGATCGATAGCTCCTTCTTGCTTAAATTTAGGATCGAAAATAAAGGATTGCTCTGAGATCATCGAGGCAACAGACATACCCAAAAGATTAAAAATAGGTCCCATCCAGCCAGCGTCACGACGAGCGAGGTAATCATTAACGGTAACGAGGTGGACACTGCGGCCTGTTAGAGCGTTGAGGTAAAGAGCAGGCACAGCCGACATCGTCTTTCCTTCTCCTGTTTTCTGTTCAGCGATTTTTCCCTCAGACAGAACAGTAGCTGCCATTAACTGAACATCATAGTGGCGAAGGCCAAGAGTTCGTTTCGCAGCTTCTCTAACGAGTGCGAATGCTTCAGGGAGGACATCCTCTAATTTTTCGCCTTTTGCTACACGTTTTTTCAGATCTTCAGTCTTTTTAGGAAAATCACTATCTTTGAGTTTGGAAGTCTTTTCCTCTAATTTATTAATCTGATCGATTACGCTTTGGAGACGAGTGATTTCGCGGTCATTACTATCGAAGAACCTGCCTAGAAGTGGGAGCATAGAGGCTAATTATAGCACAAATGAGGAGTGAGTGACAGACAATTTTATATCTTTGGTGGAGTAATTTTATCCTTACCCATATATGGTCTCAGGACTTCAGGAATGATAACTGACCCATCTTCCTGCTGATAATTTTCAAGGATAGCGATGATCGGACGATTCATTGAGAATGCGGTTCCGTTAAGGACATTTAAGTATTTACGCTGATCGCCATCTTGGTAGCGCATGTTGAGCCTACGAGATTGGAAATCGGTGACGGTTGAGGTCGAGGTTACTTCACGGTATTTTTCCTGTGATGGGATCCATGCCTCAATATCGTATTTACGCGCCGCATTAAAACCTAAGTCACCTGAGCAGATAGCCACAACTTGATAAGGAATATCAAGTGACTGGAAGAACTTCTCTTCAAGCCCTAACATGTACTCATGTTCACGATCGTCATCACCCTCAGCGACGAATGATACCATCTCAACTTTATTGAACTGATGGACTCTAAAAATGCCCTTAGTATCTTTGCCGTAACTGCCGGCTTCACGCCTAAATGATGCCGAATAGCCGACATATCGTCGTGGTAAATCTTCTTTTTTAAGCACATCGTTCATATGAATTGGTACAATCGATTGCTCGGCGGTACCGACTAAATAAAGTCCGTCTTTATCAAGATCAAAGATATTTTCCTGTTCACCCATCGCTGTGTAGCCTAGTGCATCCATGACTTCATGCTTAATGAGAACTGGAGGGGTAACTGGGATAAATCCTTCCTTAATGAGAGTGTCGAACGCGTATTGTTTGAGCGCTGACTCAAGTAACACTCCATCACCTAAGAGGTAGTTAAAACGAGCACCACTGATCTGTGCCGCCTGCTTAACATCGATAATGTCTAAGGCTTCGCCTAACTCTAAATGATCTTTAGGAGTAAAAGTAAATTTTCGCGGCTCACCGTATTTTCTGATCGGTTCGTTCTCTGAGTCATCTTTACCCACTTTGACATCTGGCTTAATAGGATTTGGGATTTTACGAAGCTCTAGATCAAGTTCCTCTTTGAGAGCATTCATCGCATTCTCTTTTTGCTCGAGCTGGACTTTTAACTGTGAGCCTTCTTCAATCGCTTTCGCGCGCTCAGTTGGGTTGGGATTCGAAGCAGCTTTCGCCACTTTATTTCGTTGCTCTCTGAGTTCTTGTACTTCTTTAGAAAGTTCGCGGTACTTATCATCAATTTCTAAAATATGTGACGTGTTAACGGTAACTTTCTTAGCAAGGGATGCTTTCTCAATAGCTTGTGGATTTTCGCGGATAAGCTTGATATCAATCATACGGGGATTATATCGCGTTTACTCTACCTGGTCAATTTAGAAGTAACGGAGCTTATTTATTCTTAGCTGAGGATTTCTTTTTAGGAGTAGCTTTAACTTGCTCTTTCTTTGCGACAGCTTCAGATGCATCTGACTTAGTACTCTTCGTCTTATTAGCTTTTGCTTGTGCAGCTTTTGTTAAGTGCTTTTTAGGAGCTGGCGCTTGCTGTAAAGGAGTTCCACTTGCTGCTTTAGCAATAGATGATTTAAGACGAGCTGCTTTATTATCATGCATTAAGTTCAACTTTGCAGCTTTATCAATAGCTTTAAATGCAGCACTAACAGACTCCTGAGAAGGATTCTCTTTAGCCTTTTTCATCAGCTGCTTATAGATAGTCTTAAGCTTCTTGTGCTCAAGCTCTCTTTTAATATCTTGTCGTTGCTTTTTCTTAGCGTGTTTAAGAAGTGGCATAGATAGGTATTGTACCATGTTCTAGCCTCTTTCGCAACGCTCGACCGTACTACTTCCTTGGTAGGGTTGCTTGGACTTTTTCGCAGAATGAAAGGCGAAAAATCAGGAGGAAGTCTGTATTTAAAAACCACTTATAGAGTTTTATAGTCGATGAAGATGTATAACGATGAGTCCGTATTCAAGAAAAAGTCTAAACAACCCTGAAAACTCTAATGACAATTCTGTGAAAACCCACTACAATTAAGTATCTATGAGTGATATTTTCAAACGCGGCCTCGAAGTTCTCCTAAAGCGTCAGACCAATATTATTTCCGCAGCCTATATCCTCATGGCAACCGTTATTTTTTCACAGATCTTAGGCCTTTTCCGCAGCCGCCTCCTCGTCTCTATCTTTGGCGCCTCAAGTACTCTGGGCGTCTATAACTACTCTACTATCCTTCCGGATACGATTTTTCAGCTTGTCATAGCGGCTGCATTCTCAAGCGCATTTATCCCCGTTTTTACCGACTATATAAGTAAGGATAAAGAAAAAGACGGTCATACGATGGCCTCTACCTTTCTTCTTCTGGGAATTCTCACCTTCGGTGTTCTCTCGCTTATCCTCGTTATCTTTGCTCCTTTCTTCCTGAGTTTTTTTAATCTCGGGGCTAATTTCACCCCTTCGCAGATGGACATGATGGCGAACATGATGCGCTTACTTATCATCAGTCAGCTGTTGTTTATCGTTGGTACTTTCTTCACCGCTCTTCTTCAGTCATATAATCATTTTTTTATCCCAGGTTTTGCCCAAGCACTATATAACCTTGGCATTATCTTAGGCATCCTTATTTTCCACTCGACATTCGGCATCTATTCAGCTCCACTTGGGGCAATATTAGGCTCAGTTATCTATATCATCTGTCAAATACCAGTTGCGATGCGTGTCGGTTTTCACTTCAGACCTTCACGGCTTCTTTTCAAACACGAAGGCGTTCAAAAAATATTTTCTCTGATGTGGCCACGAACGATTCAGGTTGGTATCCAGCAATTTGGAACGATAGTTATCGCTGCTATCATCGCCTTTATGGCTGATCCTGGACGTATGCATTTACTTTTTGACTATGCCAAAACACTGATGTTCGCGCCAGTATCACTCATCGCATACAGTATCTCTCAGGCTGCATTCCCTGTTCTCGCCCGCGAAAAAGATAATATCGAAGACTTTAAAGCGACATTTATCACGAGTTTTAATCAGATGCTCTATCTTATTCTTCCTATCTCAGCACTTTTACTCGTCCTAAGAATTCCGGTTGTTCGCCTCATCTACGGAGCTGATAAATTTGACTGGCCAGCTACCGTTCTCACCGGGATGACGCTGGCCATCCTTGCTATCTCAATCTTTGCTCAGGGACTCATCGTCCTTTTCTATCGAGCATTTTACGCGCTTCATAATACCTTTATCCCACTCATAACGAGTGCTATCTCAACGGTTTTCCTCCTCATCGTTGGCTATATATTAGTAGTTGTGAACCACATGGGTCTGCCGAGTATCGCTTTCGCTTTCACCATCGCTAATATCTTGCAGCTAATTCTCCTTTTCATCCTTCTTGATCGTAAGACTGGCGGCTTTGAAAGAGCTTCATTCTTCCTATCTCTGACCAAATTTTTCTTCGCGACCGTTCTCACTGGCATAGCCTTATATATCCCAATTAAGATTTTAGATAAGCTCGTCTTCGATACCACGCACACCGTCAATCTTATTATCCTGACAGGTATCTCAAGTCTGGCAGGAGGAGTAATTTATCTCTTTCTCACCTGGCTCTTTAAGATTCGCGAGGCTCAAACCTACATTCAGATATTAGGGAATGTCGGCAACTGGAGAGAGATCTTGGGTAAAAGTGACGAGATTATCGATGCCAACCGCACGAGTATTTAAACTGTATGAACCCTGAGAGTGTAGAGCCGTACACCAAACCAACTGAAAAAGTAATATTTCCTACTCGTATAAATCAAATCCTCGAGGATAATACTGACTATCCAACAATCTATAATCAACTTATTAATGAACAGATTTATGATAACCTCTCTTCACCTGGACGGCTTTTTGATAGCTATACAGATGCAGCGAAAGTACTAAGAATTGCTCGTTATAAAGGTATTCTCTCACCCACTATGGATGGCTGGTTTGTAAGTGTATTACGAGGAGCATGGGGAAAAACGGTTAATGAGATTTCTGACAAAAAACATAAATCGTATATCAAACAACTTCAAGAACTTGCCCAGAGTGAAAATGGAACAGAAGATTTGACTAGAGAAGAATTCC
>CAZRDR010000077.1:0-4112 GCA_964598995.1 uncultured Gammaproteobacteria bacterium | reverse complement strand
GTCTCTTGTTCATCTCGAGATTCGTTTTCTCACACATGAGATAGCAGTTATAAATGTCGTAGCAGTTGTGGGGTTTTACATTCTTGCTCGGAAGTTTTATTCACAGATTGTCGCAGTTACCTCATCGCTACTCCTCTCGCTAGCGCCATGGCCGATTCTTTTCTCACGAATTATCTGGCAGCAGGATGTTATTATCATTTTTCTTCTGCCATTTCTTTATTTCCTGCATCAGCTGATTTATCTTAAAGATAAGAACGCTACGTTTTGGGTATTTTTATTTGGTGCATTAGTCATGCAGATCCATGCATCATGTATATTTTTTGTTGGGATAAGTGCAGTCTATGCCTATTCTCAAAAAGTATCACTAAAAAAACTTCAGGCGATTATCGGAACTGTTATCGGTTTCATCCCAGCGATTCCATATTTTAAATATCAGTTCTTTTCGGGTCTTTTTTGTATGGACTGTGAGCGGTTTTCTCATACGCATTCGGGTACGTTCGCACTTGATCATTTCAACTTCCTCAGATCCTTTGAACTCTTTACTACATTTAATTTTAATTTCGAATTAGGCAAAAGTTATTCAGAATTTGTACAGACTTATCCACTCGTCATTCTAGTCCAGATCATCTCCTTGTTTTGTGTAGTCCTGGCATTAACTGGTCTTTATGTAGCGTTCAAAAAAAATAAAAAATATCGTTTACTAGCGATGTATGTGATCTTTTTACCTATCCTTTATTTCCTTGCGGGTAATGTCTCCTACATTCATTATTATGTTGTTCTCATTCCCGTGATGGCATTACTTTGTGGGATAGGTTTTGATTATTTGCTGTCTCTTGCAAAGAAATCTAGAAGAGAAAAAGTACTCTATGGTCTTCTCGGACTGACCCTCATTAGCTTTTTTGCTTTTGAGTTAGTCTTTAACTCATTTCTCACCAAGAAAAAAGTAGTTGAGGGGGACTACGCCAGGATTTATGAAGTAGGGGAAAATATCATCACGAGTCGGCTGAAGCGATATGAAGATAAGCCTTTTTATACTGAACTGAAATATTATGGTTCAATCTATATTTATAGTAGTCTATTTCATCTGATAGTAGGGGATTTTGTAGCAGCAAAACATGATTATAAAAATGCGATGATCGAGTACTCACTCTATCTCCATGGTACTTCAGATCTCCCAGGAACTCCTGATGATAAAGTCACTATGCAGAAGTTAGCGGATCTAAAAAAATATTGTGCAACTCACCAAGACCGTGGGTGCAAATAGTAATTAGTACAATTTGTTAGAATTCATTCTGATGATTAAGTTAGTAATTCTCGACTTTGATGATACTTTGTCACTGACAGAGGAGGCATTTTTTTATTTAGAGAATAAAATAGCAGAAAAATTAGGTTTTCCACCTATGACGCGGGAGGCCCACCAGAAAAATTGGGGTAAGCCAGTCAAAGAAGCGATTCGTGAACGCATCCCTGGTATGGATCCAGACAAATTTATGCAGATACACAAAGAATATTTCTCTGAAGCGCTTGCAAATGGTGAAGCTGATCGAATCAGTGATGAAAATATTGCCACACTGGTAAAGCTTAAAAGCGATGGTAAACGCTTAGCAATTCTAACCTCACGGACGTATCAGGAGGTTGAGCATCTTCTTGATGAAAATCATCATATAAATAATTATGTAGAGAAGATCTATCATATGGACAACTCTGAATACCATAAACCTGATCCAAGAGTATTTAAACAAATTCTCAAAGACTTTTCGGTTACCCCGCAAGAAGCAGTTTATGTAGGTGACTCAGTAGGGGATGCAGCTGCGGCAAAGGGAGCTGGTCTTCATTTTATCGCAGTTTTAGAAAGCGGTCTTCGGATTAGAGATGACTTTAAGAGTCATTCGGTAGATTACTTCGCACTAGAATTTAGTGATATTCTTTCATTTCTTAAAGACTAATGAAAAATGCAATTATTATTCATGGCATGCCGGATCGGGAAGAACACTATAAAGTCGACGGAGAAGCGAATTCAAATAAACATTGGCTGCCATGGCTCCAGCATGAACTAATCCTCAAGGATATCCTCGCCCAGACACCAGAGATGCCTTTACCATTTCGTCCAGTCTACGAGGATTGGGAAGAAGTATTTAGACAGTTTGACTTGCATGAAGAGACTATGCTTATCGGTCATAGCTGTGGTGCAGGATTTCTCATCAGATATTTGAGTGAAAATAATATAAATGTAGGTAGAGTCGCGCTAGTGGCGCCGTGGATAGATCCAGATCATACGCTGGACACGGGTTTTTTTGATTTCCAGATCGACTCCAGTCTACTACAGAGAACAAAAGGCTTAAAAGTATTTTATTCAACAGATGATAGTCACGAGATAACCGATGGAGTGAAGATTCTGCGAGAGAAATTAGTAGGAGCAACATTCCAAGAGTTCCATGATAAAGGGCATTTTTGCTTTGAGGATTTGCATAGTCATGAGTTTCCTGAGCTACGAGATTATTTACTCTTTAATCAGGCTTAATACAAAGCGAGGACGGCTGCTGCGCCAATACCAGTCTTTAGCAGGTGGGAGTAATAAGCCACGTCTACTCTTGAGCGTAAATCCTTCACGTATAGCCTGGGCGATAGTCGCATCTTCAAGAACTGGGTATTGGAAAGGCTCGAGGTAAGCAGTCTCAGCTGCGGTTAAAAGAAATTCTCCACCAGGCTTAAGAGCTTTATAGACTTCAGAAAATAGTCGATGTCTCATAGGAGTAAGGATATGACTCAGCATATCTTTGGAGTGAAATGCATCTACCGATCCTCCTGCAAGAGGTAGCAAGGTAGCTGATGCGACTACTCCTAAAGGGGCTTTAGCTATTGCTTCTTTATTGACATCAATACTAATGACTTGAGCGCCGAGTTCAGTTAAATATTCAGCAGCATAACCAGGTCCTGAGCCGAGATCAACAATGCGTGGGTGAGGGGAGAGTTGGGAAGCTCGCTTAAGTAATCCATCCAGTACATTCTTTTTATATTTGTCAGGCAGTTCAACAGTGGCGTAATTAAACGTTCTATCTTCTTGAGGAGGACGAAAGCCGTAAATTTCAGATTGACTTTTTCTTGCAGGTTTTTCTAAAGGAGGTTTAGGGACTATCGTATATGGTTCACGTTCATCCATTTCGCGATAGTAAAGAAACCTAGGGAATTATGCAAGTGACTAATGCCATTGACAAATACTCAGAGTAGGGTAAGAATAAGGTCAGCAGTATGTTCGATCCTAATATTATCAGAATTGTTTTTATCGTCGTAGTAGTTGGACTAGTGATTTTAGCCGTGACATATCTCGCAGAATTTCTTTGGCCGCTGATCGTAGGAATCGTTCTTCTAATAATTGCCTACATTATTTACCGGATTGGGGTAACTGGGAGTTTAAGTTTCTAAATTAATTATTGTGTTCCTTCATCCCAGGAGGAAAGATATTTTTCTTGTTCTTTGGTGAGTTTATCAATTTCAATTCCCATTGCCTTTAATTTCAGTGATGCGACCTGAATATCAAGCTTTTTCGGTAAGACATAGACTTTATTCTCAAGTTTGCCTTTATTATCCTTGAACCATTCAGCAGCTAGAGCTTGGTTTGCAAAACTCATGTCCATCACCTCAGCTGGATGTCCTTCAGCTGCAGCTAAGTTGACGAGACGACCTTCGCCGGCTACATAGATCTTCTTGCCACTTTTTAGCGTGTATTCATCGAGCTGATGGCGAATGCGACGTTTTTTAGTCTTCTCTTTTTCAAGTCCAGCCATATCGATTTCGACGTCAAAATGTCCTGAGTTGGCAACGATAGCGCCATCTTTCATCGCTTTCATATGTTCAAGCGAGAGGACATGTTTGTCACCAGTTGCAGAGACGAAGACGTCGCCGACTTTGACAGCTTTGGCCATAGGCATAACGCTAAAGCCATCCATAGCTGCTTCAAGCGCTCTAATAGGATCAACTTCAGTTACGATGACTATCGCTCCCATACCGTGAGCGCGTGAGGCAATACCGCGTGAGCACCAGCCATAGCCAGCGACGACGACTGTTTTACCTGCAAGCAAAATATTAGTCGCACGGATAATGCCATCGATAGT
>CAZRDR010000076.1:0-9403 GCA_964598995.1 uncultured Gammaproteobacteria bacterium | reverse complement strand
TTTAGTAAATCAGAGGCCTCAGCTTTCTATCAGATCATGTATGTTCGTCCGGCTAACCTCGGGGATATGCGCTTAATTGCTAAGGGCTATATTCATCGCTATAAATTAAGTCTTGCGGCTGAGGATGAGACGGAGCTTTATCGACTGGTTGGTGGCAATGTTCAGTATCTGCAATTAGCCCTTATTATTCTGCATGAAAGACAGAATAAAGAAGACGATTCTCGTAACTTAGCTTCACATCTTCTTCAGGATGAGCGTATCTCACTTCTCAATGAAGAACTGTGGGAGAGTCTGTCGACTAAAGAGCGAGAAGTAGTCGGCCATGTGGTGCAGAAGGATGAGATTGGTGATGATGCGAAAAAAACAGCTCCCTATGTCTTTGAGTCTGGCCTAGTCAAAAAAGATGATGATGGGTACTCACTTTTCAATCCACTCTTTGCTGATTATGTCCTGCGGATGATTGAGGATAAGCCTCAGTCTAATGACAAAGAGTTAGTCTTTAGTAAAAAAGAACATCTCCTCTTTACGCTGCTGCAGGAACATTTAGGTGAGATCTGCGAACGCGATCTCATTATCGAGAATGTCTGGCCTGAGTATCGGGAATTTGGCGTGTCAGACTGGTCAATTGACCGCCTCGTCGCCAGGGTTCGCAGTAAGCTCAAAAAACAATTAAGTCCTTATGAAATTCGTACAATCCGCACTCGTGGGTACATGTTAACTGAACGCAGTTAATTCCCGAAGATCTCCCTAACTATTCCCGAAGGATTTATTATCTGCTACAATTAGCCTCAACTAACCTTATGGATAAAGTCTACAATCATCAAAGTGTCGAGGATAAACACTATTCTACCTGGGAAGAGAGAGGCTATTTCAAGCCAGAAGTAAATCCAGACGGGAAACCATACTGTATTATTCTCCCTCCGCCAAATGCTAATGGCGACCTGCATTTCGGTCATGCGATGTTTACTGTGGAGGATATTCTTATCCGGTACCATCGTATGAAAGGAGAGGCAGCATTATGGCTTCCAGGGACCGATCATGCAGGGATTGAAACGCAGTTTGTGTTTGAGAAAAAGCTGCAGCTTGATGGTAAATCGAGGTTTGACTATACCCAGGAGCAGCTCTATCAATTGATTTGGGATTTCGTGCATGAGTCAGGTGGCAAGATTGAGAATCAGCTGCGTAAACTGGGTTTCTCACTTGATTGGTCGCGGGAGAAGTTTACTCTTGATCCAGATATCCAAAAATTGGTTTATAAAACATTCAAGAAAATGTATGACGATGGGTTAGTCTATCGCTCTTATAAACTCGTTAATTACTGTACGAAAGATGGGACCTCATTTTCAGATCTTGAGGTGGTTCATGAAGAAAAGAATAGTCCTCTTTATTACATTAAATATGGACCGCTTGTCTTAGCGACAACTCGTCCCGAGACGAAATTTGGTGATACCGGAGTAGCAGTAAATCCCAATGATGAGCGTTACAAGCAGTATATTGGTAAAGAAATTGAGATCGAGACAGTGCTGGGCAAGGCGAAAATTAGAGTGGTTGCAGATGAGGCTGTCGATCCAGAATTTGGTACTGGGGTTGTTAAAGTTACTCCTGCGCATGACTTTACCGACTTTGAGATTGGGAAGCGGCATGATCTTCCCCTTAAGCAAGTCATTGGTTATGACGGAAAAATGAATGAGCATGCAGGCAAATTTGCAGGGCTGTATGTCAAGCAGGCGCGAGCAGCCATAGTTGAAGAGATGCAACAGAAAGGCTTACTTGAAAAGATAGATGAGAACTATGTTAATCGCGTTGGAGTCTGTTATAAATGCAAAACAGTTCTTGAACCATTACCGCTTGAACAATGGTTTGTTAAAGTTGAGCCACTTAAGAAAGAGGCAATTAAAGCAGTAAAGGACGGTCAGATTAAGATCCATCCTAAAAATTTTGAAACACATTACTTCCAGTGGCTGGAGAATTTGCGTGATTGGAACATCAGCCGTCAGATCGTCTGGGGGATGCGAATTCCTGCCTGGAAGAATACGAAGACCGGTGAGTGGATCGTGACTGACGGAGATGCCCCTACAGGTGGAGAATGGGTTCAGGATTCTGATACTTTTGACACGTGGTTCTCAAGTGGTCAGTGGCCTTATGTTACCCTTCAAACAAGTAAGCCTGGAGATTTTGAGAAGTTTTATCCAACAGCAGTTCTTGAGACAGCATATGATATCCTTCGCGCTTGGGTTTCACGCATGGTGATGCTTGGTCTTTATCGCACGGGAGAAGTGCCTTTCCGAGATGTTCTTTTCCATGGTATCGTCAATGATCCTTATGGCAAGAAGATGAGTAAGAGTAAGGGGAACGTGGTGAATCCATTAGAATTAATCGAGCAGTATGGAGCTGATGCCGTTCGATTTGCTCTCGTGTATGGGAATGCAACGGGGAATGATCAAAGTCTTTCATATCCCAAGCTCGACGCAGCGCGTAAGTTCACCAATAAGCTCTGGAACATGGCGAGATTTTTAGAATTCCAGAAGACACAGTTCCCTGATCTTGAATATGGCCATCTTTCACTTAGCGAACTAAGTAAAAAGGATTATAAAAACTCATTTGATGGTCAAAAAATTGTTTCAAGTCTGACCAAGCTGAGTGCAGAGATTAGTAGATATATAGATACATATCAATTCAATCTCGCCTCAGAGAGGCTTTATGACTATATCTGGCATGAGTTTGCTGACATTTATATAGAGGACGTTAAGAAAATTATTCAAACTCAGGACGAAAGAACAAAAAAAGAGGCTTTTGTTGTCCTTAGTTCAAGTTTCGTTATCCTTTTAAAGCTTCTACATCCTTTTATGCCATTTGTAACAGAGGAGATTTATCAGAAGATGCCTGGGCATAGTGACTCTATCATGATCGAGAAGTGGCCAACTGCCTAATTGTTGAGGGTGACATTTCCCGACAATTCACGTATTATTGTCTAGCCTATGCCCGAGTCTACTAAGTCTCAATTTCCGCATAATTTCCGATTTATTACCGAAATCCCACTTCAAAGGCAGGTCTACTACCTGAAGATCTTCTGTTTTAGCTTCATTTCGACCTTCCTTTTGGTCAGTATTATGCTTAAGGGCTTCCAGCTTTTTGAGGGAATTCAGACACTCCATGCTGCGAGCAATCAACGCGAAGAGCTTAAGAAAGAACAGCAGTATTGGGCTGATGTGGTAAGTCGCCATCCAGGCTATCGAGATGCGGAGTTTAAATTAGCGGTGGTTACGTATCAGTTAGGGGATAAAGATAAAGCAAGAGCGTATCTCAATGAGGTATTTACGATCGATCCGAACTTCAAAGAGGGAAGAGAGTTTGCGAGACAAGTAGGTTTATAGTTTTACTCAGACTTTTCTTCAGAAGATTCTTCAGGTTTTTCTTCACTAGACTCAGATTCAGTTGCTTCAGATCCTTCGCCCTCAGCAGCTTCACCTTCAGCGCCTTCTTCAGCGACAGGTTCAGGTTCTTCTTCAACGACGATTTCAGCAATTTTAGCTACAACTTGGCCTTCATCAGTTAAGATCGTAACCCCTTCTGGAGCTTTCAGATCACTAATTGAGATCTGATCATCAACTGCGGCTAAGTTCTCAATATTAACCTCAATATTTTCAGGGAGTTCTGCTGGTAATGCCTCAACCTCAACCTCGTTTAAGGTCTGGAGAAGGGTACCAATGTTCTCGGTAACAGCTTTTGCTTCACCAACAAGAACAAGTGGAACCATAGCCTTAACCTTTTCTTTTAAGTTAACTTGGTAGAAATCAACGTGAAGAGGCGTCTGAGACTGGTAGTTCATCTGGAGGTTTTTAACCAGGACTGGATGACTTTTACCATCGACTTTAAGGTCAATAAGACCAGTTTCTCCAACTTCTGAGAAGATATCTTTAAAGGCTTTACTGTCTAATTGAATAGCAACAGATGGAAGACCTTTTCCATAGACATTAGCGGGGAGTTGTCCTTCGCGGCGAAGCTTTTTAACTTGTTTGCCAAGGACGGTGCGAGGAGTTGCAGAAAGTGTTGGATTCTTCATAAAAATGAATTAGTACAGGATATAACTTGCGTTACATCTATGCACTACATGATAAGCAAGTATAACACATATTGCAAGAGCTGTCAAGACTATAGGGTTAAAATGAGGTGTGCTAGTATAGGTGGTGTATGCGAATTTTAGGGATTGATCCTGGGCTTGGAAGACTCGGGTGGGGGATTATTGATACCTCAGGTGCGAAGCAGGTTATAGTTGGGTTTGGTTGTATCGAGACAGAGCAGAAGCTCTCAGAAGAGCAGCGAATCAAGCAGGTCTATGACGGGTTAACTGAAATCATCACTACCTGGCACCCAGAGGTCTTAGCAATTGAGGAACTGTTCTTTAGTAAAAATGTCACGACAGCTTTTATGGTAGGGCAGGCAAGAGGCGTCGTCTTACTCGCTGCAGCGCAGCACAAGCTGTCGATTGCTGCCTATAATCCAGGTCAGGTAAAACTGGCTGTTACGGGGTATGGTAAGGCTGAGAAGAAGCAGATCGGGCAGATGGTCAAGGTTATTCTTAAGCTTGAGAGAATGCCACGCCTTGATGATACGACGGATGCCTTAGCGATCGCGCTCACGCACGCATTTACCGGCAAACTCATTAGTAAATAGCTTCTTTGTAGTGTTATAATGATCCTCACTTCCTCTATGATAGGCATGCTCCGCGGTACCGTCGCTCTTAAAAATGCACCAGCTGTAATTATTGATGTCAATGGCGTCGGCTACAAAGTCTTTGTGCCGAATAGTCTGCTTACCACGCATGCTGTCGGAGATCTCGTAACGGTCTATACGCATACCTATGTCAGAGATGACGCCTTGGAACTCTATGGGTTTAGTACCGGTGAAGATCTCAAGCTCTTCGAAATGTTGATCAGTGTCTCAGGAGTAGGTTGTAAATCCGCTCTCGGTGTCTTTTCAGTAGGGAATAGAAGTAGCATCGTTAATGCTGTTATTACAGGGGATGTCGGGTTCTTTACCTCCGTACCGCGTCTTGGTAAGAAGAATGGCCAGAAGATTATTATTGAACTTAAAAATAAGCTCGGTGGCGTTGAGGACCTCGATCTTGCAACAGGCGAGAGTACCGAGCATCAAGAAGCCATTACCGCTCTCCAGGCTTTCGGCTATAGCCATCAGGAGGCAGAGCTGGCAGTAGGAAAAATCAAAGGTGATAATTTGAAAACAGAGGACTTAGTCCGTCAAGCACTTAAAACACTAGGAAAGTAGTATGGATACAACACTCGTACGATCAGAATTAGAAGAGAAGTCTCCAGAAGAAGAAGTGATTTTTACGTCTCTTCGTGCTTCAACCTGGGATGAATTCCATGGCCAGGAAGGGATTAAGAAGTCGATTAAGATTGCTATTGAAGCAGCTAAAAAGCGAAGTGACGCACTAGAGCATGTTCTCCTGTATGGCCCGCCTGGACTTGGTAAGACGACGCTATCTCATATTATCGCGCGGGAGATGGGGAGTAATATCCGCGTGACCTCAGGTCCGGCTATTGAACGCGCTGGGGATCTTGCTTCAATTTTAACTAATCTTGAGAAAGGGGATATCCTCTTTATCGATGAGATTCATCGCTTAAATAAGCTGGTTGAAGAGACTCTGTATCCCGCAATGGAAGATTATGCCTTAGATATTATTTTAGGCAAGGGACCATCTGCTCGTACGCTCAGACTCGATTTGCCCCAATTCACTATCGTTGGGGCTACAACGCGGGTGGGGCTTATAGCAGCCCCGCTTCGGGATCGGTTTGGGGTAGTGCATAGGCTTAATTTTTATTCGCCAGAAGAGTTGGGGGATATTATTAAAAAAGCTGCTGAGAAGCTGAATATCACGATTGATAAGGCAAGTATCCATGAGATCGCCATCCGTGCACGCGGGACGCCGCGTATTGCCCTTAAATTGTTAAAAAGAGTGCGAGACTTTGCTCAGGTGCATAATAACGATAAAGTTACGCCAGAAGTCACTACACAGGCTCTCAGCATGTTAGAAATTGATCGCTTAGGGCTTGATCCACTCGACATGAAATACCTCAGAGCGATCATTGAAAAGCATAGCGGTGGACCAGTCGGCATTGAGACGATTGCTTCAACAATTGCAGAGGATATCGGAACACTTGAGGATATGGTCGAGCCATATCTGCTGCAGGTAGGCTTTCTGCAGCGCTCGCCACGAGGGAGAATTGCCACCCGTCATGCCTACGAACACCTTGGGATCGTGCCTCCACCGAGTGCCGATCAACCGCCACTCCTCTAACTACCTCAAACAATTCATCTGATAGCGAGAAATGTAGATCTGACTACTTGGATTGTTCTGCTGTGTATACAGTTGCGCGAGGTTACCGAGGACTGAGCAGTCTGTTGGATTGATGCTGTTTAGCTTCAGGAGCGCCCCTTCTAATTGCTGAGGTAAATTTGCTACAGCGTAAAAATGTGCCAGTTGTCTGAGCTCACGTTCGGAAGTAGGCAGTGGGGAAGAGTAAGTCTCCAGATTCATACCATACTTCTTGATCAGAGCTTGATTTTCAGGAGTATTCTTCACCAAAATGAGCATCATTTGATCTAAGTAAATGGGAATCCAGTCAGGGTTACGGATGATACTCGGGGTGAACGCATCAGCCCATGGCGTTTGATCGGTATGGGAAAAGATGATGGTGTTGAAATGATATTGTTCTGAGATCTTGGCAAAGAGTACCGGATCTTGTTGCATCTTAATGTAGGTATTTTGGATAAAGGAGGCTGGATATGCCTCTGGTCGGCCATCGATAAAGACGCGTTCCTGAGGATAAAGCCGAGCTTCAATATAGCTACCGATATCAAAATTATTAAACATGGGGCCTTTAACATGATTTCTCTCCACGAAGTCGAGTGCATTCTTCGCTCCATTGTCGACGCCATAGCCAAAGGTAGTAAGTGACAGCACAGTTCGGCTTTGCCAGACATAGAGTAGAACAATACAAGTAATAAGGGACATGAAGAGAATTGGCGGTTTAGTTTTTATCTTTTTTAAAATTGGTTCGAAAATATCACTAAAGGCAAGTGAACAGGGAATAAAGGTAGCAAAGACAAAGAGTGGGAAATTACGTACAGCTGAGAGCGCAATAATTGCAAAGGTGACCGAAAGAAGCCAATCAATTGGTCTACTTCGTTTAATACTGATAAATAGAGAACTAAAGAGGAGGATGACAGCCAGCTCTAGATAGAGAAAGGACGGTTTATGAAAACCAAGGCTCTGGAGGAAAAAAGGTGTCTGGTTCTCCTCAATCGTGTAGCCATAATTCTGGAAAACGCGCAGCGGATAGAGCGCGCCTGTTATGAAGTGTGGGTTAATGAGCGCCATGAGGCCAGTCACGAGAAAAATGCCAAGAAGCGTTTTGGTATGGATATTTACGAGGTTTTTTCGCTCTGTAATTCCTGCATCGATAAGAAAAAGGAGTAGTACGAGGATGCCTATGGGGAAGTAAATATGTGTATTCGCCCAGAGAAGTTCGATAACAGGAAGTAAAAAGATGAGTTTAGTTGCTTTTTCGCGATTGTGATAAAGGATGGTGATCATCAGGCTCAGGAAAAGGAAGCTCAATAATTCAGGGCGAAGATCCGTTCGTTCGAAAAGGACTCGTAAATAGAGGAGTGAAGTGATGATCAGGGGAATAATGGTTGCTTTTTTCTGCGCTTGATAAAAGACAATGCTACAGGCAGTGCCAATAACGATGAGAGAGAGGCTAAAGAGTCCTGGGTCACCTAAAAGAGCGTGGGTGATAAAGAATAGGACCTCAGCTCCCCAGTGGTGGTTAATAAAAGGGAAATCAGGATAAGTATAGGAAAAAAGGTTAGTTGCTGGGACATGAAACGTTTTAAGGATAATCTCACCAGTTTTAAGATGACGGCCTAAGTCTTGGTTGTAAGCGGTGATGTGGTGAAAATAGCCTAGGACGAGAAGTGAGAGTGGGAGGAGAAAGTACAAGCGGGATAAGCGCATAGTTTAGTATGAATCATAAATAGTTTTTGCGATACTCCCAATCGTTTCTTTTGTTGTTTGCTCATCTGAGCCAGTATCTGAGGTGAGGATACCGATAAAAAAGTCATTATCATCCTTCTTGATGATTCCAACATCGTGTAAAAAACCAACACCATCGCCTGTTTTGTGCTGGACGAGGGCTGTGTCTGGCAGCTTTGAAGGGAGTCGATCTTCGATGTCAGTATCGGTCATAAAATTCAGAAGCTCTTTCGTCTTGGCAGGCGTTGTTACCTTATTGTCATAGATCATTTTAAAGAGAATGGCCATGTCTGAGGTCGTGGTCTGATTATCGATCATGCTCGTCTGAGTTAATCCCCAAGAATTAATAGTTGACTGAATGACATCCATACCGATCTTATTGGCTAGGATGTGAGCTGCCGTGTTATCAGATTCTTTGAGAGTTAATTTAGCGAGGCTTTTAACGGTGTAGGTCTGACCGGCGCCATTGTACCGAATACTGCCTGAACCGTAATCTTGGATATCATTTTCTTGGAGGGTAATCTGCTCATTAAAGCCAATCTTACCTTTATTTTCAAGATAATACAGCACGGCTATGATCGGAACTTTATTGACTGAGGCAGCCGTCAGCATCATCGTGTCATTGATGCCGAAGGTTTTGCCAGTTTTCAGATCGAGATAGGTTACAGCGTAATTACCTTTTTTGTCAGCTATTACTTTCTGCACTTTGTTTTTAAGGTCACTACTGTCAGGCACGTGGTGTGATGTGAAATCAGGTAGGAAAGCTAAATTACGTCCGATAATGAGTAGAAGAAGTGAATATACAATAACCGTGATGAGTTTACGCATGGGAGTTACTATGGTACGAAAGTAGATTAGTAAATGTCAAACAATTGAGGAGAGTTTTGACCTATACTGCAAAGCTTCAGCAATATGTTCTGGAAGAATCGCCTCTGAGTCGGCTAGATCTGCAATCGTTCGAGCAACTTTGATTGTTCGGTTATAGGCACGCCCTGACAAATTGAGCTTGCTGACTGCTGTCTGAAGGAGTGCGAGACAGTCATCTGAAAGCTGACAAAATTCTTTAATACTTTTCGTCGTGAGATCTGAGTTACTCGTCATTTTCGAGCCTTTGAAGCGTAATGTCTGTCTGTCACGTGCAACTTGGACTCGCTGACGAATCGTTCCTGAGTCTTCGGCATCACTCGGTTTTTGCTCGATTAACTTCTCAACTTTGACCGCTGGAACCTCTAAATGGATATCAATGCGGTCAAGAAGCGGCCCTGAGATTTTCTTTTGATACCGACTAATTTGTGAAGGGCTACAACTACAGTTTTTAACTGGATCACCTAGATACCCACATGG
>CAZRDR010000075.1:0-16313 GCA_964598995.1 uncultured Gammaproteobacteria bacterium | reverse complement strand
CTATATTATCTTTAAAAGCGACTAACTCATGCGATAGCTCAATATTCTCCTGATCTAGAACTGTCTGCCACTCATTAGGTAACTGTTCTTTAGTAATGAAAGGTTAACTAAAAGGAGTTTCATACCATTTGAATTCATCTGCACAAATCTCAACGATTCCTTGTGGTTTTTTATTCTGCCAGATGTCACAGAGTTGATCGAACCAAGAACTAAATAACTGCTTATCCATAGCTGGATTATAACAGAGACCTATTTAATTACACCTGAGAGGAGGATGAGGAAGAAAAGAACTGTTATCCCCGCAAAGATAAAGACAGTATTGAGAAAAAGTTTTACCGCTTTCTCTTTTTTATTACCTAAGAACAGCTGCAACGGCTGATAGAGAAAAATATATGCCATGACCGCAGCTGAGAGGGTGAATAATGAAACAACAGCCATTGGAGTCACGAAATTATCCTTTTTAGGGAAATGCTCTGAAGCAAAATTCATTACTAACCCGACAAAAATAATATAAGCGGCAGCGGCAAGTGCATTAAGAAATGATGATTTAGTCATATTTCTACCTCATTTTCGGCTGAAGAATGCCGACGATATTTCCTTCAGTATCTTTAAAACTAACATAACGACCAATCCCTGGAATTTCCATTGGCTCGCCAGCAATTATTCCACCGTTTTCTTTAATCGCCTTTATACTTTCCTCTAAGTCATCTACTGAGATAACAAGGTGAGGTGCACGATTGAGCTCATCGTCTTTGTAGTCAAAGAACCCGCCATTGATTGTACCTGGCGTCTTTACCATATTATTTTCATCTGTCTCGGCAGTATGTGCGACTACATAGTTACCCATCTCTTCCCCCAATTGCTGCATCTCCCATCCCAAAGCTTTACTATAAAATTCCGAGACTCTTTTGCGATCTTTCGCTGGCATTTCAAAGTGAACAACTGGACTTCTTTTCATAACTGTAAGATATCTCTTCTCATCTTGTTTTGCAAGAGGAACTACTTTCTAAAAGAGGCTATTGCTAGCAAAACCAGCGCAACAATTAGAATGACTGTCGAAAAAATAAATCTATATTTAAGTGAATCCTGATAGGCTTGCTTATCCTTCTTAGTAAGAGTTCCCTTCCTAAGACTATTAGCTTGAGGCCCTAAAATAAATCCCAAGAACCACTCATCAATTTTAGGCATTATCTCTTTCCTTTCTTAGCTAATTGGTCTTCATTATGAACGATCCGTGCTTTAAGAAGTTTTTTATAAGTGCAACCGGGAGAGCTTTTCCGTAAGGTATCTGCACAGCAGATTTGGACGTCTGATATCCCTTTAGATCTTCTTTATGCTGTTCAATAATAGGTGGTGGGATATAGAGCCCTAAATGATTTTTGGCATAGGCGAAATAGACGAGACGTCCTTTATAACCATAATACGGCATGCCATAACTCAATTTTTCTTCTGCCTCAGGAGCAGTCTCTTTAATAACACGTCTTATCTCCTCTAAGACTCGCTTTCTTTCGTGTGGTGCATTCTTAATATACTCGTCAACTGTAGTAACTGATGAATTCATAACTGAATTATAAATAACGATCTCTGCTAACTCAACTCAATAATTGAGAGTATCTCTCATTTCAGTAAAGAGAGGTCACCTCGTGATTTCTGGGTTAAGACACATATCTTTCAGTTCGTTAAGCTTAGCGAAAGGTTCTTCCTTACCTTTAGTCCTTGTTAGGAGATCTTCTATTAAATAGCCAAAGCCAGCGACATCTATGCGTTCACGCAGCGCTCCATCTTGTGAACCAGGCTGATAGAGAGAGGCAGCTCCAAAATCTCCTAATTTACTCTCACCCTTATGGTTACTCAAAATATTATGAGCATAGATATCTCCATGCATTACTCCTTTCTGATGACAATGCGAAAGTGCCTCAGCAACATCTTGAAGAACTCTTGTCACAAACTCCAAAGAAAAAGTTTCGTGACTGTCGAAGACGTCTCTGGTTAACGTAACGAAATCTGGCCTATCACCAAGCGTTTGATAATCTGCTGGTATAAGTGGCATGACAAAGCCGTATTTACCATCAGGTACATCAATAAGCTTGCCAAGCCCTCCGATAATGTTTGGATGAGCTCCTGCGAGGAGACATGCGTTCATCTCGTCCTCAGGCAAGCCATCAGTCGAAATGTCGCTGCCATATAGTTTCACTGCAACTTCCCCTTCGTCTTTTAATATCGCTTTATAGACAGTATTACTCGCACTCTCGCCGATTTTTTCACCTAACACGATATCATTCCAGGAAATCTCTTTGAATTCTCCCTGAAAAGTCTGATGTAAAGGATTTGCAGCATCAGAATACCAGCCTAATTGTGGTAAGTGAGTAACAACATCGGGAAAATCTAAAAAATTGTTACTTGCCATCCTGAGGAGCTGAAGGTTGGTCAAGTTAACGAAAGTATCAGGTAATGCATTGAGCTGATTTCCAGCGAGCATTAATTTCTGTAACCGTGTGTACTTCCCAATCGAATCTGGAAGGTGTTGTAATCGATTATCAGTAACTATTAACCCTCGAAGTCCTGCCGGCAAGACACCGTCTGCTATGGTGCTAATTTTGCAGGACTTAAACCCGACCATTTCAAGACTCTCACACGTTGCAAGAGCACCAGGGATCTCCTCAAAATCGTTATGTGCGAAGAAAGCTATTCGAAGCCTCCGAAAATTACTAAGATCAGGGAGAGTGGTGAGGTGGCCATTTGATAGATCGAGGATCTCGAGCTCATCAGCATAATTAAACACTTCTTTAGGAAATTCAGTTGCTCCACGTATTGTCAACTTTTTATGTAACTTATCGTAATGAATCTCCATGTCTTTGATTGTAGCATGCACTTCGTCTAACCTCGCTGAGCAGTGACTCTGCAAGGCTAATCAGTACTTTATTTCTCTCAAATGAGATGATACAATAAGGCACACTCTGACATATAGGAGGAGTCATTCCCCTGTAGCTCAACGGTAGAGCAGGAAGCTGTTAACTTCAAGGTTCTAGGTTCGAATCCTAGCGGGGGAGCCAAACTAATCGCAATTTTCACCCTATGCCTACGACACATCCTTGGATCAACTTCAACGGTAATGCAGAAGAAGCATTTACTTTTTATCAGTCTGTTTTCGGTGGAGAATTTACCAAAATAATTCGCTTCAAAGATATCGCGACAGACGAATTCCCTGTGCCAGAAAAAGAGAAAGAAAAAATCATGTATATCGCACTCCCAATTGGCAAAGATACGCTGTTAATAGCCAATGATGTTCCTGAGGTTCTCGGCCGAGTAAATGAGCGCGAGAATAGAAGTAAAATTTTAGTAACTACTGAAAGTAAAGAAGAAGCAGAAAAAATATTTAACGGACTCTCTCAAGACGGAGAAGTAGAAGGACCAATGGGAGATAGTCCATGGGGTTCATATGCCGGCATGTTCCGTGATAAATACGGTATTGAATGGATTATTGAATTTGCTCCAAATAAATAACCTGAGGGTAAAGTTTGGTATACTAAATCAGTGGGCAATCCTCTCTATCTTTCTGTACTTCTTGGACTTTTCCTGCTTAGTTTTTTTCTTCATAAATACTTCAAACTCCAATTATTTAAAACTAAAAAACACTTTGTAGCATACTTCCTCTTTATCTTTTTCATAGGCCTTGTTTGGGATTATTTCTCAGTAAGCCAAGGCCTCTGGATGTTCCCACCCCACGGAACGATTGGTATAGCTATCGGAATTTTACCGATCGAAGAATTTTTATTCTTTTTGCTAGCTCCCTATCTAGGTTTAACGCTTTATAAATTGCTAGAACAAAAAATAAAATAAGTATTCCAATTCGCTGAAACCTCTCTACCGTCTGTTATAATTTCTCAATGGGAAAAGTTATAGCCGGCATGACCATCTCACTTGATGGCTTCGTTAATGACGCAAAAGGCACCGTCGATGGACTCTATCCGGACTTCGCAGAGTGGCACGATGTCCCGTCTTTTAAGAAAATGATCGAGGATACGGGGGCTGTTGTAATGGGTCGACACACCTATGAAATGGCTGATCCATTTACCTGGGCTACTGATGACTACGAATACCAGACTCCTATTTTTGTCCTGACACATACCCCGCCTGAGAAATATCCTGAAGGTAATGGGAAATTACGCTTTACATTCGTCACCGATGGTATCGAGAGTGCTATTACTCAGGCTAAAGAGGCTGCCAATGGTAAAGATGTTCAAGTGATCGGTGCCCAGACTATCCAGCAGTGCCTTAACGCTGGTCTTTGTCACGAATTACAAATAGATATCATCCCAGTTCTCTTAGGATCTGGCTTAAAACTTCTTGAGAATATCAATACTGATCAAATAAAACTTGAACGAATAAAAGTAGAAGAAGCAACCAATGAGAGAACAAGTCTTACCTTTAAGGTTATACACAATAACAACAACTAACGAAGTACTAGTGGTAAAAGCGTCAGGAGGAAAATATCTGTCGTAAAGTGAGCAAGCATCGCAGCCTCAAGTCCTTTCTTCCAGAACAGCCAGCCGAAAACTATTCCCCCAATTCCATTCAGGACGATGGCACGCGCTACGACAAGTGCATCAATTTTAGTCAGAGTTGCGGTAATCGGCAGATGACCAAGGCCGAAAACTATTGCCGCTATCATAATAGCAACGATAATTCCACTCACTGCTGGCTCTTTTCGCCGCATCACTTTTGTACTTAGCCAAACGAGTAACGACATTAAAAATAGTCGCATCACGATTTCCTCAGTGATCCCACCATAAAAAGCAGCAAGTAACGTTTGCCAGACTGGAGCCGCATTGTGGTGGGTATTAATTTGGGTTCCAAGGAGTGTGAACAAACCATCAAGACTATAAATAGCAATTGCTGTAACTATGCCCAGAATAATGGACTTACTCAGAAAACTTGAGACGACTGGCTTAACCTTTTTTTTATTTACGAATGCTTCAAGAACAGGGAGATGAAATTGATTTTTCTGAGTCAAAACAAGACCGAAAAAAATTAACACTGAAAAAAGAATCAGACACTGGATAAATTGTGCAATAAAAAGTGTTTGGACTGAGACTCCGGCTTTTCGTAACAACTCACCCTGGAGCGTAATGATATACGGGAAAATACAGATCACACTCAAGAGGCTCGCGCTGAGAAGAATAAATAAGATCTTCCAATTCAGTAACTTCCGCATATATTGATAGTAGCATTTTTGAATAAATGGAAAATGATCCTCATCACTCTGTCTTTGCTATAATTGCCTCATGAATATGTTTAAACCAACCAGTGCTAAGACACCTGATGAATACATAAATATGATTGCAGAACCTCGCCGTCAAGAAATTGAGACACTACACAATCTTATTAAAAAAACTCTTCCCAACTTAAAGCCTCATATTATCTCAGGCATGATCGGATACGGAACGTATCATTACCGTTACAAGACTGGACGCGAGGGAGATTGGTCGCTAGTCTTGCTCGCAAGCCAAAAAAATTATATTTCAATTTATATCTGTGCTATGGAAGGCGATAACTATCTAGCTGATACCTACAAAGACAAATTACCCAAGGCTGATATTGGTAAAAGTTGTATCAGATTTAAATCCCTCCAGGATATCGATCTGTCTGTTCTGATACAAATTCTCAAGAAAGCAGAAAATTTAGGAGGCATGGGTCAAGTAAAGACTGCTTTGATATAATTTCGACATGAGTCTCCGCGAAATATCACTTATAGACTATGAAAAGCTTATAGATTTTTGGCAAGATAACTACTTCGTAAATGAGATGGACAGCAAAAAACGCTTCGAGCTCTTTCTAACAAAAAATCCTAATTTGAGTGTTCTGATCGAAGATAACGGTAAAATTATTGGTACAGCTCTCGGTTCATTCGATGGTAGACGAGGCTACCTCCAAAAGGTCGTTGTTTCCCAAGCTTATCGAAAAAAAGGCATTGGACAACAACTGGTTAAAGAAATTATCGCGAGACTACAAGCACTTGGTACTACCTATATTCCGATAAGCGTTGAAGATACATACGTTCATTTCTATCAAACATGTGGATTCAAGAAAACTAAACAAATATCAATGAATATGGAGATTAAGCAAGATTAATAAATAGTATGCGAATTTGGGATATTAAACCAGAACTCCTCTGTCGACAGCATTTACTTGGTGAACACCGTGAACTCCACGCCCTTTGGACTATTTTAACGACCGATAAAGGCGGCTATCGTAATCACCCTGAGACCAAAAGATGGGTCGGCAGACTCAAAGCTCTCTATAATCGTCATGAAGCACTCGTTGGGGAGATGACCAAAAGAGCTTACAAACATGGGACACCTTTGGATGCATCAAAAGCAACTGATCTAGAACAACAAGATCAATTTGTCCATACCATTGAAGAACAAATGGAAATTCTTAGGCGCAAAGGCTGTGAGTGTAAGGTTTAGCCGAGGTAATCTTTGAGCTTGTTGCCCCTACTTGGATGGCGGAGTTTGCGCAGTGCTTTTGCCTCAATCTGACGGATACGCTCACGAGTGACCGCAAACATACGACCTACCTCTTCAAGTGTCTTTGGTCGACCGTCCTTAAGACCAAATCGCTCTTCAAGAACTCGTCGCTCACGATCAGAAAGAGTCGCTAGCACTTGATCAACTTGCTCTTTTAAGAGTTCACGTGAGGCAGAGTCAAAAAGTGTTGGCGCTGAGGTGTCATGGATAAAGTCTCCCAGTCTTGAGTCCTCTTCGTCTCCAACTGGCGCTTCAAGTGAAGCAGGGTTCTGCGAAATCTTAATGATCTCGAGAGCTTTTTCTGGCTCAATTCCTAGAACTGCTGCTACTTCTTCAGGGGTAGGCTCACGGCCTAATTCCTGCATCAGCTTACGAGACGCTCTTAAGAAGCGATTAATATTCTCGACCATGTGCACCGGAATACGAATCGTACGTGCCTGGTCAGCAATCGCACGCGTAACAGACTGTCTGATCCACCAGGTAGCATAGGTACTAAATTTATAGCCTCTTCTCCAGTCGTATTTCTCAACAGCACGGATCAGGCCTTGATTACCTTCCTGGATAAGATCTAGAAGTGACAGACCACGGCCGATATATTTTTTAGCAATAGACACGACTAAACGAAGGTTAGAGTTAATTAGCATTTGTTTTGCAGCATCGTCTCCAGCCTCAACTCTCTTGGCTAACTCGATCTCCTGGTTAAAGTTAAGAAGTGGAATGCGGCCGATTTCTTTTAAGTACATGCGCACAGGATCTGAGACTGTCCCTTCAGTCATGATCGTGAGTGCTTCTAGCTCTTTTTCTAAGTCCTCAATCGGCTTTTGGGCATCCTGTTCCTGTGAAACACTCTCAAAGACATCAATATCCTGCTTCATCAAGCGGTCATAGAGTGAATCAAGTTCTACGATGTGATCCTCAGGCTTAGCGTAGATGCCTAAGATTTCTTCTTGAGTAATATAGCCTCGCTTCTTAGCTGATGCTACGACGTCGTCTAGAATAGTGGTTTTGTTCGAAGTAGTTTTATTCATATGCCTCCAACGCAAATAAAGCCCACGGTCCTCCGGGCTTTTATAACATAACCCCATACTAGCATACTTTCTAGTAAATTGAAAGCCTTAGTTGGCTCGCTTTAAGAGGTGGAGAAGCTGAGCGTACTCTTCTTTCAAACTGACGATCTCAGGCAAATCCTCGCCATCTTTTTCTTTAGCAACTAATTCTTCACTGATCGTCTTGATCCGATCTTTCACATACAGATCACGCAGTTGTCTGGCCACCTTCTCGACTTCATGCAAATGAGCCTCATCACTGCCAAGTGGCGGAAGAGGGAAGAGGATGCTCTTGTTATAAGAATGAAGCAGCTCAGTTGGGAGTAATTCGCTAAAACGGTTTTGGTCAAAATTCTCAGTCGATTTGAAGTAGGCGAGAAGATGATCCAAAATCTTAAGATACGCTTTCTCGCGTGAGACTGACGGGGTGAGGACTGCGACGGCTTTATCGAGAGCAATCTTCGGCATTGGGTACTGGACAATGAGTGAAATAAGGTAATCCTCAAGCATTTCCTCACGTGTTTGCTTGGGAGCTTTGAGAGGCGGTACTTTTACCTGGGGACTCTTCTCTGCCTGACGCATACGAGACAGCTCTTTTGAAATACTCTCGTAGGTTGTCTCTAAAACCGTACTGAGCTTTCGTAAGTAATGTTCTTTAATAATTTCATTACTCATACTCGAAATAATTGGTAAAAAAGCATCGGCAATTGCTTTCTTGCCTTCAGCAGTATTTTTATCCCCTTCACTAACAGCTGAATCGAAGAGATAGTCATACACCGAGACGTCTTTTCTAACTGCCTGCTTATATGCAATGGGATCTGTCTTGATTGACTCGTCAGGATCTTTGCCGTTAGGAAGGAGTATCACGCTCACCTGCAGACCTTTTTTTTCAACTAAAGGTAGACTTCGCTTTATCGCTTCCTGCCCTGCCTTATCCCCATCAAAACAAATACTGATTTTTTGGGCATAGCGCCCGATAAGCCCGATCTGCATCTCAGTTAAGGCGGTGCCTTTCACAGCAACAACATTACTCACTCCTTCTTGGAATGAGGAAATGACATCAAATTCTCCCTCAACGAGTATTGCTTGATTAGCCTTGCGGATCGCGTCTTTGGTGACATTTAATCCATAAAACCCTTCACCTTTGTGATAGATGAGGGTCTCACGAGTGTTGATGTATTTAGAGGTTTTGGCGTCCTTATCAAGGACTCTACCTGAAAAGCCAACGACATTATCCCGGTGATCTACAAGAGGAAACATCAACCTGCCCCGAAAGAAATCGACGCTATCGCGTCCACGACTAAAGGCAAGTCCGGCATCTACCAGCTCTTCTTGGGTGTAGCCTTTTTTCTTAAGTAAATAATTCGAAAGTGCTGTGCCGACACCTGGAGCGAACCCCAGTTGGAAAGTTTCGATGATTTTGTCTGTTAGTCCACGGCCTATGAGATAGTTGCGTGCGTTCTCGCCAACTTTATGCTTAAGAAGTAGATAGTGATAATATTCACGAGCGAGTGCATTCAGTCCGTATAATCGCTCTTTTTTCGAAGAAATTCCTGCGTCAAACTTCGACTGGACGAGCTCGATTCCAGCCCGTTTGGCTAAAATTCGCAGCGCCTCTGGAAATTCAACCCGCTCATAGTCCATGAGAAAGGTATAAATATCGCCGCCCTTGCCGCAACCAAAGCAATGCCACACCTGCCTATCAGGTGAAACCATAAATGATGGGGATTTTTCGTTATGGAAAGGACAAACAGCCTTAAAATTACGTCCAGCTTTTTTGAGTGTGATAAACTCTGAAAGGTAAGAAACGATATCAATTTTGTCTCTGATTTGTGAAACTTGATCCATAGGAAATTCACCCTATTGTAACACGTCAGGCCTCAAGCATCACTCCTTACAAGATTCAATCTAGATTACAGAAATTTTCTTATTTTTTTGGTATAGTAGATAAGTACTGCCTTATGAGTTATAAAGCGATTATGTTAGATGTGGACGGAACACTCGTCCCTTATGATAAAAATGCACTTCCATCCCAAAAAGTCCAACAAGTAATCTCAAAAGCTCGCGAACATATCACAGTCTGTGTGGCAACAGGCCGCTCGTTCGCATTCGTTGAGCCTGTTCTGAAATCACTTAGTATTAACCACGGCATCGCTATCGTGAATAACGGCGCGCAAGTCGTCGATATCACGACGAAAAAACTGTATTACAACCAGCCAATGCTTGAGACAGATGTTACACTCATCATCGAGTTGTTGCGCAACGAAGGTATTCCTTTCTTTCTCAATGAAGGCTTTAATGACTTTTTGTTTGAAGAAGGCTATGAACCAACCAATGTCTACAACATTTTTACTCATGAGAAATTCTCCAGGAGACAAATAGATCAGATACTTCACCATCTCCATCATTCACCAACTATTAGTATTCAGGAGACGACGCACAAAGACCGTGATAAATTTGGCCTCCTCATTACTCACGCCCAAGCCACCAAACAACACGGCATTTTAGAAGCTGCAAAAATCCTGGATATCAATCCTCGCGAAATTGTCGGGGTAGGGGATGGCTATAACGACTTCCCTCTCTTCATGGCCTGTGGTCTTAAAGTAGCTATGGGAAATGCTAATGAAGACCTCAAACAAATCGCAGACTATATCGCGCCAACAGTTGAAGATGATGGGGTTGCACATGTCATAGAAAAATATATACTGTTGTCTCATGAAGTATAAAGCTCTGATGCTTGACGTCGATGGGACTACGGTTCGCTATGATTATTCTGCGCTTCCCACAGATAACGTCGCCCAAGCTATCCAACAAGCCCAAAAACATGTCACCGTTTGCCTGGTCACCGGTAGGTCGTTTATTTTCTTAGAAAAAGTTTTTGAGAAACTACAGATGCATTCGGGTTTCGCCGTTGTTAATAACGGAGCCCAAGTCGTCGATATCGCTCAAAAAAAAGTTATTCACGAGCAACTCATCGCACATGAAGATGCTAAAAAAATTGTAGAACTCTTTAGACAGGAAGATATGGAGTTTTTCGCTAAGGGTGATCCTTTCGTCCACGAATATTATACTGTTCCACCTGAAGTTCCTGAGGATTTTTCTCCACCCATGTTTTTTACTATGGAAAAATATCCAACAAAGAAAATTGACGATTTTATGAAAAAATTATCAATAATTCCAAATATCGTTTACCACAAAACCCAACATAGTGACCCAGATAAATTTGGTGTGCTTATCAATCATGTTGATGCCACCAAGGGAGTTGGCATTTACCACTTGGAAAAACATTTAGGTATCACCCGTGACGAGATGATTGGAGTTGGCGATAGTTATAACGACTTTGCCTTACTCATGGCTTGTGGTCTTAAAGTAGCCATGGGCAATGCAGCCCCAGAGTTGAAAGAAATTGCAGATTATATCGCGCCAAGTGTTGATGAAGACGGCCTTGTGGATGTTATTAAGAAATACATTCTCACTGCTTAATTACTCCCATTCCATCGTGGCTGGAGGCTTGGTGGTGATATCGTAGACAACGCGCGAGATATTAGCTACTTCATTAACGATTCGACTTGAGATACTCTGCAGCACTTCATAAGGAAGGTGAACCCACTTCGAAGTCATGACGTCTCGTGACTCAACGACACGAACGGCGACGACTTCACCGAAAAATCTCCCATCACCTTTAACCGCTGTTGACTCCGCGCCAGACATAATTGCAAATGACATGAAAACCTTACGAAATAGCCCGGCTTTAACAATCTCTTCCAAAACAATTTTATCCGCGATCCGTTCCTGCTCGAGTCGCACTTTGGTCAACTCGCCTCTAATGCGTACGCCATAGCCAGGTCCTGGGAAGACCTGCTGCCAGACGAACTCCTCAGGCAACCCTAACTCAGTACCGATACTGCGTACTTCGTCTTTATAGTACGTTCTGAGAGGCTCCAAGAGCTCTAGCTGCATATCCTCAGGCAGTCCGCCTACATTGTGATGGGATTTAATTTTACTCGCGTGTTTGGTCCCTTTACTCTCGATGACATCTGAGTAGATCGTGCCTTGGAGGAGGAATTTAACATCATAGCCTTGTGACTTGAGCTTTTCCATCTCGCGCTCGAACATATCGATATAAAATTTACCGATAATCTTTCGCTTTTCCTCAGGATCACTTATCCCATTCAGCCGTTCAAGCATCTCATCTTCACAAGAAATGATATCGACAGGAACCCCGATATGATCGAAAATCTGCTTAACTGTCTCGACAGTTCCAATGCGCATCAGGCCATTATCGACATGAAATGGAAAGAACTGTCGCCCAATAGCTTTAGCTGTTAAGGCAGCTGCAACTGTCGAGTCGACTCCGCCTGATACAGCGCCTATTACGATTGAGTTACCTACTCTTTGTCTTATGCCCTCAATGATTTCTTCAATATCTATCTTTTTTTCAGTAACCTCGGCCCCGACCATCTCGACGAAATTTTTGAGGATCTGATCGCCATGCTCTGTGTGCTCGACCTCGGGATGAAATAACATGCCATACAGTCTCTCCGTATCATCGACGACGACGCAATAGGGAACGGTAGTCGTCGAGGCAACAGTCTCAAAATGCTCTGGAATCTCAATCACTTCATCTCCATGACTCATCCAGACGGTGAGTTCTTCTGGCAAGCCTTTAAGAAGGGGATGATCCTTTTTGACAGTTAAGCGTGAGGGACCGTATTCTTTCTTGCCTGAGATAACTTTGCCGTTATCCAGTAGCATCATCAGCTGCATGCCATAACAAATGCCAAGAATTGGGGTACCGAGTTTGAAAATTTCAGGATCGATCGTCGGTGCGCCTTCGTCATAAACTGAGGAAGGACCGCCTGAGAAAATAATTGCTGTTGGTTTTTCTTTCTTTATGAACTCAAAACCTTCTTCAGGAGGTAAAAATTTCGTCGTGACACCAAAGTCGCGGATGCGGCGTTCAATGAGGTTGGCCGTCTGTGAGCCAAAATCGATAACTACGATCATAATTTAGTATACCTGAACCGATCACCTGAGTAAAGCTTAGTCGTGATAAAAAGTCGCATCTCGCTCAGGCCCCACTGAAATGACTTTTATTGGAAGTCCGACGAGTTTTTCTAGCGTGTGGATATACTCTTTAGCATTCTTAGGAAGATCTTTAAACGCTCTTACTTTACTCGTATCTGTCTGCCAGCCAGGCAGCGTCTTATATAGAGGCGTTGCTTTCTCCATCCACGAAGGGTCACTATCTATCACGCTGTTATACTTTTTCCCTTCAACCTGATAGCCAACACAAACTTTAAGAGTTTTAAAGGTATCGAGCACCTCTAATTTGGTAGGCGCTAGCTCTGTAATCCCTGTCTCCTGGGCGCCGTATTTGGTCGCAACCGCATCAAACCAACCACACCTTCGCGGCCTACCGGTCGTCGCACCATACTCATGACCAACTTCGCGCAGCTTCTCGCCTGTTTTATCGAGTAATTCTGTCGGCATAGGCCCATTACCAACGCGCGTGAGATACGCTTTCGTCGAGCCGAGGACTCTATCTACCTGCGTCTGATTAAAGCCTGTGGAGATCATAAAGCCTATCACCCCTGGATGACTTGACGTTACGTATGGATAGCCGCCGAGATCAAGATCTAACAGTGCTCCCTGGCCTGCTTCACCAATGATGGTCTGACCTTGGGCATACGCTTTTTGGATTACCTCAAGTGAGTTGCCAATAAGAGGGGAGAGGACTGTCTTAACTTTTTTCATATCTTTGAGGATTTGCTCTGTCTCAAAAGTAAAAGCTTCTTCAATCCCCTGTTCTTTTCGTAAGAAATTGATCAGGCGTTCCTGAGAGGCGAGCTCTGCTTTAAACTCTGTAAGAAAATTTTTCTTAAGGATATCTCCAACACGAAAACCTCGTCTAAGCGCTCTATCTGCATAAGTCGGCCCGATACCGCGCCCTGTCGTTCCGATCGCACCCTTACCACGTGATGCTTCTCTTAACCCGTCTAATACTTTGTGCCACGGCATTACTAAATGCGCTTTATCAGAAATTAAGAATTTTGCAGGATGGGGGACACGGGAAGTGATATCAACGTATTCTTTAAGAAACTCTAATGGATCGACGACACAGCCAGTACCAACGATACAGAGCGTCTTCGGATTTGCAAAGCCAGCGGGGATGAGGTGGAGTTTGAATTCGCCAAATTCGTTGGTAACGGTGTGCCCTGCATTCGCTCCGCCATTTGTTTTGACGACGATTGCTGCGTTCTGAGCTGCGAGGTCGACTAATTTACCTTTGCCGGTATCCCCCCATTGGCTATCGGTAATATGGAGGGTACGAGATTGAGACCAGTAGTTAGTCGTTTTGGGCGTTGCCATGCCACAAATGAGTTTAGAGTGATACGTGAGACTTGTCAACAAGAAATTATACTTGTAGAATCAAGGTTAAATGGCCCAATCATCTTTTCCGCAGTTCCCACTCGCCGAACTCCATGCGCATCTTGGTACCTCAATTCATCCGGCAATTTATTGGCAGATAGCTCATGACCAGGGCTTTAAACTCCCGCAGCGTGACTATCATGAGTTCAAAAACTTCGTCAGGCTCTCACCTGAGAATAAAATGCCTTTAAATGAGTACTTCGATAAGATCTATCACTCGATCTTAGACCCGCTATCTAGTGGTACCCTCGCTGTTGAACGCGCTACCTATGAGATCATGAGTGGTGCATATCGAGCCAATAATACAACGGTTATTGAACTTCGTAATAACCCAATGAAACACAACCATGGTGGGACGATTGATCTTGATCATATGGTCATGGCTATGCTTCGCGGCATGGAACGAGCGCTTTTGGAGTATCCCAAGCTCTCAGCTGGACTCATTTTTATTCTTGCACGTGAATTCTCGTACGAGATGAATGAGATTATCGTTGAGAAAGCGATTAAGTATCATAGAAGGGGAGTGGTGGGAATTGATTTTGCCGGACCTGCTACTGAGTCCTTTCATTATAAAGATTATGCTGGTCTTGTCGAGAAAGCCAAACAAGCTGGTCTTAAAGTAACGGCTCACAGTGGAGAAGTAAAAGAAGCCAATGACATGTGGGAGTGTATCGAGTCAATTAAGCCTTCCCGTATTGGCCACGGCATTCATGCCGCTTATGATAAAGAGCTCATGCAAGAATTAGTCAGACGCGATATCGTCCTTGAGATCTGTCCGCTTTCAAATATCGTGACTGAAGCTGTTGAAAATGAAGATGAATTAAAATTTATCCTGCGAACGCTTATCGAAAATAAGGTAAAAATTACCATAAATACTGATTGGCCGGAGATGATCGAGAAAGCCCAACTTCGTGAAGAATTCCAATTTTTACTCGATAAGCAGATGTTAACTGAAGAGGAATTAGAGCGATGCAATCGAACCGCTTTTGAGAGTACCTTTATTAAAGGTGAAGGCTTAGATATATATTTATAAATAAAAATGACTCAAGTAGCTGGAGTTATCCTTATTATTATTGCATTTGATCTTATAAGGAGAGGTCTTAAAGGGCTTAAGACTAAAAAAATTAATACTTTCGGGTTGCATGCACCGTGGAGAAAAACTGAACATCAAGATAAAGATGCGAAGTTTGTTTCATCGACCGCGATTCTACTCGGACTGTTCTTTATTACGATCGGCTTACTTATTGTCCTTGGGATAATTACACCAAATTCTTAGTAGTTTTCCCCAGCGTTGGTAATGAGGATATCATGGGGATGAGACTCAGTAAGTGATGCGTGCGTAATCTGGATAAAGCGTGCTTTCTCCCATAATTCACCAATTGTCTTCGCACCAACATAGTACATACCAGATTTAATCCCACCTAACGATTGGTCAACGAGTTCTTTAACTGTTCCTTTAACCGGAACGAGTCCTTCTACGCCTTCAGCCACCAGTACACGGTCTTTATAATAACTTTTGCCGTGGAACTCGTCCTCAGACTTAATTTTCGCTCCTTGCTGCATGGCGCCAATTGAGCCCATACCACGATATTCTTTAAATTTATACTCGTCTTTATCAGTCAAAATACTCTGGAAACGATGCGGAACTTGTGCACGAGTTAAGGTATGAACTTTTCCAGGTGACTCAAGAGCTGAAGCGAAAAATGAACCCATCATAACAGTGCTTGAGCCTATGGCTAAAGCTTTGACCATATCGCCAGAGTACTTAATGCCGCCATCTGCGATGACTGGCACACCATGTGGCTTAGCAGCCCGGACTGTCTCTTGCAGGGCCGTGATCTGTGGTACACCCATACCTGAGATAACACGTGTGGTACAGATCGCGCCTGGTCCCATACCAACACGTAATGCGTCAGCTCCAGCCTCGATGAGTGCTTTGGCGCCATCATACGTTGCGATACTGCCAGCGATAACCTGAAGAGACGGGAAGTGCTCTTTTATATATTTCAGTGTCGCGATCACATTATCAGCAAATCCATGCGCACTATCGATGACGACGACATCGACTCCAGCTTTCACGAGTGCCTCAACTCGCTCTTCAAAGCCTGTACTTGCGCCCACTGCTGCACCCACAAGGAGGCCTTTAGCTTTTACTTTAGCCACCTCATCAGCTTGATCGGGGACAGTCAAATTTCGATGAATTATGCCAATACCGCCGAGTTCTGCTAAGGCTATTGCGAGCCCAGATTCGGTAACGGTGTCCATCGGACTTGAAACAAAAGGGGAGTGGAGAAGTATTGACCGG
>CAZRDR010000074.1:0-6418 GCA_964598995.1 uncultured Gammaproteobacteria bacterium | reverse complement strand
CAACGTCCAAGTGAACTGGTGTCCGTCGTGTAAAACAGTCTTAGCTGATGAACAGGTAATCGATGGCCAGTGCGAACGCTGCGGCAGTACGGTTGAGAAGCGTGACTTGGAGCAATGGATGTTTAGGATCACCGAGTACGCCGAGCAGTTACTTGAAGGGTTAAATCGTATCGACTGGACTGAGAAAGTTAAGCTTGCACAGCACAACTGGATCGGCAAGAGTGAGGGAGCACGTATCAGCTTCAGAGTCGTTGGCACTGAGTCAGATCTCACTGTCTTCACGACCCGTCCTGACACGCTGTATGGCGCAACATTCCTCGTCGTCTCACCAGATCACCCAATTGTTAAGAACTGGGAGACAAATCCAGGCGTTAAAGACTATTTAGAGGCTGCGAAAGTCAGAGCCCAGACAGCTGATCCACATGCGGATAAAGAGAAGATCGGCGTTTTTAGTGGGGCCTATGCCATCAATCCAATCAATAATCAGCAGATACCTGTTTGGATTGCTGATTATGTCTTAATGAGCTATGGCACTGGCGCGATCATGGCCGTGCCTGGACACGATGAGCGTGACTATGAATTCGCACGCAAATACGAGTTGCCGATCATCCAAGTCGTCGTCGGCAAAGATGCAGATCTCTCTAAGTCCGCGTACACAGGTATGGGAACTCTTATCAACTCAGGCGAGTGGGATGGACTCGTAATGCCTGAGAACAAACACAATGCTATCGAGTCTCTCGAAGCTAAAGGCATTGGGCATGGCTACACGAATTATCATCTGAGGGACTGGCTGATCTCTAGGCAACGATATTGGGGTCCACCAATTCCTATGATTTATTGCGAGACGTGCGCGCGATCAGGTAAGAGTTGGTTTGATACAGATTCAGCAAAGAACAATAAGATTCTTTTTAGTAACTTCATGAAGACCAAAGACCAGGTTGTTGGCTGGTATCCAGCTGAGGACTTACCAGTTGAGTTGCCTTTCATTGAGGATTACAAGCCACTGGGGACTGGTAACTCGCCGCTTGGTAACCACCCAGAGTTTTATGAGACGACCTGTCCTGCCTGTGGCTCGCAAGCCAAGCGCGAGACTGATGTCTCAGATACGTTCTTGGATAGTGCCTGGTATTTCTACCGCTACATCTCAACAGAGGATCAGAATGCAGCTTGGGACACTACGCTTGAGGACAAGTGGCTGCCACCGACGATCTATACTGGCGGAGCAGAACACTCAGTGCTGCATCTGCTTTACGCTCGCTTCATGACCAAAGTCTTTGAGGATCTTAACCTGGTTAAGAACTTTGATGAGCCGTTCCCACGCTTTTATGCCCATGGTTTGATCATCAAAGACGGCGCCAAGATGAGTAAATCCAAAGGCAACGTCGTCGTTCCTGATGAATACATCAAGAAGTTCGGAGCTGATACATTACGTAGCTATTTGATGTTCTTAGGACCATTTGATCAGGGCGGAGACTTCAGAGACTCAGGTATTGAAGGAATGAACAGGTTCCTCAAGCGCGTTTGGACCCTCCTGACGACCCAAACGATATCTAGCACCGATATCGATGCGACTGCTAAATCTGAGATGCACCAGGCAATCAAAGGCGTGACCGAGGACATCGAGGCCTTTAAGTACAACACCGCGATTGCCAAGATCATGACCTACTACAACTTCTTAAATAAACAGCCTCAGGTTAGCAAATCGGAGGCAGAAGTGCTGCTGCAGTTACTCGCTCCGTTCGCACCGCATCTGACCGAAGAACTCTGGCAGGAGATAGGTAACAGCGACTCTATCCATACGACAAAGTGGCCGAAGTTTGATACCTCAGCTATCGCTAATGGCGAGACAGTTATCGCAGTCCAGGTCAATGGTAAGCTCCGTGGGACCTTCACGATCGCCGATCCTAAGGCAAGTCAGGAAGAAGTCGAGCGTATCGCACATGAGGATCCACTCGTTGAGAAGCATTTGGCAGGCAAGACCATCAGAAAAGTAATCTACGTACCCGAGAAGATCCTCAATTTTGTCGTCTCCTAATTTCTCCTAGCCTCAACCATGGTATAATTCGCCTCATCTTGAGATGGATAAGCTTCACTTGCGAAGCTCACTCATCTCGAGATCATCTATACAGTCGAGTCGTCACGCAGTACGTAGCACCGCTAACAGCGGAGGAAGGCACAGATATGATCCTGGTTTTTTTGGTCTTGGCCTACACGGAGCTGCCTGATGTCTCGGTCCCGTTTGACTGGGGCTACTCGTGGCTCGCGGCGGCGGTCGGTACCTTGGTTGGATTCTTCGTCACGAAGGACCAAAAAGGTTTCGGTAATCGACTCACGATCGCCTTGACCACAGGCACAGTTGTCGGTATCGTGGTGGGATTCATCCTGCCGCAGCTGCCGATCTAGCGCAAGATCGATTCGACACCATGCCGGACCCGCTGACGCGGGTCCGGCAGAACATCCTCTTTACAACTCCCATAGCTCAGCAGTATTGTTAAGGTATGGATGGGGAGTCAGCCTCAGTTATACCGGAGTTTATACGCCACAACGTCTTATTAGTCGCCATCGGCAGTGCGGGATTGGTCCTCATTGCCATCGGTCTTTTTCAAGTCTTTAGTCCTAAAACAAGTGACGTCGTTATCGAAAAAGCCGAGTCCTCCCAGAGAGTAGTTAGTGATATTTCGCCCACGCCAACTAAAAAGATTGTTATCGATGTCGAGGGAGCAGTCGTAAGGCCTGGCATTTATAGTTTGCCTCAAGAATCCAGGGAACAAGATGCCATAACTGCAGCTGGCGGCTTGAGCGAAAAAGCCGACAATGCGAGTATCGCCAAGGGGATGAATATGGCCGCGAAATTAAGTGATGGGATGAAGCTTTATATTCCTTTTACCGGTGAACAGCCGGTGACAAGTACTGGGGATGCAGCTGTTGCTGGGGCAAATACCGGCAGTATTAGTATTAACTCAGCCTCGAGTAGCCAGTTAGATAGCCTGCCTGGTGTCGGTGCAGTGACTGCAGGTAAGATCATCCAGAATCGACCGTATAACTCCATCAATGATCTTCTCACCAAAAAAGCAGTGACTAAGTCAACATTTGAGAAGATAAAGGATCTCGTCACACTGTAGTTTACAGCTATGAATCTACGCCTCTGCCTCATCTATGGGGTGATCATTTTGCTTGTTTTGCTCCGAGTGATCTTGACGCCTCCGCCTCAAGCATTACCTGATGGTGCACATATCCACGCACGTATTAGGCTCACCTCGACTCCACAATTTGTCTCAGGTAAACAACAGATCCAGGTGACCCTTAAAGGTCAGAAAGTGACGCTCGTAACCTCTCCATTTTCTGAGTACAACTATGGTGATTTATTAGACGTAACAGGCACACTGAAGGCGAAAGCGCTAAGTGGCGAAAGGATTGTCTACTCAATCTCTTTCCCGAAGATCTCAGTCATTCAGGACGACACAGCTCTGCCTTATAAGCTAGCTGGTTTTGTCAGAGCGAGAGTAGCGGAGACATATACGACATTTCTCGATCCTGACCAGGCAAGTCTACTAGAAGGCATCGTTTTTGGCATTAATAGCTCAGTTGATAAGCGTCTCAAGTCAGCTTTTCAGGTCACGGGTGTTACGCATGTTATAGCCGCGAGTGGTATGAATGTGACACTCTTAGCAGCCTTTTTGCTCCCATTACTAACCCGCTTCTTAAAACGTCAGACGAGCCTTGTCGTTCTGATCATGATCCTTATGTTTTACGCACTCCTCTCAGGCATGTCTGCCTCAATCGTGCGGGCGACACTCATGGCGAGTATCGGGTATATCGGGTTACTCCTTGGCAGGCAGCGGACAGCCTTTATCTCGTTCTTCCTTACGGGCTGTATAATGATAGGTATAACGCCCTCAGTGTTAACTGATATAGGCTTCCAGTTGTCCTTTGCCGCGACAGCCGGAATGCTTGTGATCCAACCGCTTTTCCCCAACCTCGAAGGACTGCCCTTGGTAACATTTGTAGAAGAAGACCTGAAGGCGACACTGGCTGCTCAGATTACAACACTTCCGATTCTCATCTATTACTTCCATACCTTAGGCGTACTGGCTATCCTGGTCAATGTCCTCGTACTCTGGACAATAGCGCCACTCATGGTAATTGGGTCCATAGCTGCTTTCGTCGGCTTAGTTAGTACAGCACTGGGTGGACTAATTACTCTCCTCACGCTGCCGCTTCTTAGCTATTTTCTATTTGTCGTCAAATTTTTCGCTCGAATTACTCCCGTCCTCACCCTATCTGATCTTCCTCTCATCCTCGTTATAGGGTATTACTTGTGTATCTCGGCGTTGATTCTCTTTTTCCACAAACGTAAGCAACGGCATGCTGCAAATCTATGAAGAAGTATGTAATTTTAAGTATTTTGGTTCTCATTTTTATTGCTAGCTTAGCCATCTATCAACTTACTATATTTTATGATGGCAAGCTCCATGTCACTATTTGTGACGTAGGGCAGGGGGATGCGGTCTTTATAAGGACGCCTAATGGCCACACAATCCTTTTTGATGGCGGGCCTGATCAAAGCGTCCTCAAATGCCTCAGAAGCGAGCTGCCATTCTGGTATCGACGAATTAATCTAATTCTGCTCTCACACCCTCATGCAGACCATCTCAATGGCTTAGTGAGCGTATTTAAGCGTTATCGGGTAGGGCAGTTCGCAACAGAAGATCTCGCGAATACCTCAGAAGGCTACGCAGAACTTGAAAAGGTCGTTAAGAATGAAGGCATAACCTGGCAGACGTTACTCGATGGTGACCGCATCAAACTCGACTCAGGCATTGTCTTAAGCGTAGTGGGGCCGACACAAGACTATCTGATGCGAACCTCTGGGACTAACAAGATTATTAATACCTCAGAATTCGCCTCACTTGAGATGCTTCTAACTTACAATAAGTTTTCCTTGTTACTCACTGGTGACAGTCAGTATCAGGAGATGGGGGAAATGATAACTAGCCATAAATTACCTCAAATTACTGTCCTACAGGAGCCTCACCATGGCTCGCGGACTGGTATCACGCCTGAGATTATTGCTGCGCTCCATCTCAAGGTGTCAACTATTTCAGTAGGTGAGCACAATTCTTATGGCCACCCAGCCCCCAGTACCCTCGATACCCTTCACCAAGCAGGTGTTCGGGTTCACCGCACTGATAAAGAGGGTACTTTAAGGCTGATTTCTGATGGCAAATCTTATAATATTAAATAATTTTACCTATAGTTAATATTAGGCTCCAAATATACAAATATATGTAGATATATATCGTTCTATGCGTTTTTGCCTTATGTAAGAAAATTTGTCAGCCTGCTGTCAGAAAGGGGTGTCAAGTACCTTACACAGCTTTTTGGTATAGTTGAGCTCTCATAAGATGAAGCTAGAGGTACGCTTCTAGGGGAGTCTTAAGAGGGCTTTTATTTCGCACCTTATCAACATTTATCAGTCTCAGTGGGTGCCTACGTGGAGGGAGTATTCCCTTTAGGTAGGCATCCACTTGGGTGACCCACGGCTTGATCGTGCTTTCGTTCCAGCCTCAAGGGGGAATACCGTGATTAATTGGCCAGAACCAGAAGCGTCGACCTTCAACCGCACATTCCTTTCGTCGTCCGTCAACCGGGCGGCGTTCGCTGCGATGTACGCAGCGATGGACCCGGCTGACTGCCTGCAGCCTCGACCCGAGGCGCCGTTCAAGTTCCCAGAGGTCGAGGTCGATCCGACCACAACAGTCGGCGAATACGACCGCCACTCCGGTACTTCACTTCAAGCGATGCTCGCGCGAGCGATCTACTGCGCGGGTAAGAACGCCCGTACCGACGCCGATCGTGGTATCGTCAACGGGATTCGGGAACTTGATCCCGGACTCGAGCGGTACCGTGCGTACCTGCGCTACTGCAAGCGTCCATTCGTGGCACAGCTGCTTCGCGACATCGAGTACGCCTACGCCGTCGCGTCGGAGGACGAGGACATCACCCTGCGGCCCCTGGCTGCCTGATATTTTTTACGTTGATACATGTGCGATAGCGCCGGCCGAGTTTCCTCGGTCCGGCGCTTTTCGCGTTAAAGGGGAGATATAGCTCTCTGTGAAAATTTTTCCTTAGCAATTGCTACCTCATCAGTGCTATTTCCCAAAAGCCGTCAATTTATATAGATAAATATAATCCTGCATATTTCTGCATACTGTTTTGAAGCCAGTTTTTTAGCTCATCTGTGAAAAATTCTGCTCTTACCTTTTTCTTACATTGCTGAGCTCACGAGTCTTGAAATAGTGTATAATTGAGGCATGAAGGACGCGCTTTCCCAACTAGTCCAAAGTGTACTAAAGGATCTCAACCTCGCTGATCTGACAGTAACTATTACTCCGACTGATGATCCAACGCATGGCGA
>CAZRDR010000073.1:0-12594 GCA_964598995.1 uncultured Gammaproteobacteria bacterium | reverse complement strand
TTAACCAGTGCAACTATTCGTGGTTTTGATGCGCAGTCAAGCTTCTCAGGAGCGAGCGGGACACTGGGGACAGCTGTTGGGGGAAGATATGTTATTTTCAATACTAATACAGGGACCATTAGTAATGCCTATGGTATTCATATAGACACCCCAACGAATGCAGGCACTATTACCAATACCAGAGGTATATATCTTGCTTCTCAGACAGTTGGAACTCAGACAAACAATCCGTATGGTATCTATCAAGAAGGAACCACTGATTACAATTATTTCGCTGGTAGAATCGGTATCGGCACAACTTCACCTCAAGGACTCCTCAATATTAATGGAGCTGTGACTGGTAAAGCCTTAGTCAGTATCAATCAGACTGGAGATCAGGATCTCTTTACAGCCTCGACTTCAGGAACTACCAAGTTCACCGTTGATAACAGTGGGCGATTGTACCTGGCAGACAGCACAGCGCCATCAGTTACGACGAACAAGCTTTATGCCGTTTCAGGTTCACTTTATTGGAACGGTACAGCTATGACGAGTTCCCAGTGGACGACGGTAGCTTCGACAGATATCTACTTCAGCACTGGTAATGTCGGTATCGGCATTACCAATCCTTCTAACAAACTCACTTTGAATTCACCTGTTACCTCAGACTCAAATGCTACTGCGATCTTTACTGCAACTTCAGCGAGTTTTAAACCACTCGTCCTGCAGGGATTTACAAGTCAAACAGCCAATCTGCTTGAACTCCAAGACCCCACCGGTACATTACTAAGTGGTTTTGATAATACTGGAAAGTTAACTGTTACCGACAATTTCAATACAATTCCGAGTTATACAAATACAGGAGCTACAGGGAATCGCAGCAGTATGATCACAGTGACGACTAATTTGTCCATAACAACCGGAGCTGTTGCGAATCTGGTAGATGGAACAACGACCAACACTACAGGAGTAAGATTTACCACGAAGACCCTAAATTCTTCTGATTATGTTCAGTTTGACTTCGGTTCACAACAGCTGGTAACTGAAATAAGACTTCACAATAACTGTACTCTTTGTAATATGGGCACTTGGCAGATTCAAGGAAGTAATGATGCAGCTAGCTGGACTAATATTGGTTCAACGGTAGACTTGGCACCGTTGAGCAGTGATCCTAGACTCATCACACAAGTCAGTAGTAACTCAGTTGCCTATCGTTATTATCGCTTTCAGGGTGTTTCAGGGAGCTTGAATGCAAGCGCAGCCTACTGGGATGAGGTCGAATTTAAATTGGCAGCAGCGTCTTCAAATGGGAACTCAGTGTTAGCGGGTGGATTATTAGGCGTTGGTACGTCTAATCTCACGCATAAACTCAATGTCTCAGGCACAGTAGTAGGTAAAGCCCTCTCGATGTTTAATGACACAGGTGGGAACGATATCTTAACAGCTTCAGCTTCGGGAAGTACTAAATTTGTCATTAGTAACAATGGTAATGTTGGAATTGGTACCGCCTTACCAGGCTACATTTTAGATGTTCAGCATGTCTCGTCCAAGATCAACAGTAAGAATGGTTATCTCACCAATGGAGCTGACTACGCTGAATATCTCGAGAATGAAGAAGCTATCTCTCCTCATTCAGTCGTGGGTCTAAATCGAGCCACGGGTAAGGTACGCACCTACCAGACAGGCGATATCTTAATGGGGGTAGTCTCAGAGGGTATTGGCTTTGTCGGAAATGGGAACAAAGATGTTGAGCGTGATCCTCACTTTACGCTCGTCGGCCTCGTCGGCCAGTTGGTCTTCGATCCTGCCCAAGTTACTATCTCCAATGGTCAAGTCCTGACCAAGGATAATAAAGTCATTGGTAGCCTGCTTGCTAACGGTAAGGTACTCATTAGTCAGTCACAGCCGAGTTCAAGTCTAGCTAATAATGATTATGCGTCTCTTAAGACACAGCTCAATGATCTCCGGGCAGCCGTACTCGGAGCGTCACTGTCTGCTTCAGTCATGCCGCTTGATCCGAAGAGCCTTGATATTGATTCAGCCACGATTGGAGGCCAGCTTAACGTCCTTGGCCGAACGACGCTTACAGACCTGGGAGTTACTGGCACTATTAATGCAGGTCTGCTAACCATAGACGGACTCAACGGTAAGCTTGATTCCATAGGCCAACCGCTTCGTCTTCAGAGTCTAGCGTCAGCTAATATCGAGCTTGAGAACGGTCAGGTAGTCATCGATATCAAAGGTAATATAACTACCCAAGGTGTGATCAGCGCACATGAGGTTAAGACGACTAAATTGACGATTATCGAACCTGCAGAGGCATCAACGAGTGCGGTAATAACTAAGTCACTAGGCACGGTCACGATCAAAGCAGGGCAGAGTAGTGTAGCTGTCACGACTAAAGCTTTAACAGGGAAGTCCTTGATCTTCGTCACGCCTGATGTGCCTGTCGCAATCGCGAGTAAGAAAGTCGACTCAGATACGTTTAACGTCACGCTCGCACAGCCTGCAGCGGAGGACATAACTGTTAACTGGTGGATAGTGAACTAAAAGGGAAGTGAGCAGTAGAGAAGTCTGACGCCCCTATCGAGGTACAAATTTTTTTCAGACTCCCCTGTTATCGCCTCAGATCGTTCCTAATCAGCTCTGTCTTCTAGCTTGCCAGCCAGCTTTGATGCCTCCAATCTTATCAATCATTCATAGTCGTGAGATAACAGTCACTTTGGTTTGTTAGGTTGGGTACTCCTTGTTGCGCTAAGTTATTAACAATTCTCACCAACAACACAGGTTAATTTTTAGGTCGACAACGACTCATCATTTTATTTTGTCATGTCATCTGGTACTACAAATTTTCGTCTCCCTAAGAAGGATGATTAACTAGTCGTCTTTACTATTTCATAGGCCTTCTAGGGCATTTGGTGACGTCGTATTTTGAGGCTAAATTCATACTTCTTGAGAATAAAAATAATTTTTATCGGGGGAGTCGAATAGCACTCTTTTTATGCTCTCAGTTGACCTCGGAAAAATCTTTGAAGCCCTACAATGACCTACAAGCCCTATGAGTATTTAAAACTACATACTTAGATATAAAAATACATACCCAGACTATAATAAATTATTATAGGGAATTTCATATTCACTCTAGATTCCCATAGTAAAAGTTATAAGCCTAATAAAATGTACCTAGAATAATCCACATTGATGTGGATATCCACAGGATAACTTTTAATTGTTGAAAACTTTGTCAGAGATACTGTCGGAAAACCCATATTTTGGTGAAGTTTTGGGAAATGATTACTAACCAGATTTTGGCAAAATCTCGACTTTTCACGGAAATCATAATATTGAACACATTTTGTCTTTCTTCGGGAAAAGTTCGATCTTGTCGCGTCGTATTGTCTAGAACTTCCTTTTCCGACATGTCGGAAAATGTCATTGTCGGGAATTGTGCTAAATTAGCCATTTTCGACTATATCAGAGACGATCAGTGCCCTATGATAAGGAGTGATATAGTTGAGCAGTCTGAGGCTAGATTGAATTATCTTTACAACAGCTTTAGAAACGAGGCCGTACAATCGCCTACAAGCAGCTTTGATTTATGAGGAGATACAGTTTTATCCCACAAAAAAACCTCGTCTAGTCAAACGAACGTAGCGTTGGATAAGAACGAGGTATTTTGTTACTTAAGTTCAACAGTAGCACCTGCTGCTGTAAGCTTTTCTTTAGCTTCATCAGCGGTTTTCTTGTTAACTTGAGTAAGGACTTCCTTAGGTGCTGTATCAGCGAGATCTTTAGCTTCCTTAAGACCGAGTGTTGGAACGAGTTCGCGGATAGCTTTAATAACGCCGATTTTGTTTGCACCTGCTGATGCAAGGATAACGTTGAAGACAGTTTGTTCTTCAGCTGGTGCTGCATCTGCTGCTGGAGCTGCTCCTGCTGGAGCTGCTGCAACTGCCATAGCTGCTGCACTAACACCAAACTTTTCCTCAAGCGCTTTAACGAGATCTGAAAGTTCGAGAACAGACATTTCTTCAATTGCTTGCATTAATTCATCTTTAGTTAATTTTGCCATAGTATCTGTTCACCTCCTTTATTGCTTTTTCTGAGCGATAGCATTGAGTGTCATAACGAGGGATTGCATATTCCAGGTAAGTGCGCGGTGAAGACCTTGGATAGGTGATTTCATCATGCCAAGAAGTTGTGCACGCATAACTGGAAGCGCTGGGAGAGTAGCGAGTTTAAGAACTTGCTCTGCAGAAATAGCATTTTTCTCAAGGATACCGAACTTAACGGTAGGAAGACCTAAATCTTTTGATGTTTTAGCGAGTGCTTTAAGTGGTTCGACGATGTCGCCATAGATAAAAAGGGTAGCTGTAGGCTTCTCGAAATTCTTTTTATCCTCATCAGAGAGGTTATATTCTGAGAGAGCTCTCAGCATGAGTGTATTTTTAACTGCGACGAATTCAGCATCTAACTTTCGTGCTGATTTCTTAAGACCTTCTAGTTGAAGGTGAGTGAGGCCTTGGTAATTTACGAAAACGAAAGCATTAGCTTTGACGACTTTCTCTGAAAGCTCTTTAACTAATTCTTCTTTACGACCACGGCCTTGGTGTGGTTTTGGTTGAAATGATATTGCTACGCCTTTTCCCATATAAAAATAAAAAAACACTCCTAAGAGTGCTCACAAATTGAGAATCAGAGATTCTCATAGTTTTGCCTCGGCAAGTCTTACTTTTATGCTTGCTGTCTTAGGACTTACGTATGATAGCAGAATTAGCCGTGAGCGTCAAGCTTAGAGTGAGGTTATGCTATACTCACTTTATGACAGAAGGAAGTCATGATATCCCTCGCCCAAAGTTTTGGGAATCAGATAGATCAGCCGAAAAACCAGCATCCACGACTCTTCATCCTGAATTTTTGGCACGTCTTGCTGAAAGGGGTCCGTTGACGCTTGCTGATATTGGTTCAGGTAGAGGAAAAGTTCTTGGTGAACTGGGAAAGCACAATGTTATTGAAGTTGATATAAACCAGGATGATCTTCAAGCTGCTAAAGAGATGGATTATCCGAACGCTTCATTTGTGAGGGCTTCAGGTGAGTTACTCCCTTTAGCAGATAATAGTGTCGATGGAGCGTTGCTCCTCGGGGTATTAAGTACTGTCGATAGAGAAAGACGAGAGAAAATGTTTAAGGAGGCGTCGAGGGTAGTAAAAGATAACGGACTCGTGTACGTTGCGGAATTTACAACTATTGATGATCCTGAAGCAGTTGCTGCGATGACAGGTAAAAAATGGTCAGATATCTACAAAGATGATGCGCCAATAACTGGTGAGTATGGGACAGTAATCGTACGAAATCCTGATGGGTCACCAAAATTTTACGCACACCATTTCACTCAGGAGGAACTTGCAGATCTTTACGACAGAAATCAGCTCGAAGTAGATGCGATCAAACGAGTACAAGTGATCAGTCAGGTAAGTGGGAAGATACGAGATAACTGGAATATTTGGGGAACGAAAAGAGAGTAACTAAAACTATTAGAGACTAGCGACGTCGAGGCGAATTGCTGGACTCATCGTTGATTTAAGAGTCGCATTTTTAATTTTTTTCTTGTCGATCGCACCAAGAACTGTCTTTACATTGTCATGGATTTTGTCATCACCAAATGAAACTTTTCCAACAGCGATGTGGAGAAGAGGGAACTTAGCCTCAGTTTTGAAGTTAATTTGTCCGCCTTCGAACTTCTTAGCTACGTCTTCTGGCTTTGGACTAACAGTGCCATTTTTAGGATTTGGCATGAGTCCGCGTGGGCCTAAGACTTTAGCGACGCGAGCGAGCTTTGGCATCGCATCAGGAGTTGCGACGAGGACGTCAAAATCAATTGTTCCACTATCGATATTCTTGATAAGTGCATCGATACCAGCTTGATCTGAGCCATTTGCGATTGCGACGCGGACTGTTTTACCAGTTCCGTGAGGGAGACTGACACTGCCACTAATACCTGTTTCTAACGTAGTGAAGTGGAGTTCTACCGTCTCATCGAACTTAGCGCGTTTTAATTGTGGGAGGAGTGCGATAGCTTCTTTAAGCTTGTAAAGTTTTGCTTTATCAACTAAAGCTGCTTTTTCGTTGTATGATTTTGAGTGACTTGGTCCTTTAGCTGCTTGGAATTTTTCTTTCTTAACTTTTTTCTCAACGGGAGCTTCGTCGTTAGGGTTTGCTTCTTCTGCCACGACAGCATCATCAGCTTGTTTTTCAGCTTTTTTAGCCTCTTTACGAGCTTTCGCTTCTTCTTGTTGCTGTTTTTCTAATTCCTCGTCTCCGAGAGCTTTTACTCTGATTTTTCCCATATTATTGTGTTACCTCCACACCCATACTGCGAGCGGCACCCATAACGATGCGGGTTGCCATCTCGACATCATCAGTATTTAAATCTTCCATTTTATCTTTAGCAATTTGTTCTGCTTGGGCACGTGTGATACTGCCAGCTTTTTCTTTACCAGGATTATTTGCCCCACCACGTCCAAGAACTTTTTTGATCATCTCAGCAACAGGAGGCTTCTTAGTAATAAAGGTAAAGGTACGATCTTCATAAACAGTGATAACAACTGGAAGGATATTACCTTTTTGATCAGCTGTCTTATCGTTATATGCCTTAACGAATTCCATGATTGGAAGTCCATGCTGACCAAGTGCAGGTCCGACAGGAGGTGCAGGAGTAGCTGCTCCAGCTGGAATGTTAAGCTTAATTAATGTTTTAATTTTCTTAGCCATATATAGAATGAGTCTCGAGACAAAACTACTTCACGCGCTTGTCAAGCAAGCGAGCTCACTTTGTTCCGCTCTCGACGCACTTTGTGATGCGAATTCGATCTCGCTTTGCGAGAACAGTGCTGCTCTTTTTCCTTTTAAGGTATCTCTTTAGGAATTACAGGATTGAGGAACTTTAAGAAGTTAATCAATCACTGGTACGAACGTAGAGATTTAAGTCTCAACTCCCAATGAGATCTCGATTATAAATTAAATCTTTTGAACTTGCAAGAAATCGAGTTCAACAGGTGTTTCACGACCAAAGATACTGACCAGAACGCGGAGCTTACCACGTGTCTCGTCAATATTATCAATAGTGCCTAAGAAATCAGAGAAAGGTCCGTCGATGATCTTAACAGCTTCACCCATAACGAATGCTGTCTTGTAGAGAGGTTCTTCCTGCTGCATGAACTGCTGAATAGCTTCGACTTCTTTTTGTGAGATTGGAGTTGGCTTGTTGCCAGCGCCGATGAAAGCAGTAACACCCTGAGTGGTGCGAACGAGTAACCATGACTCATCGTCTAAGATCATTTTAACTAAGACGTAGCCTGGGAAGATCTTCTCACTGACTTCTTCTTTTTTACCACCTTGAACTTTGATGGTTTGGCGAGTAGGGACGATGATGTCAAAGATGCGAGTCTCAAAACCCATGGTCTCGAGGCGCTGCTTTAAGTTACGAGCTACTTTATTCTCATGACCAGCATAGGTGTGGACGATATACCACTTAGCATCAGGGGACGCTGATGCTTCTTTAATTTGTTCTTCTGTTACTTGTGTTGGTTCTGCCATGTTTTATTCCTTTATTTGACTAGGGCTTCGGTCACTTTCGTTAAGATCGCATCGATTGCTCCTATATAGATACCGACGACTAGACTAATGAAAATGACGATGAACGTCAATCTCATGAGCTGTTCGCGTGTCGGCCAGACAACCTTTTTTAACTCATCATATGTCTGTTGGAAAAAGGCGACTGGAGATGTCATAGTTTGTCAACGTTAAAAAATCCTTCACCCTAGAATTTTCTCAGGCTCAGGATAGTAGCTTTAATTTTAGCAAATCCTCAGTACTATGTAAAGTACACCTCTATAGTAACCTGCTAATACCTACTTGCAAAATGCTTGAGAACATTGCTATGATAACGTCATTAAAGCTAAATATGGCACAAAAGATTAGAAAAGCCGTTATCCCCGCAGCTGGATTTGGAACTCGTTTTCTCCCTCAAACGAAGGCAATGCCTAAGGAAATGCTTCCTGTTGTCGATAAGCCTATCATCCAATACATTGTTGAAGAATTAGTTGATGCAGGTATCAAAGATATTATTCTCGTGACGGGATATCATAAGCGTTCTATTGAGGATCATTTTGATCGTCCAAGTCTTGAACTAATTGAAAACCTCCGCATGGGTGGGGAAAAGAAGCTTCCATTACTTCAGGAGACTGAGCGTATCTCTGATATGGCTAACTTTATCTATGTCCGTCAGAAGGGACCATATGGTAATGGTACGCCGCTTCTTAATGTCCGTCATATCGTCGGTGATGAACCATTTATCTATACTTGGAGTGATGATTTCATCAAAGCACAGCCTAAATCACGGTTTAAGCAGATGATTGAACTCTATGAAGAGTTCAACTGTTCAGTTCTTGCCAGTATCAAAGCAACTAAGGATGAGGACTATGACCGCTATGGGTTCGCAGGTGGAGAAGAAATCCGTCCAGGACTTATCGATGCGAAGACTATTATCGAAAAGCCAGGCAAAGATAATGCTCCTTCTGATCTAGCTAATGTCAGTGGAACGATCTTTACTCCTGATGCTTTTGATTACATTGATCAGGCATATGAAAACCTACGTGAAGGGGATGAACTTTACTATAACGACGTTCTTAAGTTAATGCTTAATGATGGTAAGAGAGTCCTTGCAGCTGAGATCAAAGACGGTAAGTACTATGATACGGGTAACAAGCTTGAGTACTTAAAGACAGTAGTCGAATTCGCTCTCGAGCATCCAGAGATTAAAGACAAATTAAGTTCCTACCTCAAAACCCTCGACCTCAACTAATCGCTTTCGTAGGATTATGCTATGATAGTTTAATGCGTAAAAACCTGACCTTTTTTGCAACAGGAACAGCCTTTTTTCTTCTTTTTGTCTTCTTCTCCTACTTAGTCCATAAAAATCTTTTTGTGCATTTTGATTTTGATACAACGGTCAGGCTACAGAATAATGTTCCACGACGCTTTGATGAGTTATTTTCATACTTTAGTAGTATTGGCAGCTTTGAACCAATGCTTATTGTCCTCGTCGTCCTCCTCCTGATCTGGCGTAAAATTATCGTTGGCGTAATGGTCTTTTTAGGCTTCGTTGCCTTTCATGTCCTTGAGATCTTTGGTAAGTTCTTCGTTAATCATCCACCGCCGCCAGAGTTCATGCTCCGCACGCAGCGAGTGGTGCAGTTTGACCAATTTCATGTTCGGGCTGAGTATTCCTACCCATCAGGTCATAGCGGCCGAGCAATTTTCATAGGCACAGTTCTTATCTTTATCATTTGGAATTCGAGATGGTCCCAAATGACCAAGATTATTTTGACCTCAGTTATTGGAATGTATGTCCTTATTATGCTTATTTCTCGAGTTTATTTGGGCGAGCATTGGTTAACTGATGTAATAGGTGGGTCAATTTTGGCTTTTGCATTCAGCTGTTTTTCACTTTCAACTCATCAATTACGTCAAAAATTGGTAAGAAAACATACCAAAAAAACAAGAACATCTGAAGGTTTAGATTTGTAGAAAGCATGATCTCAAGTAGTGTATAATAGTCGAGAATTTTACACTTTTGTAAGAACATGCACCATAAATTACGATCTTCATTTTCAGACCATCTTGAAAAAGCTGTTTCACTCACACGTCCACAGTCTCCATATTTAAGGTATGGACTCATTTTCCTCGTTTGTTTAGTAGCTGCTTTTCTTTTTTTAGGCACGAAGTCATATCTAGGTGCTACGAGTCCGTTTCTCTTTCTCTTGGGAGCAGTCTTAATTACTAGTTGGTTTGGTGGGATAACGACAGGAATTATTACATTCTTATTTGGTCTCATGCTCGCCTGGGTTGGATTTATCGAACCAAATCTTCATGTTGAGCAACCTATGCTGACGAGAGTTCTTTTTCAGACAGGTCTCTACATGATCGAATGTCCGCTCGTGATGCTCCTCATACATAAACGTAATAAGACCTATGAGGAAATGCAGGGGAGAGCTGCTCAGCAGGCTGTTATCGCTAGTATTGGTCAGTTCGGACTTGAGGAAGATAATTTACATGAATTTATGGATCGAGTTGTCAAGGCAATTGCGAGGACACTCGGGGTAGATTATGTAAAGATCCTGGAGTTATTACCGGATGGTAAACACCTTCGCATTATTTCAGGATCAGGCTGGAAGAAAGGTGTGGTAGGTAGAGCGTTAGTTGAAGTAGATACGACTTCACAGGCAGGGTTTACGTTAGAGTCAAGTAAGCCTATCATTGTCAGTGATCTCAAGCATGAAAAACGGTTTAAGGGCAATGCCATTCTGCATGAGCATAACGCTGTGAGTGGTATTAGTGTGTGTATTCCCGGGCATCCTCAACCATATGGTGTATTAAGCGTGCATACTAAAAATAAACGCAACTTTACCAAAGATGACGTTAATTTCATTTTAGCTCTAGCACATGTCCTCTCAACGACAATTGAACGACGTGCTTCAGAACATGAGCTGTCAGTGATGGCTCATCTCAATAAAGAATTAGTCTCGCTTGATCCTCAGCAGACGCTCTCACGAGTAGTAGATACCCTAGTTCCGAGTTTTGCCGACATTTGTGAGATTTATATCAAAACAACTGAGAGTAAAGCTGATTTAATAGAGATAAAAGCGACAACCCGCGAAAAGGAACGGATATTCCGTGAGATGGCACAAAAATATCCTCCCGTGAATACCTCTAAACGTCCGACCGCTCAAGTACTTCGTTCAGGTAAGCCGTTCTATCATGCACGAGTGCCTGAGACATTTGCTGAGGATTCAAGTAATAATCCTGAGCATAAAAAAATGTACGATAAAATTAACTTGTTATCTAATATAGTTATTCCTATCAAAATTCGGAATAAAACAGCTGGAACTATTGGCTTTGGAACGTTTAATAAAGGACACATCTATACCAAGCGCGATTTTCTCCTTGCTCAGGAGATAGGTTCACGTGTGGCTGTCGCGATTGATAATGCGACACTCTACCAAGACGCGAGGGATGCGATTCAAGCTCGTGATGAGTTCCTCTCGATCGCTTCACACGAATTAAAGACTCCACTAACCTCTATGCTGCTGCAGCTTCAGGCAGTCCTGCATAGTATTAAGAGCCAGAGTCTGGCGAGTTTTTCAATCGAGAAGACGATGACATCACTTGAGAGTACCATCGCACAGAGTAAGCGTCTGAGTAAACTTGTTAATGACTTGCTGAATATTTCACTTATCACCACTGGGCGACTTGAACTCGAGCGGGAGAAGACAGATCTGCGCAAGATCGTTAACGATGTCACCTATAGACTTAAGGAATCAATGTCTAAATCAGGCAGTAGTTTGAGTATAGAAGATGGGAAAGCAGTTATCGGCAATTGGGATAAGATCAGGCTTGAACAAGTAGTCACTAATCTTATTACTAATGCTATTAAATATGGTGATGGCAAGCCGATTGAGGTTGAGATAAAAAATAGTGGCAAACACGCTTTTCTCAGAGTAACCGATCATGGATTAGGCATCCCGAAAGAGCAGCAGGATAAAATTTTTGATAGATTCCAACGGGGGGATGTAAAGTCTTCTATTAAAGGATTAGGAGTAGGTCTTTATATGGTAAATGAAATTGTCAGAGCCCATAAAGGGAAAATAGAGCTCAGTAGTAAACCTAACGAAGGTTCCACATTCACCGTACAACTTCCTTTGTAACTTCGTTTTTAGAGCTTAGATATTACGAAATTAGTTTTTTCTGAGTGGTTATATTGTGGTGCGTGAGCAGCCGCGGCGGATGCCGCGGCTGCCCTGCACGTTCAGCGATTGTTCGGGAAGATCGTATCGAGAAGGATCCCCAGAAAGAAGAGGAGCAATGGACTGAGTGCAAGCGCCTTTTTTCTTCTTGGCACGAGCGAACCGAGCACAGCTCCGATCATCTGGAGAAGTAGGATGGTGAGGATCCCGAAGATCACCCACGTATGGAACTTCTCAGACCACGAGTGTTGCATCGACACAGGGAGGGTCCCTTTCTCGATGCCTTTTCGCCAGTTCAGATATCCTGCCGTAGTTGCAAGGATATAGATAGCGAGAAGCACCCAGAGTGGCCATCGATTGAACCAGGTACGTGAGCCCAGTCCGTATTTGTTGACCAGCATTGTCGCGCAGGCCACAAATAACGGAAATCCCACTGCATCTCCTAATCTGACAGCCCAGAAGGGAAGGAACATGCCCCCTTCAAAGAAATGTCTGATAAGGAGAAGACTGCCAGGTGAGATCATCCAACAGATGGCCGCTGCCGCGACGGGAGGCAGGTTGAGTAGGAGTGGGTCCACTCGTGTGCGCAGTGACATGCCGCTGCTCCTTCTTGAGTTAGTGAACGTGCGAGATTCGAGACCATTCAGATCTCGAAGGTAACGGTTTTAGCTCATTTAGTAGACGCTTGCCGACTTGAGCCGCGAACCGAGTGGCTGAAGTATAGTTGAAGCCATGTGGTTAGTCAAAAATTATGGGATTAGATTCACTTTGTGAAACTTATTTTGTGGACAGTGAGCGGTAAGTGTGAAG
>CAZRDR010000072.1:0-3878 GCA_964598995.1 uncultured Gammaproteobacteria bacterium | reverse complement strand
TTTAGCCTCTCCTGTGCTACAATTGTGCTACCCGAGACTATCGGGTTTTTCTTACTTTGCGGGGTCGTCTAAAGGTAGGACAACGGACTTTGGATCCGTTTATTCTGGTTCGAATCCAGGCCCCGCAGCTACGTTCAAATAATTATTAGCCTCAATTTTTTTTGTTATACTAGATCTGTGCGAAAGATAATTACCACCACTTTTATCACCCTTGACGGTGTTCTCCAAGGTCCAGGCGGAACCGAGGAAGATACGGATAATGGGTTTAAATACGGTGGCTGGCAGACAGCGTGGGATGAACAGGATAAAGTCGCTGAGGACATCATGAATGATCTTATGGCTGAGCATGGTGATCTCCTCCTTGGTCGTCATACCTACAACATCTGGTGTGGCTTTTGGCCAGAGCATAAAGATGAGGATATTTGGGGTAAGGCATTTGATAAAGCCGTAAAGTATGTCGTCTCACATGAAGAGATAGAACTTCCTTGGGATAATTCGAAGTTGATTACAGGTGATGTTGTAAATGAGCTTAAGAAACTGAAAGATTCTGATGGACCTGATCTATGGGTTTGGGGCAGCGGGAATCTTATTCAGACACTCCTTGAAAATAAGCTCGTGGATCGAATGCATATCTGGATCTACCCTATCACTATCGGTACCGGTAAGAAATTATTTGCAGAGGGTACGCAACCTGAGCGCTTTAAGGTAACTGAAGCAAAAATAACTACTACTGGCGTGGTATTCGCGACATATGAGCCCTCTACGCCTTTAAAGATTGCTAAGTAGTATCTTAGTTCCGGAGGATACTCTCCATTGGTTTTCCTTTAGCTAATTCATCTACTAATTTATCAAGATAACGAATCGATTGGATAATTGGATCTTTAATCTCTTCTACTCTAACACCACAAATCACACCGGTTATTAAATGTCGAGCTGGGTTCAGCTTAGGAGCTTTATTGAAAAACTCTTCGAAGGTTGACTCTTTTTTGAGTTGTTCGTGTAACTCTTTTTCACTATATCCGGTTAGCCAGCAGATTACCTCATCCACTTCTGACTTTGTGCGTTCTTTTTTCTCTGCTTTGGCAACATAGAGAGGGTATACGCACTCTACAGTCATCGTATAGAGCCGTTGCCTGGTCTTCTCGTTCATTTGCATAACAACATTCTACTACAATAATGAACTACCATTATATCGTTTGACAATATATCGTAATACGATATATACTCTTCTCATGCAGATGTCATTATCTCAGCCAGAATTCTATATCTTGCTTTCACTCGCCATTAAAAGTCGACATGGCTATGAAATTATGAAGCAAGTTGAGCAAGACTCAGGACGTAAAGTCTTACTTGGCCCAGGTACTCTCTACGGTGCTATTAAACGTATGCTTACCTCCAAACTCATTGAAGAAGTACATGGTGATAATCCCCGCAGAAAATATTACTCGTTAACAGAAAAAGGAAGAGAATCACTCTCATCAGAATTGCAGCGATACAATGATGCAGTCGAGCTAGCGAAGCGTAAGAATCTTTTTAAGAACTTAGGACTTATTAAATTTGCTTTATGATGTATGAGCAAAAAACTGAGACAGAGTAGTATACGTCTCTATGAGCTACTACTGAGAATCTATCCAAAAGATTATAAAGATGAATTCGGAGAAGAAATGAAATTTGTTTTTATGGAATCCCTTCGTGATGCTCGAGCATCAGGGAAGGTTACAATATTTTGGATACGAATAATACTTGATGCAGGTAAAAGTTTGTTTAATCAATATCTTGAAGAAAAGAAAGGAGGTGTCTCTATGAAAGCTAAAAAAAACGATCTTATAATGCAAAATAAAATTTTCATTTGGATTCTGGTAGCAGTCGGGGCATTATTAACAATTCCGCTCCTTGGTAGGTTCCCATGGACACTCTCAGACTTTGTGATTATGGGTTTGCTCCTCTTTTTCGCTGGAGCAGTCTTTGTGATTGCTGGAAGAAAGTTCCGTCCGAGGAAAAGTAGAATCATTGCCGCAGTTGTCGTAGGTATAGTTTTCCTCTATGTTTGGGCAGAACTAGCAGTTGGCATTTTTACTAATTGGGGAAGTTGATTTTGATATATTGACTATATCAATAGCTAATTAGCTAATTCTCAGTGATTACAATCATAGCCGCAATTTTCCAACTTAGTAATAATGCTTCATATATCATTATTTCAAGTTGTTTTAACCTGGGTATTGTTTTTACCTTTTCCAATAATTAATGGTATTGTACGTGAGAAAGTCTATCGTCAATTTGTTGGAGAATTGTTAGCAAATCGCATAAGCACAGTTATTTTAATAGTTCTCTTCCTTCTCTATATTTATATAGTTCTGGGAAGTAAGCTTTCCACTCTCTCATCAAAGGAACTCTGGATTATTGGCTTTGAATGGGTAATATTTACCGTGATCTTTGAATTTCTTTTCGGTCACTATGGAGATCACGTCAGCTGGCAAAAGTTGCTTGAGAACTTTAATGTGTTCAAGGGGAATTGGTGGGATTTCTTTTTACTCTTCCAGCTTTTCTCTCCATTCATAGTAAAGTTCATCAGGTCACATTAATTAGCCCGCACTACCGACTACTCATTCACCTGTCGTCAGATAAAAATATTAACGATACAGACTATAGGTTGCTTATTAGCTCTTCTTTTGCTATACTCTCGGGATGGCAAAACCCACTCTCAGAGCATCATCTGACACATCTATTAAGCTATCTCCTTTCCGTAAAAAGGATCTGGCTTCTCTTGTTCTGCTTGAGAAAAGGCTCTTCCCTATCGATAAATGGAGTAAAGATGACTTTTTAGAGGAACTTCAAAATGATGCCAATTCTATCAAAGTTCTTCGAGACGGTGAACGAGTTATAGGCTATGTGCATACTGAAGTTAGAAAGAGAAAAGTACGTACTGGTAAGATAGTTCGTATCGGTGAGATCGGTTCTATCGCAGTTGATAGAAAGTACCGTGGGAAGCGGCTTGGCGAGCGTTTAGTTCGTTCTGGGATACGACGCTTACAAAGGATTGACGCTGATAAGATTATTATTCATACCCGTGTCGATAATATCCCTATGCAGCGCTTAGCAACTGAAAAATTTGGTTTTAAAAAAGTTAAAGTTCATAAAGATGCCTACGGCGACGGAGCAGCAGCATATGAAATGATCTATCAGCCTTCTACTTAGTCCTATAGTTGACATTTTAGCTATAACCTGCTATACTGAATTGAGTAAAAATATGGAACAATACGCACAAAAATTCTTAGATACGCTTAACTGGTACCGCAAGATCAGTTTTAAGCTTATTGATGAAATTCCTGCTGAATATATGCATCAGCAGATCTCCTCCCGTTCACTTCAACCGGCTTGTCAGTTAGTTGACCTTGGTGATTTCCATCTTCGTGTTGCTCATCTAATCGATCCTAATGCTGATCAAGTCGAAAGACCTAATCCAGATACAGCAACCCCACAAGAAATTAAGGACTACATTAGTAAGACACAAAAAGTCTTAGAGACAGTATTAATGGTAATTGAAGATAAGGAAAACTTTACCATTACGTGGTTTGACCGTATGACTTTTAATTTTCCTGATGTTCTCTCATTCGTTCTTGCTCATGAGGCGATGCATCATGGTGAACTGATGTCATTCATTTACGATAAAGATCTCCCTATGCCTAAGGCATTTACCGAAACCTGGGGTATGTGCTAACCTCTATCTAGCTCCTAGCTCCTAGCTCCTAGCTCCTAGCTCCTAGCTCCTAGCTCCTAGCTCCTAGCTCCTAGCTCCTAGCTCCTAGCTCCTAGCTTTGTATTCTTTCTTATTGTTGGTACGTCTTCGATTTGGTATAGTGGCTCTACTTCATGCCAAA
>CAZRDR010000071.1:0-15965 GCA_964598995.1 uncultured Gammaproteobacteria bacterium | reverse complement strand
TATACTGTCCCACAACCCCAATAAGCAGCATTCTGAAATGGGATATATGCAATCTTACGTGGAACCGAAGATGAACGAATAAGCTGAAAAACATATGCGTCCCAACCACCACCTCCTCCGGCAAAAACCTTTGGGACAATATCTAACGATGATGATTTTGGTTTAGGAGTAGTCAAGACAACGAACAAGAGATCACCATTCTCCCCATAACAGATCGTTGTACCCGAAATTATTTTGGCATCAAAATTTCCTACCTGGGCTGCAGACTTTAGCAGTCCGGCTTCCTCAGTTGAGTTAAATGAATATGCACGTTTCTGAGAAGATATGGGTACAGAAATTTTTTTCCCTAGCTCATCTTCAGTAAGTAATTGTCCCCAGGCAAATCTATCGGTACAGCTAAATTCATAAAGATCTGTATCAGAAAGATTACGCATGACGTCAGGATAAGGAGTTTTTTTATGCTTTTCGTCAGTTAGATTGAACCCATATCTTTTATATTCTAATGGTCCACCTGGCTTTGGTGTAGCTACTGCAGTAGGAAAAATTTCTGACTGTGATGACTCCTGAAATATTTTACTGTCAGTATCTGATTTAAATCTTTGTTGATAAGTATTAACAGTTAGAAAAGAAATTACTGTAAATAAAATGATCACTAGCAAAAGACGATATGTCTTTTTTTTAGCTTGCTTTCTTTTTGTAGCCATTAATTATTATTTATTAATTTAGCCTGTTGTTGTCAAGCTTTCCCCTTTAAACTTAACTATTTATACTCTATACTCTCTCCAAAAGGAGGTGATATTTATGGCAACTAAGAAAAAAACTACCAAACAATCTACGACTGAGACATTTAACGTCAAAGGTGAAGACTTACTTAAAAAAGTAAAACAGCTTATCCACGAGGGTAACATCCGAAAAATTACGATCAAAGACAAAGAAGGAAAGACGATCGTCGAGTTACCTCTGACTATCGGCGTCGCAGGAGCACTTATCGCACCTATGCTCGCAGCTGTCGGAGCAGTCGCCGCACTGGTGACTGAATGTTCTATAACTGTTGAAAGAAAGTAAGAAATCTCATCGACTTTTGATAAATATCCTTTATAATGACTGTCGATGGCATCTCGCCCTAGCTCGGGAAAAGCAAGAAAGCCACTTTTTAACGATCAGCAATTTCGTATTCTGATCGAGAAAAGTCACGACGTAATCGTTCTCCTCGACCGCAAGGGCAAACTCCTCTACGCCACCCCTTCAATCGAGCGGCTTTATGGCCGAACTGTGAATGAAATCACCGGCCTAAGTAGCTTTCTCTATATTTATCCTACTGATATCCCTCGTGTCATGAATGCGATCAAGCACCTCATTCTCCACCCCGATCAGTCGATTACTTTGCAAATTAGGGTCAAACATAAAGATGGCACATGGAAATGGATCGAGGCGATTGGGACAAATTATCTTCAAGAACCTGAGATAGGCGCTATCGTCGTTAACTTCCATGATATTACTGAATTTAAGGAACTGGAGGAACGTAAAGATAATTTCATTAGCATTGCCAGCCACGAACTCAAGACTCCCATGACTATTATTAAATCGTACGCCGAACTCCTCCGCCGCAGACTAACAAAAAATGTGGATGATCAATCCCAGCAGATCCTGACCAAACTCGAAGAACAAATCAACAGACTCTCACTTCTAGTTAAAGAGCTTCTCGATGTGACAGCTCTTCAAAGAGGGACGTTACCACTTCGCAAAGACAGTTTCCAGTTAGAGCACCTGGTCAAAGAAATAATCGATCAGGAGGCTTTTGCCCACGAGAAAACGCATATTACTTTTAAGACTGAGAAGCTCCCTCGCATCACAGCTGACAAGTTCAAACTCAGCCAGGTGATCTATAACCTTATTAGTAACGCCATTAAATATTCACCCAAGGAATCTGAAGTAAATGTCCGAGTTTTTCTGAAAAATGATCATATCTTAGTCGGAGTCCAGGATCAAGGTCGTGGTATTAAACCTGAGGACATCAAACATATCTTCGACAGATTTTACCGAGCTGAGCACACTGCGAGTGCATCAGGATTAGGCTTGGGGTTATACATCTCACAAGAGATTATCAAACAACATGGCGGTGAGATCAGAGTCACGTCTGAGGTGAACAAAGGCTCGACGTTTACTATTGTTCTCCCCCTTAAGCCTAAAAAGAGCTGATTGTTTGCAAAAAACTCAGCTTCTTGGCATACTGGATATATGGACCCAAAAACGAATAATCCATATAGCACTGAGATCCCTGTCTCGGAGGCTGAAAAGCAACTAAACCATTCACTGCCTGCAGCAGAGTCAACACCAGCCGCGCCTTCGCAACCAGTCTCTCAAACACCACCACCTGAGACGCAGCCTGTTCAACCTACTACTCCGCCGCCAGCTCCTCCATCGACACCGCCAAGTGGTACACCACTGCCACCTCCGCCTGCGCGTATGCACGGAAATATTCTGCCAAAAATTATCATTGGCATTTTAGTCGTGGCGATCTTAAGTCTGAGTGGATATATCGTCTCTAATACAGTTCTAAATAAAAAAGCACCGCAGCCAACACCTAAGGTGAGTAGCATTCCGACCCCAACTGTTCTCCCGACAGCTACACCAATTCCTACTCCTGATGTCGCAACGACGAGCGCTGATCCTACGAGTACGAGATTTTACTCAACTGATCTAGGTATCATTTTCGACACAGCCAAGACTCTCCCCGCTACCACCGCTACTATCCAAACGAAAGTAGTTGGCAGTCGAGTCTATATCTATGGCAGCACGACGCAGTACACAACTGGTCAATATATCGATGTACTCTCGAAAGTTTCAACTGATGATGTAGCGACAGCGGCTCAAAAAATAGCAGGAACTGATCCGAATTTCAAAAACTGTACTTTCACGATTACTTCTCAGACGACGTATCCACCTTCCTATCAGATGGCACAGCCTACTTGTCCGGCTGCGCCTGGAGCTGGTCTCAGTTATTTCTTAGCTGACTCCGAATATCCGACCAGACTTCTCTTCGTGAGTATCGGCCAATATGCGATGCCAGCTAGTAGTAACCCACAGACAAAGTGGCAAGATACTATTCGCTTTATTCCAACGACCAAACCAATGAGTCAGCCAGAATCATTTGATATTCCTACCCCAACACCTTAAGCTGCGCGTCTAAAGAATCGAAGTACAAATAAAACGATAGCAATAACTAAAAGTACGTGGATAAGGCTGCCAGCAATGTGGAGGCCAAAACCACCTAACCAAAGTACGAGTAAAATTACGGCAATTATTTCAAGAAGTCCCATATCATTCACCTCCTTCCCTAAGTAAATCAATCTTACTCAGCATTAATAAGCCCAACAACAAAACTCTGTAAGAGCTATGGAAGAGATGAAATTATCTAGAAGATTCTGATGAAAAGCATAAATAACAAAAAGCCAAACAAAGCGAGGAGTACCTCAATTAAGCTTCCTTTCTGTTCTTCTGGAATTGAATTTTCCATGCCGGGAGTATAAAAACATGAAGAAAATACGAAGTAAAAAGGTAGTATGAGAAACGAAAGAATTAAAGAATCAGGCTAAACTAGGTGGAACTACCGGCATCAGAGCGGGGTTCTTAAGAAGGTGTGAGGGCCGCGACGGCCCTCCTGTCTTAAGAATGACTCTGATGCCGGCGTCCCTTGACGTCGCGTTACTTCATTGAGGCCTCCTCGACCTCGATCGTCTGGTACTCGCGACGATGCGCATGACTATCGACACCGACAAGTAATTGCGTAATCGCTATGAGGAACCCCGGCACGGCCAGGCAAACAAGAATGAACGCAATTACTATTGCGATGAAAATGAGAAAACCCATGATCGCCCCCGCCAGGTTGGCCAATGACAGACGCTAGCTGCGCCTAAGAGCACACGCGCACTCCCAACTATGTTTATGGCTTGATCCGAGGATCAAGGAATAAGCACAATTCGGAGTGCGTCAGCCTGACGAGAATAAAAATAAAATCAGAAATTAAGTAACGACGTTATCAAGGAACTAAAACTCCTCTGACTTAACTGTTACTTTACACGCAAATGTGAGTAGTAACTCATCAAGTCCTGTAAGAAGTTCAAATGCAGTCCTAAGACTGCATCTTTCCTTATTGTACTCCTAATTTACTTTCTGTCAATATTCATACTATTTTCTAACAATTCCCTGACATATTCTTATGTAAATAATAATCTTGTGCCTAAGCATCATCTGATGATCAAACGAATCATCTTCAACTTACTAACTAAAAATTTTTACCTTTTCTTCTTCACACATATCAATTTCGATTTTAAGAAATATGTCCTGTAATATGAGATGTGATGTATAGCATTGACTCAAATATTGCTATAGGATATAATTCATGAGCTTGTTCCGAGACCCAATCGTCATCCAAGGAGGATGAGTCAGATGGGTTCAGAATCCACCGAGAGACGGCTACAAGCCGTCAACACCGACTGGGGAGTCGATATCCTCGGTCAAAGAGACGACACCATCGAAAACTTCGTGGTGCGCGGGGGGCCGAACGTCCCCTACTACCATACCCTGGTAGAAGCACCCATCATCGATGGTGTTGGCGGCGGAAAGGGCGGACGCACCTGCATCGCCATCGAGCGTGATCCGAAAGGTTCTGGGTACTGCGGCTTGGCCGTTATTACCCTGAGCCGGTCGAAAGGGCCGAAAGGCCGCTGGCACGTCGTCGTTGAGCGAGAAGTCGTCTTCGTCTCCGAAACGGAGCACAAGGTGATCGTCCGCGCCACCCGAGCCTCGGTGGTCAACCCTGACCACGAGAAGCTCACCGACGACGATAACATCGACGTCGGACACGGGTGGTCCAACCCCAGGCGCATCGGCGGTCCGCCGATCAAAGTCGAGTTGGAGATCCAGAACTGGTCTCCCCAGCTCGCGAAAGCGGGCCGACTGATGGACATCGCGCAATTCGCGGACGTGACCGAAGAGTTCATCGGTCCCGGCGCCCTCATGAAGGCGATCCGCAAGCTGCCGGTAGACATCCGCCTGGAAGTTCTCGAGCATCTCGCGACAGATCCCGCGTCCGAAGCGGACGCAGCGTAACGAATCGCAGACGAGTCCGGAACAAGCACGCAGGCGCGTCGAAGCGTGGGGCCCACCAGAGCCCCAGTCGGCTGACGAGCAAGCAAAACAACACCACGGCTCCCCGGGACGTACCCGGGGGGCCGTTTTCCCTTTTTGATCATCTCTGATCCACTTTTCTTACACCTGAGTCCGTGGGTTCTTACACTGAACTTACACTGAAGTTTTAAAGTAATAACTCAATAAATCTCCTATGACTACTAATATCTACACCACTGATTTTTTTAAGAATCTCATCAATAAAACAGATACTGACAGTACACGAATTGTTAAGATTGATAATGATATAAAGTCCAAAAAAACCAAAGACTCTCCCAATCTTCTTGAATTTATCTTTTCGTCTCAGCAGGCATAAGTCTAGCTTCGAATTTATTTATTCAGACCTATTTCAGGTCCATTTTTTACAAAGTTTTAACACATAGGCTCTAGAATATTTTTATTATGAAGAAAACGATTTACACACCAGATTTTTTTAAGAAACTAATTAATCGAGATTCACTAGAACTCGAGGTGACGACCGATAATGAGGCTCCCAAGACCTCATCTTTCAGCCGTGACCTCGAGTCAATTTTCTCATTCTTCTTCTCCCCTTCTACTAAATAATATTTTTCTCCTCGCGTTGAAGAAAATGGCGTCAAAGATCCTGAATTGCAGCTATCAGGGGGAATCCCATTCGAACGAAGTGAGTGATGGAAGGGGGAGGACAATCCCCCGATCAGCAAGCGTAAGAATCTAGCCTTTTCTTCACTAGCGAGAAAGCTTTGCTACTTTCTCGTCAGAAAGTAGAAGATGCATTTGCTACAATAATTGCAGAGTATGCCAGCTACACCTAATACCTCACACGTTCCAGACGCAATAATCGAAAAAGCCGAAGAATTAGACCTCCGCTATATTAGCGACAGTACCTCTGGTATTGCTAGAGAGGGACCCAAATCACGCTTTAGCTATCGAGATACCTCAGGCAAAGTCATCAGAGATAAAAATACGCTCACTCGAATTACTAATCTCCGTATTCCCCCAGCCTGGACGAACGTGTGGATCTCACCGCGAGGCAATACTCACCTCCAAGCAACTGGCTTTGATGAAAAAGGGCGCAAGCAATATATTTATCACGCGAAGTGGACACAGATCTGTCAGGAGCACAAATTCGATAAGGTCGAATTATTTGGCAAGCACTTACCGACTATTCGCGAACAGATTGAACGAGATATGACGACTCGTGGGCTTAACCAGCGCCGTGTCATCGCCACAGTTATCTGGCTTCTCGAACATACTTTCATCAGAGTCGGTAACGAAGAATATGCTAAAGAGAACCAATCATTCGGCCTGACGACGCTTCGTAATAAGCATGTCGATTTTGAAGGTGATCATGTGAAATTCTCCTTCAAAGGCAAGTCAGGAGTCGAGCACGAAAAAGAGATTACTAACCCAACAGTGGTAAAGACTATCCGCAAATGTATCGAGCTGCCAGGCTACGAGGTCTTCCAGTATCTCGATGAGGATAAAAATCGTCACACCGTCGACTCCCAAGACGTCAATGACTACCTCCAGGAAGTAACTGGTGAAAAAATATCAGCGAAAGACTTTAGAACCTGGGGCGGGACGATGATCTCTGCACAGACCTTAGATAAAATCGGTCCTGCCGAGAATAAAACTCAGCTGAAGAAAAACCTCGCTGATACCTGTAAAGTGGTCTCAAAGCGACTGGGCAATACAGCCACTGTCTGTCGTAGCTACTACATCCATCCGACCGTATTTAAAACTTATGAAGATGATATCCTCATCCCTCACATGCGCGAATATCGCAATCGTCCATCAAAAGATGAATATCTCAAACCAACCGAGTCGGCCGTTCTCACTCTTCTTAAGCAGTACCCTATATAACTTTATTTGAGCCTCTTACCCTGGTATAATTACCCTCTTAAAGTTACCTGAGCTGTTAGCAGTTCTTGTTACCTTTAGGACCTTTACATCCATAGTCCCAAGCGGATCCAGAAGAGATAACTTTGGCATTTCCTCTGGGTTCGCTTATCAAAGGAGGAATCATCATGTCCGAAGGACAAAGCAATGGTGAGCTCACCAGCGGCGAAAGAGCCTGGTTGAGGATGGCAAAACCCCAACTTGCTGCCTACCTCAACACAGTCTTACTACTCGATGAGTACGGTCGGCCAGGTCTCCGCGCCTGCGATCTCGCGCCTACCATGGAGCTCTGCTACAACTTCGCTTATAAGAAGTTCGGACCAAAGGAAGTTCGCCAGGAGGTTGTGCAGGCACTAGCAGTCATCGCGCAATCCTACATCGACGATGCCTTTTCCTCCCCTTGACACGGGAGCTATGGTTCTGCAGGCGGGCCGTTCGGCCCGCCTGCAACCGCAAGAATTATTCGTATTTTTTACATCGATCTTACTTGCCTCTCATCCGCATCTTATCCCTTCACTTTATACTCACTCTACTTTGAAAGGGGGTGAATAACATATGGCACGCGGAAACTTTGGCAACACCGAAGAACACCAAAAAGCAGGCTCAATGAGTAGCGGCAATCATAATGCAGCTGAAAATCTCACTGATGCAGATCGCAGTAAAGGTGGAAAAGCAGCTCACGAGCAAGGTACTGCTCATGAATGGAACAGTGAAGAAGCTAGTGAAGCTGGGAAAATTGGAGGATCTAAGTAATTAGACCTTACTATCAAATTGCCTATAAGAATAGATAGCACGAGAGTGTTATCTATTCTTGCATGTACTCTTCTCACTGTTACATCATCCTTACTCCTCTATCATCCCCATCTTATGCCATCAGTCTAAACTCAAACTCTATTATGAAAGGAGGTGAATGACACATGGCAGATACATCAAATCGCGGATTCGCATCTATGGATGAGGATAAGCAGCATGAAATCGCAAAAAAAGGCGGCGAAGCAAGTGCTTCAAAGCAAGATATGAGTGAACTCGGACGTAAGGGCGGCGAAGCAGCTCATGAAAAAGGCACAGCTCACGAATTTAACTCTGAAGAAGCAGCAGAAGCTGGACAGCAGAGTCACAAGAACGACTAAGAACTAGTCGGCTTGCCTACAAAATAGATAGCGTATAAGGCTATCTATTTTGGTTTTGTGACCTCCCTCAGCCTCAAAAACCACATTTCTCTCCTTGACTTTCGTATTTAGTTCGTATATACTACAGGCCTATTTACTGCCATGGCTAAAAACGTGACTAGACAGAAAGTTTCTCAAATTTACGATCGTCTGACTACTTTCCAAAAAGTAGGTTTAGGGATGATTTTTGTCATTGGACTTTTTGCTCTCGCAAAAACATATGAATCAACTACCTACGCTTTTTTCTCTTACGAGACTACTCTCTCACGACTTAAAAATAAGAATGTCTCTCTTCCGACGTTCGTCAATATCCCATCAGTTGAGATCGAACTTCCGATCGATGAGACAGCTATCAACCACGGTATTTGGGGCTTAAGTAACGATGGTGCATCTCATTTAGCCTCCAGTCCAGTCCCCGGTGAAAAAGGTAATACAGTCCTTTATGCCAAGAATACACCTCAGGAATTTGGCCGTCTGACCAGTCTTCAAAAAGGTGATACGATCATCGTCGTGACCCAAGATGGAACTCCGCATGAATACGAGGTAACTGATCGTAAAATCGTTTCACCGACTGATGCGACACTGATTGATAATACGAGAGATGAAACGCTCACTCTCTACACTCCTTATGGATTTGCTGATCTCAAACGCTTCGTGGTAACTGCTAAGCCTACTTCTTCGGAGTAAAGTTAAGTGCTGCGGAATTAATACAGAATCTCTTCCCCGTTGTGTCTTCCGGTCCATCATCGAAGACATGTCCTAAATGAGACCCACAATTACTGCATGTCACTTCAATTCGATGCATGCCGAATGAGTTATCCTCATGAAAATCGACATTGCCTTGCAGTGATCTATCAAATGCAGGCCAGCCACAGTCAGATTCATATTTCGTTTCACTTGAAAACAAATCCTGACCGCAGGCCGCACACTGATACATACCCGTCTTAAAGTCATTAACGAATTTCCCTGTAAATGGCGCCTCAGTTCCCTTCTCCCGCAGCACATGATACTGCTCAGGAGTGAGCTTCTTCTTCCAGTCTTCATTAGTCATGTCCTTCATGTCAGTCATATTATTTTTTTAACCCACCCCACTCTACCACAGTAAAGCCGTTACGTTCAACTTTCCCTAATTTCTGCGGCTCAAGAGTTATGTGTGGATTCTGCGCATAGACATCCCAGTCAAGAAAAATCCTAAAGAGATGATCAGGCTGTGGAGAAATCTTCATAGGAATCATACTATTGAGTTGAGCAGTTTGTAAAAAGCTAATTCGATAATACTCTCCTGATTTGCGTAGCATCTCTGGCACCCAATAAGACAGCATATCTTCTTTTTCTTTAGGAGTAAAACTAACCTCATCTAATTTCTTTTCCATAAACTGGCTGAGTTCTGCTCTTTTTACTATCCAACCACCTACTGGTTTTAGATAACCATTCCCAGTTGTTGAGCCAGCCCAGTAAATATATGGGTAGTTATTATTCATACATGCATGCTTTGCGTATTCGCTTCCGAACCCACTTGGAAGTGACGAGCAGTCAGTAAATTGAGGCTGAAGGTCAGTCAGCTTACCATCAGGCTGAGCCAACACTTCCCAATTATTCTGGTATCGTGGGATAGCTCGATCAAATTGCATCGGCTGGAGGAAGGAAATACTAACCTTAGTCGGCTTAGTCGGATACAGATAAATAACTGGTTTTCCACAGCCTCCTGGAGTTGAAATCTCCCATTCACCAAGGAGAACATATCTATTCCACGGATCTTTAATAACGATCAAAGGATTTTTATTAATGTACTCGCTTAATGACAATTTAGCTTTACTCTCTCCGAAGTTAGTTAAAACCACTTCTTTTGTATCGTACTGTAGAGCAAAAAGCGGATGATCTTTATTAATGATTCTGTACATTGTTACGCCATAGACTTTGCCAACTGGCTCTAAGTCACCATCACTTATATTTTTAAGAATAGGAGAATTGACATCACCACCACAGGCATGGGGTAAACCAGTGCTGTAACTTGCGAAATGATCTGCAGCAGTAAATGAAGCGGTATCTGCTTTAAAACCTAAATTGTCATAAAAAACAGGGCTTGAGGGATATTTTGTGTTAGACCCATTATCAAACTCAGCTTGCGCTTTATTATATTCGGCTAGTTGTTTGAAGTACGTATCGATATTCTTCTGGGTGCTCAAATTGTATGCGTAGAGTAACCCAGTTGAATCCTCTAAGAAAACCTGAGTTTTACTCTGAACATAATCTCCTTGTTTTTTAGAATAATCATGTACGCCATCATCTGTAGTCGCCTGAACTAATGGCTCATATGCTCGCATACCATTTACTGTTGCGAACTGTTGCAATGGTGAAGGCTTACCTCCATCACCATACTCACCTGGCGCGTTGACCTCACTCGTTATTCGTGGTGAGATTCTTTCGTAGCTGAGAACGAACTCTCCACCAACTGGAAGTGAAGCAGCGACAGGAGGACCAATACTATCAAGCTTGAGTATTTTTTTAAGATCGAGGGAACTTCCGTATTGAAGAAGTTCTGAAGGATATTTTTTGAATGTTGGATAGGCATTACTTACATCGAGCACATAGGTCTTGAAATCTTTTGTCGCGAGAACATAGATAGGAACATACCCATTCATTCCCTGACCTCCTAATGAGGCTATCACTCGAGTGTAGCCCGTGTAAGGACCCGAAGTTATCGTCCCAGCTGAGTAATAGTCATCGTAAGAGCCTTCTGGGACATAATTACTATCTCGTTTAGCTGCTAAATGAAGATCAGAAAGTTTTTGTACCTTTCCTTCCACACTGATTGGTTGCATAGAAATCTTATCAGTTGGGAAGACTGGAGTTGGAGTTGGGTATACAACAGGCTTCTTCATACCAATTGTAGGAGTTGGAAGGTAAAGATTATTACCGGATAGTGGCTTTTGCGACCATGATGTCAATGCGGTAACAACAATGATAAGAACAAAAAAAGCAGCTACGAGTCCAATAATAGTTTTAAGATAATGCTTAAAGAACTTCAAAACGCTCTGAGACATTTTATGAATATGTAGGATAGGTGTTTCTTCCTGCTTCGGCTGCTCTTTGACTGGCTGATCCATAAGACGAGTATAGCACTTTATAATTTTCTTATATTACGAAGCTTGTGGTTTTTCGATCCAGGACTTAAGATCGTTATACAGATCATCTGCAATGGTAATACCAGTCTTAACGACATCATCGCTAAGCCGACTATCGCCTTGAGCGATCCCTTCGCGAAGTGTACGGAGATGATTTAAGAGCTCGACACCGTCTTTAGTTAATATCCTCTTATCTTTTAGATAATTGATAATATCCGTGAGCGTCATATTAACTGAGATAGTATTACCCTTTGTAACCGACGCGACAGTCCTTAATAATTTCTCTATCTCAAAAAATAACTCGAGGAAATTACTGCGGGGAGAGCCGGTCTGCGTCACAACTTCAGTATTCATCTGAGCCTGCTGGACTTTGGTTTTACTTACTTTTGGCAAGTTAGTCGTATCAAGAGCAGGCTTTCCCTTAAGATTTTGCAGATTTTCTTTCAGATCGCGTGTTCCCGTTAAACCCCAAAAATTAAATTCTTTGAGATCTGAGAACAGACTGAGGAGTAAGACCATAAGTGAGATAGCAGTTACATTATTAGTCAGGTCTGCTCCATAAAATTTAAAAAGTGAGGCAAAAAGAACGAGGATAAGCGCTACGAAACCTATGTATTTCATAGCCTGACTATAGCAAAAATACGAAAAAAAGACGAGTGGTATGGGGTGACTCCCCGCCTTTTGCTCAAACTGCGGGGTGTCTCCCCTGGACCAACCCTTCTAGCATCCTGGCATTCACTATCGCATATCCGCTCATGTCGTTGTTGAAATACGCATACATATCATGATCTTTACCCCATGCCTTCATCTTATCTGCCCAGACTGATAATTCTTTATCAGAATATGAGAATGAATACAGCCCTGACGGACCATGAAACCTAGCATAAATAAAATCTGCAGTAACTATCTCTTTACAAGGAAATTTCGGCGTATCCGCGAACACAAATGCAGCGTTGTATTTTTTAAGAAGTGAAACAATATCCTGATTTTCAAACCACGACATGTCCCTAAATTCAAAAGCATGACGAATAGATGTAGGCAATAACCTAAAGAACTCCTCGAGTCTCAGAATGAACTCTTCTTCTCTTCCTTTAGATATCTTAAAACTTGCCGGGAATTGCCATAACACACAGGATAGTTTGTCTTTGAGACCTGATGCATTCTGAAAAAATTGATCGACCTGCTGCTCTACTTCATGGAGTTTCTTGAGCTGAGTTATCATGCGATGCCCTTTAATGACGAATGAAAAGTCAGGAGGGGTCTCCCTATACCATTTTTCATATGTCTCTTTTCTGACAGTGACATAAAAACTATTATTTATTTCAACTGTTCTAAAGCGTTGAGAATAATAGCTCAGCCATTCTTTATAAGGCAAATCGTGTGGATAGAACTTTCCTCGCCAACTGCTGTAATTAAACCCAGATGTACCGATAAGTACCGCTTTCATAAGACTAACTCTTCTTCGGTACTTTCCCGCCTTCTCTGCGTGCTTCGGACAGACCGATAGCAACTGCTTGCTTGCGACTTGTCACAGTCTTCCCACTGCGGCCACTTTTTAACTTTCCTTCTTTCATTTCATCCATTGCTTCTTTTACTTTTTCGTGAGCCTTTGGACCATATTTATTTGGCATACTTTTCACCTCCCTTTGTCCGCCGAAGCGTAAGCGTAGGCGGATTAGTGCAAATAAGTATTAAACCCAGCCATGAGAATGAATTAAAGAAATAGTAAGAAGAAACGAAGAAATTAGCATTGTCGCTTGTAAAGGTAAATTACCTTAGGCTCTGCTTGAGGTCGTATCTCTGGTTCACCCAATCGAGACGAGAAATGTTCTTTCGCCTGTTGGCTAAGTAATTGCCCACCAAATCCTTCGAACTGCCTGATCATTGACATTACAGTCTGTGCTTGGGCCGCATATCGTTCATCATCCCACGGGTGAATAGTTTCTCTATCGTGCATATCCCATGACTGTGTTTGCATAACAGCATCACCGAGGATATCGATTTCGCGTGCGTTAAGCGCGACTGCATGTTTATCTCCTTTATCCGAAAGCGCCAATGAATTAATTAATTTTTCATTAAGTTCTTTTATCCCATTTTCAGGATGAGCAGAGAGCTGGTCCTGTTCGCCAAACTGTGGATTAAGAACATTTTCATAGACTTCAAACAATCCACGTTGTAAAAATTCAACACCACGAGTATCGACAGTTATCATAAAACTTCTATACTGTTCTGGCGACTCAAGAATTCTCTCTGCCTCAAATATGGCTGCTTTGGTAAGAGCCTCTTGATAACTTATATCTGGTAATGGACTTCCTTCTTTCATAGTCATAAAAAAACCTCCTATGTATAGGAGGTTGCTCACTGTGAGATAACAATTCGTTTACACACACCAAAGCAACCTACCAAAAGGGGTTGCATATATCTTAGTTGAGAGACGACAAATGTTCATGAATTTATAGTAGCAAATTAAGTTCGCTAAATCAATAAATTATGCATTGAAAACATTACTGCCATAACATAAACTTAATATGTGATCACACTCATCCTTGAGCTTCTTTTTCTCGCGTTTCTTCTCTATTTTATTTATCTCTTACTTTACAGTATGGCTAAAGGCGCACCATACGCCCCAATCCACAAAGAGCATCTGCCGATCATGCTGAAATTACTTAACATTAAAAAAGGTGAAAAAGCTGTTGATATCGGAGCTGGTGATGGACGCATCGTCATCGCGCTTGCTCGTGCGGGAGCAGATGCACATGGATTTGAGATCAATCCCCTCCTCGTTCTCTGGGCGAAATGGAATATTTATCGGTCAGGTATGCGTGGACGTGCACATGTCCATTTACAAAATTTTATTAAGGCTGACTTTTCTGAGTTTGATATTTTTACGACCTACCTCACCCAGTTCGGTATGCGTAATGTCGAAAAAAAACTCATGAAAGAAGCCAAGCCCACAGCTCGTGTCGCTGCAGATTATTTCCAACTCCCGACCTGGAAAGCCTCTCAGCATGAAGGAACGATCTATCTCTACGAGGTGAAGAAAAACAAAAAAATCCCCGCTTAGTTAGAGCGGGGATCTTATGCCTAGAGTAGAGATTTCATTACTTAGTATTTACGTTAACTGAACTTGGGAGATTTACATTAGCTCCGCCAGTTCTGCCGCCTCCAAGATAAGGAAGACCGTAAATAACGAAAAGCGCAACAACTACCAGAAGTAATACGATAGCAATAAGTGCTCCTGCGCTATTACCGCCTCCATTAGTTTTTTTCGTGTTCATGTACGACTGTTGCCATAGATATCACCTCCTTTACAGATGAAGCTATTTTCTATGGTAGAGGTAAATGGACTATGAGATAATAGTAAGAGGACTGTAAAGAAGAGCTAGGATACAAATTCTGGATAAAATCGTTCAAATACGAAGTAGAACGCATCGCCGAAATCTTTTGGATGATTCTTAATTTCTTTTTTTAAATTCTCTCTAGTAAACCAATGCATCGATTCTAACTCACTACCCGCAGTAGGTATTTGATCTGAATAAATCTCATAAAGAACGAAGAGGTGATTCTCGTGACGTCCAAGCACTTGCCTATCGAAAATGCCTTGTCTAATTTTTTTAGAATCAAACTCGGTTATCCCGATCTCCTCTTCGACTTCCCTTTTTAACGCGTCTAATTCTGGCTCACCACTACTGACATGACCTCCTACTGGAAAGACATACTTTCCTCCGTCTTGTTTGGTCATGGGAGGCTTGATGAGCATCAACTCACCACTCCCATTAAAGAGCGCGCCGATGACGCATTTATGCAATAAGCCTTGAGCGTGAGCCTCATCTTTGGAGACTGTTGAGAGGATATGATCGTCACTATCAATAACGTCGACAAATTCCATGACCCAACTATAGCAAAATTCTGGACAAAAAACCTAGATTTTGGGATAATGCAGTACGCTCGATATTTGACGAGGAGAGGTCGCATAGTGGCCGAGTGCAGAGGTTTACTAAACCTCCGACCCGCAAGGGTTCGCGAGTTCGAATCTCGCCCTCTCCGCAGGTCAGAACGATACTGCGGTTTCAGCAGTATGTCATAGGGTTCTTGGAACGTCCAAACAAGCTTTTTGTCTTTTAACATGACGTTCCAACCAACTTTTTCAACCGCTTTCCGTTTTGCAACCAAATCGTCACTTAAAATCATATCCCGTGCTTGAAATGCTGTAGTCAAAAAGTCTTCGGCAAGTTCCAACCAAGTACGTTGACCAACCACACCTTCGTCTATTTTTTCTTTAAGCCTTGACTGTTCTTCAGTAATGTTCTTCTTTTTGACTGTAAATTCATCAGCTGTCATTTCTTCGCGTGCCCGCATTTTGAAATATCCGTCTAGTTCGCTTTGTAGGCGTTGATATTGACGGTGCCGACTATCAACGATTTGTGCCCGTTGTTTTGCTTCTACTTCATACTTCTTGTTTAATAATTTAATTCCAAGTCGCCAATCTTCTTCGCTTATGCTTATTTTTTGTAATTCTTCGTCAATTTGACTTTCCATATCGGTCATAGTAATACCTTGCTGTTTACAAGCCCCACAACGCTTACTACAGCGTGCATAG
>CAZRDR010000070.1:0-38299 GCA_964598995.1 uncultured Gammaproteobacteria bacterium | reverse complement strand
CTGGGGTTCAGCAGAGTTTTTTATTGATAATCTTTCAGGGGAGACATCCCTTCATTTATGAATAACATACGAAATGTCGCTATCATCGCTCACGTAGACCATGGCAAGACAACTCTTGTCGATGCTTTGCTGCGCCAATCTAAGACTCAACTGGATAAAGAACTCCAAGGCTCTGATCTGATCATGGATAGTAACGAGCTTGAAAAAGAGCGTGGAATTACTATTTTTAGTAAAAATGCTTCAGTCAATTGGAATGGTACCAAGATTAATATTATTGATACTCCTGGACATGCTGATTTCGGCGGAGACGTAGAGCGCGTTCTCACTATGACTGATGACTGTCTGTTACTCATCGATGCGAAAGAAGGCCCGATGCCCCAGACGAGATTTGTACTTCGTCAAGCGTTAGCGAAAAAGCTCAGAATTATCGTTGTAGTAAATAAAATTGATCGACCTGATGCACGCATTCATCATGTCTTAGATAAAACGCTTGATCTATTTTTAGAGTTAGGAGCAAGTGATGAGATCGCTGACTTCCCAATTGTCTACGCCTCAGGTAAAGAAGGAAAGGCAGGTCTTGAGCCTGATCTTTCGACCATGACCGATATCTCTCCAGTTTTTGATGCCATACTCACCCACGTCCCAGCTCCAACTGGAGATGCGAGTAAACCTCTGCAAATGCTCGTGACTACACTCGCTAGTGATAATTTTAAAGGACGTATCGCAATTGGCCGTATCTATAACGGAACTATCAAAATGGGCCAGGACGTTACACACATTAACCGCTCAGGGGAAATGAAGAAATTTAGACTGGCGTCCCTAATGACTTTTGAAGGACTCGGTCGAGTTGATGTTAAAGAGGCACAAGCTGGCGATATCGTCGCAATCTCTGGTATTCCTGATATCACCATCGGTGAGACGATAGCTGATGTTAACACCCCTAAAGCATTGCCATTATTAGCGATTGAAGAACCAACCGTCATGATGACTTTTGGTGTAAATACTTCGCCATTTGCAGGGCAAGAGGGAGAGTTTAAGACCTCACGTCAAATTAGAGAAAGACTCTATAAAGAACTTGAGACTGACGTGGCACTTCGTGTCGAAGATCTGCCAACTGGTGAGTGGAACGTCAGTGGACGTGGCGAACTTCACTTAGCTATCGTTATCGAGAGACTACGTCGTGAAGGTTATGAATTCCAGGTATCCCGTCCTCAAGTTATCGAAAAGACTGTCGATGGAGTAAAGATGACACCATATGAACAATTATTTTTGGAAGTACCTCAAGAATATAGTGGCGTCGTCATGCAAAAGCTCGGTGAGCGTCGTGGAGAGTTAAAGAATATGCATTCAGATGAGAATGGGATCACCTCCTTCGAATTTATCATCGCGACGAAAGATCTTTTCGGTTATCGTTCAGAGTTCATCACTGATACCAAGGGGTTAGGTATTATGAACGTCTCATTTGATGGTTATCAAAAAGACGTAGGTGGAACGCTGCGCCGTGATCGTGGTTCACTCGTGGCATTTGAGACAGGGGTAACTTCACTTTACGGATTAACTGGTATTCAGGATAGAGGAGATCTTTTCATTGGGCCTGCAGTTCAGGTCTATAAAGGCCAAGTTATCGGTCAGCATAGTCGACCAGAAGACCTTCGAGTTAATGCCTGCAAGACTAAGCAGCTTTCAAATATGCGTTCTAAGGGCGATGGCGCTATGGAGCACTTTAATGTTCCACATGTTATGAACTTAGAAGACGCACTCGAGTATATCGGCGATGATGAACTCGTCGAAGTTACTCCTAAATCAGTCAGAATGCGTAAAAAGATCTTAGACGAAGTAGAAGAACGCCGCCGCCGCGCTCAAGGCCTTATTTAATAGCATTATTTTTCAGTCTCTTCATTAATTTCTTACAAAACTTATGAGATGTTTTCACAATAGGTAGCTATGCTACTTATACTCATGATACAAAGAAATTCAAGGATAGTATTAACTTCTTCTAAGCCGTTTGCTACCTTTCAGTTGCAAAGCGGCAAGAAGGAAGTATACATAGCCAAAACAATTCAATCGAATATTTTCTATCAAACTATAGCTGCGTTAGGAGGAGTACTTCTGACGATTGGCTTTGAATGTCTGGCGATCATGTTCGCACATTCCTTATAGTCCGCATAGAGGAGTCACCCCGCAGATTGCATAAAAGGCGGGGAGACACCTCATTCACCCCCTTGATTTATTAAAAGGCATTTGTGTATAGTAGTTATCTACCTATGGATGACCAAAATACACAGGAACCTCAAGAAGAAGTAGTAGGCGCTACAATAGTCGAAGAATCAGATGAATCTACTCCTCAAGAACCACAAGTAGTCGGTGATGCAGCAATCCTTCTTAATCTTGAAGAAATGATTAAGAACTATATTCAGAGTATCGATAAATTAAAAGAAGAGAAGAAAAAACATGCTGAAATGTTCGAGGATGCCTTTGTAAATAATCCTGTCTATCGAGAGAATTCCGAGAAGGCTAAAGAGGCCCTCAAGGTAAAAGCGACAACTCGCCAGCAGATCGCCAGTCAGCCATCAGTTATCGCGCTTGGCGTTAAAATAAAAGACCTCAGTCGTGATCTTAAAGAACGCCAAGTAGCGCTTTCTGATTATTTGCTCGAGTATCAAAGACTTACTGGAGCAAATGAAATTGAGGACAATGACGGGCAAATTAGAGAAATTATTAACTCAGCAAAGCTTATCAAAAGATCTGCAAAGAAATGATTAGTTCATAGCTTTGCGCGGCATCTGTTTCTCAGTCTCTTCCTCCAGAATTTCTCCTTGCTCTTTTAGCTTCTTTCCAGCTTCTTTTTTAAGCTGGACGACTTGCTCACCAGTCTCTTCAGCTTTTTCCTGGACGTCCTTCATATTCTTGTTACTCCAGGTTTTAATATCATTAAACTTTTTAGCTACTTTTTCCTGGTTTTTCTTGTCCTTAAGATACATACCAGCTGCACCTACTGCCATGCCTACTAGGAGAGCTGCTCCTGCACCAGAACCTTTTTTATTGTTGTTATCGTTGTTATTCATTATTTCACCTCCTTTTTACGCGTGTTTTAACGTTCTACTCACAATTATTAATGCTAGTGATCCCACCATTGCGATGAGGAATGAGGTAAGGTTAAATTGAGCGATTGTTCCGCCTAAGACTGCACTTGCGAGAAAGCCACCGATGACAGCTCCGCCAATACCCAGTAAAAGTGCGGAAAAAACACTATTTTCTTGCGGTTCAGGATCCATCATGTTGGCGATTATGCCTGTAATTATCCCAAAGAGGACCCAAGATAAAATGCTCATGGCACTACTGTAGCGTAGGGCAATAAGAACTCGACAAAAAACCTGTAAGAAATTAGACAGACTTTATTGTCGAGTTTGCATTAAGGAAGAATTTTTTTTATAAACAGTAGTGTGAGAAATAAAGTACTTATTGTTGATGATGATTTAGCGATCTGTACTGCTATTGAGACGATCCTATCGATGAAAAATTATCAGACCATTACTGCTCACACTGGGCTTGATAGTCTTAAGATTGCGCAGAGTGAAGAGCCTGACTTAATTCTTCTTGATTATATGCTTCCTGATATGACAGGAAAGCAAGTAGTTGAGAAAATGAGAACTTATCTAACTCTTAAAGATACGCCGATCATCCTTATCTCAGCGACGCATGGCTTACGACAACTTGTCAAAGATGCTGCAATTCAGGGAATTATCGAAAAACCTTTTGAGTTGGAGACACTCACCTCAACCGTAGCTCGGTATATCCCCTCACACTAAAAATACCTCGCAGATAACGAGGCATTTTTAGTTATTGATCATAAAGGTTTAACTAGCGATTCTTTCGCTGTCGTTGTTGTCCACCTTTGCGGCCTGCTACACGAGCTTCTTCACTTGTGAATTCATGAGCAGTTCCTTTAGCATGAGCAGCCTTACCACCTTTACTTGCGATCTGACGTTGTTTATCAGAAGACATAGAAGCAAAGCCTCTCATTGATTTTCCATTTTTAGCAGCCATTATATATTTCACCTCCCCTCATAAGTACTTTGCATACTATAGCCTGAGCTTAAGAGATATCGTAGAGTAGTGTAAGGATTTTATAAGAGAATCCTGAACTCTTCCTTAATCTGGATCAATGGTGATTTATTGTGTACTTTCTGACGAGAAAGTACCAAAGCTTTGCTAGCTGAGATTTCTTGTTCATACTTTTGTACCGACAAAAGTATGCAAAAACTCTCGTCCTAGTCTACTTCAATGCAGGAAATCTTCCTTCATTCACTAAAAGTACCGGATTCCGTTTCACTTCACCTATATACTTTTCCCCTTCGGGTCGTTCATTTCAGCAAGATTTCCTAGGTTTTCAGTACGAGCGGACGATTTAAGGAATGTATTTAAAAGATAAGGACGCTCTTGTTTGAATGCTCGCGATTAGGGAGTTATAAGTTTAGAATATGTGGCGAGACAAGGATAATTTGTAGCTTATAGAGATCTAGAGGAGGGTGGGGAGGGTCGCAACAAGTGTTGGAGCGTTCTGCATAGCTTCTGCTTCTAACTTTTTATAATCATCGATGACGAGATTTCGTCCTTGGTGCTTAACTAAGCCTTTTCGTTCAAGTTTTTTCATCTCGAGCGAAGTTGTCTCACGGGTTATTCCGATCATCGTAGCAATATCTTTATGGGTGAGCGGGACTTTAACGATGATCTGACCATTATCTTCCTCCCCAAGACCCTTAGCGCACATGAGTAAAATGGTTGCAACCTTCGTATAGGCATTACTAAAGACCATGGACTCTATGCGAGCGAGAACACCATCAAATCTAATCAAGAGACGATTGGTCAGTTCATAAAATAATTCAGGGTCTTTTTTAACAAAATCTGTGAATAATTCTTGTGGTGCTTTCCATAACTCTAAGGGTGTGATGGCTTCGAGATAATATTGATGAGTGCTACTACCAATGCCATAGGTGAGAGGGAAGAAGTCATGCTCTTTAAGGATTGCAAGTGTTAATTCCTCTCCATCTTCTGAAAGTCTAAAAACGCGCACATATCCTGAACGAATATAAAAAACACTCGATGTTGCATCATTACTATTGAGGATCATCGCCCTTTTTTTATATTGGAGCAATTTATATTCTTTAAAGAACAGTTCGAATTTTTGGTGAAGTGCTGCATTGACCATAGATAAGTCTTGTAATCTAGATTACTGGTGAGTAGTGATAAAGACTTAATAGTCATGTAAGAATACGATAAGAGTAAACTTAAAAACGTCTTATAGCTTGGAAATGCAATCAAAATTTGGTAAGATTACAGCACATGGAAGAAAAGCTACAGAAAATTAGTAACTCTGCTTTAAAATTCCTCATCCCTCAAGAAACACAGGAAGTGTACTCGCTTATCGTAAAAGAAGCAGCGGATATTATAGGAGGCGACTTTGGCTCAGTTATTCTGTCAAATGGCAAGTCGATGTTAAGAGTTTATGCCTCAAATCATGAACATTTTACCAGTCGAGTCAGAAAGCGTGCGAATACGTATCAGGCCTATTCTCAACAGAAAATCCTCGTCGTTCCTATTGAGAAACTTGCCGGTGCTCATCCTGAGCTAGTCCAAGAGAAGGTGAAAAGTAGTGTATTTATCCCGCTTACTTATGAGTCGAAATCGATAGGTGTGCTTATTATTAATAGTAAAAAAGAAATCTCCCTCTCTCAAAGCGATATGCATATTCTCTCTCTCTTTGGTGCTATGGCCAGTCTCGCAATCCGTAAAACGCAACTCTATACAGAGACGAAGATAGCACTTGAGACGAGGGATCATTTTATCTCGCTTGCCTCACATGAACTCCGAACACCTTTAACATCGATTAATGGATACATCCAACTTCTGCATAGCAAAATGAAAGGAAAGGACACCAGTGAGAGTAAGTGGGTAGAGGAGCTTTACACAGAGAGTAAAAGACTGACTGAACTTATTATGGAGTTGATGGAGATTAACAGAATTAAACAAGGGACACTCCAGTTCGACCTGGTTGAAAATAATATTGGAGAGTTTTTTGAGGATATGATGAATGCGATCATGACGCATACAGAAAGAGAGATAATTTTTAAAAGTGATATCAAAAAAGCGAATCAGACATTCATTGCTGATCCTGAAAAACTCATAAATGTGTTCGTGGGGCTCGTTAATAACGCAGAAAAATTCTCTCCAAAGAATAGTCCTATTACCGTTAAATTTAGTTCTAATAGTTCTAAATTAACCATCAGTGTCATAGATATAGGGTCAGGCATGTCACGTGATGATCTTTCACGCGTATTTGAAGGCTTTAGCCGTCCTGACAATCAGGAAGGTCAGGGCTTTGGGGTGGGACTACTCTTGGCAAAACACATCATTAAGTTCCATCATGGATCTATTGAAATTCACTCAAAACCAAAGAAGGGAACGAGAGTCGAAGTAAAACTGCCTCTTCTGGATAAATGAGAAATTCTGAATTTTTTTGGGCACCTCAAGAAGCCCCTTTTTTTGATGGCAGCGGCGGTATGGATATGTCTCAGTCAGAAACTGGTGAATTAGTCCGTCGCAAATATGATTTTTTGGGTAACCTCGAGCCTAAGGGTGAGATATTTGGTCATTCAACAGTTGGAGAATTTGTCGATGATATCGTGCAGACAGTAGAGGAAAAAGGGTCAGCTGATTTAGGCATAATGGGAGAGCCTTTATCTGGTAAATCTTTTGCTGCGTCTCAGTTCGGCGCACTTTTCGCTGAACTTAATATCACTCCTTACTATATTCCATGGGTTGAAGTTATCCGAGATGCTAGGGAGACAGGAGTCATCCCATCAGATAGTCCGTTCGGCGTGATGGGGGCAGAAAATTATGGTCTGGTAAATGAGTTCTTTTATGAGATTAGTAGAGCCGTAGCTGAAGCGACTGAAGGAGAACCAAGTGTGAGGATCGAAGAGGCGCCCGGGATACCAACGATTGAGGCATATAATGATGAAGGTTTAGTCATAGCTGATAGGGGAGCAACGACTTTCAAACGACTAGTCTCCCAACATGGAGGTCATATCGCAGGACTTTATGGGAGTGCAGGAGTACGAGAAATGGGAAGAGATTTTCGCCAAGGATTAGAGGATTTGGATCCTGAGAATCTGAATCAAACCCTTGATGAATTCGGTCTCTCAGCTGCAGCTACTATTGATCCTGAGCAAGCAGCAAAAATATTTAAGGAAAGTGGTGCGCCTTTTAAGACACTCGATCATTATGCTGAAGTAGTAAATAATACTGTTTTATTCCTGGCCCATCCTGAAATTAATTATATTGAACTCCCTAAAAAAGCACGTGCGCATCCACGTAAATATCTAGAAGAGCATCCGCAAGAGCGTACGAAAATTATCGGTAAGCAACTATTACCATATCTCATCGCAGAGCGTTTTGGTGCACGGGAAGATCAAGCACTCCTCGCGCTTAATAGAAAAACGAGAAAAAATAAAAAAATCACTCGCTTTGATATGGAACCAGCACTTTATAGCAATGTCATTGATATCCATGAAGTCGCACGTCGGGTCCGCGAACCACGGGTGCACAAACTGCAGGAGCTTTTTTACTAAAACGTGCGTAAAATCCCCCTTTAACCTATATCACTGCCTCAGCAATTATTTCTTGCTAATCTATTACAGATCTCTGTCAGTTGTTCTTGCTTTAGATGTGTAATCTATCTCACAGAGACAAAACTTATGCGAATAGCCCAAATAGCTTCAATTGCCGAACGAGTACCCGCCAAAAAGTATGGTGGTTCAGAACGAATTGTTTATACACTTACTGAAGAATTAGTTAAAAGAGGCCATGATGTAACACTTTTCGCCTCAGGCGACTCACTCACTTCTGCGAAGCTCTCCTCTGTTGTTCCATACTCCCTTCGAGAGATGAATATAAAAAATCCTTACCATCTCAATGACTGGATCTTAACCCATATTACTGAAGCATATGCTCAAGCTGATAAATTCGATATTATTCATGATCATATCTATGGCATTAGCATGCCAGCAGCGAATATCAGCCGAACACCAGTAGTGAGTACCGTCCACAGTATGTTCCATGAAGAAAATATTCCCCTCTATAAAGCCGCAGCGAATGTTAACCTCGTAACTATTTCTGAATCGCAAAAGCCGAAGAATGAAATGGGACTCAATATCGCAGGTACGGTGTATCACGGATTGAATATGTCTCATTATCCTTTCGGAGCTGAGTCTAAAGGATACCTCCTGTTCTGTGGACGTATGTCGATGGAAAAAGGTGTTCATTTCGCTATCGAAGCCGCGCAGCGGCTTGATTTACCACTTAAAATCATCGCACGTGTGGCAGATTATGAACTCGATTACTTTAATACGTATGTAAAGCCACATTTAGGTGATCCACGCCTCGAATTCATAGGTGAAGTAGGCGAGGATGAGCGAAATAAGCTGATGGCTGGTGCGATAGCGATCCTTCACCCAGTTACTTGGCCTGAGCCGTTCGGTCTGACGATGATCGAGTCGATGGCCTGCGGAACGCCTGTCGTTGCTTTCAACGAAGGCTCAATTCCTGAAGTCGTGCAAGACGGTAAGACTGGATTTGTCGTACGATCCGTTCCAGAAATGGTCGAAGCAGTTAAGGAAATTGATACAATTAGTCGAGAGTATTGCCGCAAGTATGCATTAACGAGATTTACGGCTGCTAAAATGGCTGAAGGTTATGAGAAGATTTATCAGAAGATCCTGGCAGAGAAAACCGATACGAGAACTGTCGCATTCCCACGCTTTACAGTCAAACAACCTCAACCTGTGGGAGACTTCCTCTTTTCTCCAGATTTCTCATAAGTCTATTGGGGTGAAACTCCTTAAGCAATGAAACAAGGGGTTTCACCCCTACCAACACCTTTGTAAGAAAAGTGCGGTTCAGCTTGACTTGTATCATTACCTGCAGTAAATTCGAGTAAGAATTATTCGTATTGACTGGATCCCGGATTAAATTCGGGATGATAAAGAAAAAGAATTTATTTCCTGCCCTATGGATTACACTGGACTTCGTTCACGAATTTATCTTAACTTACTCGACCTCGCAACTGACGATGGCATCAACGCCTCTGGTAGAGATGAAATTTATGGTTGTATCTTCGGTCGTGACAGTGCCATCACAATTCTGAAAATTCTTAAAGTAACTGCACAGCAGCAAGCTCAGTCATATTATGATGTGCAAGAACTCCAGCAGATGTGTCGTCGCGCCCTCCTCAAACTCACGACTCTGCAAGGAACGAAGACTGTTCCTGAGAGTGGAGAAGAGCCAGGTAAATTTATCCACGAATATCGCAAAGAAAAGTATGAACACCTCCTCAAATGGGAAAAGCCATGGTATGTCTATCCTGACGGGATACTTCGTAACTATGACTCCCTTGACTCAACACCGCTTGCACTCATCGCTATTTATCGCTATTGGGAACAGACCAGAGATGATGCGTTTTTACTTAGTGTTTTATCATCTGTTGAGGCAGGACTCAACTGGATCATCACCTATGCAGATTTGGATAAAGATCAATTAGTTGAGTACGAGCTACCTGCAGATCGTCCGTATGGCGGGTTACCTGTTCAGTCATGGACTGATTCACCAGAGTCTATAAAAAAAGCAGATGGCACGATGCCAATTTACCCTATCGCACCAGTTGAAGTCCAAGGTTATACCTGGCTTGCGCTTAAGCTCTGGGCTGATTTTTATAAAGATGAAAATCAGTATGGGAACAGTCAGCGTTTCGGTATTAAGTTAGCCAAACAGGCTGAGGCCATGAAGAAAAAGTTTAATGAATTGTTTTTATTCGAATCTGAAGGACATATGTTCCCAGCTCAGGCACTCGATGGAGCAAAGAATCAACTAAGAACTGTTACTGGTAATCCATTACTGCTGCTCTGGGCAACGTATACCAAAGATGGTAAGAATGAAGTGATCTTGGAAGAGAAATATGTAGCAGATCTCATCGCACGATCATTTAAGGAAGATCTGTTCGATCATGAAGCAGGTGTCCGTACGATGAGTACACTCTCTGCGACCTATGATGCATCGGAGAATTCGTATCATAATGGAAGTTTTTGGCCCAAGCTTAATGGCATGAGTCATGAGGGACTCGTTAATTGGGGATATGAAATGGAAGCAACGCTTCTTAAAGAAGCGACACTCAAGCCGATCGTATACTTTAATTCTCCAGTTGAACTTTACATGAAAGATGGTAATGGTGGCTATAAAGTCTTCTCAGGAAATGGTCAGACAGGCTGTCTCGTCCAGGCCTGGTCTGCAGCTGCGACACTGGATCTGCTGACACAATAGTCCTATGTACTTGTTGAAATAAGAACTCCACCGTATACTGAACATGTGTCATACCGTTCAGTCTTCTATTACTTACTCATACCTATCACTATATTTCTCTATGAGTATATAATTTCATTATTTATCTATTTTACTAACGTTCATGACGTATTCAATGTTACCTCGATACAAACTCAGGCAATGTTTACCTCTTTTACCGCGGGTACAGTAGCATTGTTGGCAGCTTTTAGCCTCATTTTCTATCTTAGAAAAGCTAAATATTCGTATTATATTTATACCTTGGTCTGGATAGTTGTTGTTTATCTCCTTTGGATTTTACGAGGACCGATGAGGATGAGTTAGTCTGGTAGACATGTTCGGTGGAAGTGGAGTTCGGCGTAGTCTCCTCTTTTTGTTTCATACCATACGTGGTAGCCTTTGCGAAGATTGTCTATCGGATCTATAGCTAAGTCCTGATGACACAGGTCACAGACAAAAGCCTTCAATATTGGTTTTTGGTTCATATCCCATGACTCGATGATCTCTTCGAATTTCTCCTTAGCCTTTTCAGAGTAGTTATTCTCAAGTGGATTACGCTGGTAGTCTGGATTCTCTTTGAACTCAAGTTTACCTGCCTCAAATTTAGAATGGCATACTTCCTCACAAAGATGAAGGGGGACGATAAATCCACTAGACCTTAGCCAGTGGTACCAAGACTGATTGCGATACTGCTGACAGTAAGCACATCTAAAGCCGCGATACTCAGGAGAACTGGAGATATTCCAGGTCTTAACTATTTTAAGAAGTATAGCTTGTTCATTCATAGCTGAAGTGTAGCAAAAATGGGGTAAGGTATGCAGGAGAAATGGGGCGTTCGGCCCGCAGCGAGAGCGTCGACGAGACGCTTCTGTCTCGCCATTTCTCCTGCATACCTTAGAACCCATCGTCTAGTTCTGGTCGAGCCTGCGCTCTGCGCGCTTTCGTGCGGCTCTCGCCGTCAGCTCATTGATCTCGTCATCGGAGAGATCTTGGGGTGGCAGCTCGGCCGTATGGGCGATCTCGTCGGTTTCCTTTCCCAGCTCACGCTGGATCTGGGCGAGCGCGTCCATCGCGCCCGTTCCGCCCGCTTGACCTGTCGGACGGCCGTTTTCATCGAAGACGAGGTACGATCCCTTAAATAACGACGGGTCGGTCACGACTCGCTCTCCTTTTCCTTTTCGAATGACCACGTCAGCTCCGATTCCTTAATCGGCGCGGTCGGGTCATCCGGTTGGGTGACGACGGCACGCGGGAGGTTGACGCTGTCCCTGCCGATGGGTGGGTACAGGCCGCGGATCATCTCCGGAGAGATCGTTTTGCCGGCGAATTTGGCGTCGAGTCCGCGGCGACCTTCGGGGATCTCGAACTTGGTGAGATCGATTCCCGTATCTTCCAGCGGCGCGAATGGCCGGATGAGCGGCAGGCCGTGGCCTTGCTCCTCCTCGGCCTTGCGGTCGCGGAGGCTGGTGTCGGGCGTGAACCCTGTCAGCACTCCAGCGCTCTGTCCGGTGAAAGGTACGCGTGCGTCGACGCTGCGGACGTGGTCGTCAGGGATGTCGATACCTTGGTCTGCCGTCTTGAAGGGCGGCTGGCCGAAGGCGATGTGCTGGATTCCCTTGTCCTTGACTTCCTTAGTGATACCTGCGGCGTCGATGCCGCGAGTATGCAAGGTGTTGAAGCTGACCATGTTACCGATCCCGGTGAAGGGACGGAATGGGTCGGCTCCAGTCAGGTCGGGGATGCCCAGGTCGCTGATGTCGATGCCGCGATCTCTGATGAGAGATTGGTTGGCAAGTGTGAGGAATGCCAAACCGATCTCCTGGAGATCAGAGGCGCTTATCGCGCCTTTCGCATCGGTGATGAGTGGAGCTTCGACATCGATGTCCATAGTGACGATCCCGCGAAACGAATTCTTGAGGAGTTGGGCTATGGAGTGCCCGATTTCCCCGTCGTCTGCGAGTTCGTCAGGAATGAGCATGACTTTCACGTCGGTTTCCTTTCGTCTGCCGGCATGACGCCGGTCGTCTGTCGATCGTCTGCTCTTCCTGGGTCGTGACCCGCCAAAAAAAGCATGTTGGCGGTATCGACTCCCAGGGGTGGCAAGGGCGGTTCGTCGAACGGTCGACGTAGGGGTTTGGTCGGCTGAGTATCTCGGGGTGGGCGACGGGCGATGATGCCCGCGTCTCTGAGTGTCTCGAGAGCTGCCGCGATCGTTGGATCTGCAAGCTGCTCTTTCCTCACGATTCCCGAGATTAATTCGTCTTCGATGGCCGTGTCCTTTCTGTTACTAATTCCAAAGACCCAACGCTGCCTGATTGAATGGCTCAAGTAGGCACTGTCGGATCTTTGGATAGTGTAGAACTAAACTAATTCCTGCATACCTTGTAAATGTACTTTTAGGGGAGTCACCTCGCGGTTTGTATAGAAGGCGAGGAGTCACCCCTTCACGAGGGATTATAGCTAAAATGAGTTTAAGAAGCAAAACTATGGGGTAAGTTTGGGTAGGTATGCAGGCATGGGAGAGTTCTCCCGGAGGCAGCGTCGGAGCGCTTGTGCCCTTATCTGATTCCTGGTTACCTACCCATGGTGTCTAGCAGGCGCTAGTTAGTCGTTGCGGTGAGACCGCTTCTCATCTCCCATCCGGAAGGGTGGTCCGACGCGGTCGCGCTCGTGCTTGCGCTCGGGACGAGCCACCTTGGCGCGACGACGGAGCTCGGCGTCATCCTGGTCGCACGTGCCGACCCAGGACTGGAGGACCCAGTGTTGGGGACGGACGGTCGGTTGGGGCTGCGTTTGTGATGATTGCATGATAGCCTCCACTCAAAAAATGCCAGACGAAAAGGACGCGAACTCCTTTCTAACGTAGTCTTCAGCCGTTCCGAAGACCCTGACAGCGAATTAGGTTAACGCGCAGTCAGGATCCTCAGAAGTAACTAGACTCCTGCATACCTTATAAAAGAACAAGGATTTGGATCCCGGATAGGCTCTGCCTTCCCGGATGACCAAATATCGGTCAATTATAGCGAAAGTTGATATAGTACGCAAAATTTCTCTCTTAGCTTAGTGGCGGGTGGCCGAGGCTGGGATAGGAAGAGGCGCGTTGATAGAGGCATTTTTAGATAGGATAACATTTGTCAGCGTTATCGTTCTTGTCAGTGCTTCATTAAGGACATCTAATTCGTGCGATTTAGCTTTAATCGTGATATGAAATGTGCCTTTGGGATCTCTGACCCAATTCCAGTCGGTAACGCCTTCGTAGGTCGCAGCGTTAAGGCCGTTTTCGAGCTTAATAATGCACAAATACTCAAGGAGAATATGCTCGAAAAGATGACCAACTTCAGTTCGTGCGACTTCTTCGGAAAATGGTAGTTGATCATCGTTATAGCAGGCTGAAGCAAAAATACTTGGGAGGTAGACGCTGAGGATCTGGCGTGTCATTGGGAAGTCACAGGTATTTACCTCAGGTATATGAAGTCTCATGAGGATAGTCGTCTTGAGGGCATGGCGACTGATAGACAAAGTATAGAGACTACTAGCGATAGTCTCTACCGGCGCAAGCAGGGTAGGCATTTTCGACATAAAAAAGAATAAGTTCTTTTTTATGATAATCCTCTTTCGAAAAAAGTGTCAAGCACAGCAGGAAGCTAATGAAGAGGTTATGGAAGAGGGCTAAACGAGTAACTACTCTTTAATGACATAGCCGAAACCGCGAACGGAATGAAGTAATTTATGTTCAAAGTCTGAATCGATTTTCTTACGGAGATATCCCATGTAGACATCGACAACTCTGGTCTCAATATCACTACTGTAGAGCCAAATGCGGTTAAGGATCATCTCACGGGTGAGGATGCGACCTTTATTATTCATTAAGTATTGGAGTAACTTAAATTCTTGCGGAGTAAGCTGGATTTGTTTGCCGTCTCGAGTAACTTCAAGTGTCTTACTGTTAAGCTTCAGATCAGCGACCTCAAGGATAGCTTCGTTACTGCCTTCTTTACGACGAAGTCTCGCTTTAATACGAGCGAGGAATTCATCAGCAACGAACGGTTTAGTCATATAGTCATCTGCGCCTAAATTAAGTCCCTGGACGATATCATTAATACTGTCTTTAGCGGTGAGAATGATCACAGGCAGCTCAGGATATTTCTTACGAACTTCGGCACAAACTGCTTCTCCACTCATGTTCGGGAGGCCAAGGTCTAAGACCATGACGTCTGGTTCAGATTTGGTGAGGAGGTCGAGAGCCTCGATACCGTCTCCAGCCATTTTTACTGAATAGCCGTTATCAAGGAGAAGTTCCTTTAAGTATTTTTGAAGACCTTTATCGTCTTCAACGACGAGTACTGTTTGTACCATGTTGGAAAGTAGTATAGCAACCTTCTTACAAAACCTCAATGGTTATACTTGAGTTCTTGCAGTGTTCTTACATTTCTAGCTGATAAGCTTATAGTTTGTAATATTGTTTAACTTTAGCTATAATTCTTGAACTTGAAGATAAAAATAGTTTTATTTTGCAAAACTATTCCTAATTCAAGAACTTTCGCACATTCATACACTAGTGATAGTGAAATGGATGGGTACTCTGTTTATTTTTTATATAAATAGGGTGGCCATCCATTTCGGGGTGGTACGTTCCAAGGGGGATCACCATGTTCACCTCAGCGCTGAAGTTCTCGCCCATGCTCAACGGCCAAGTGCCGTCGCTCGAGCTCGCCATTCGTGAGGAGCTCACTTCCGTCGCTCGCATGATCGAGACGGTCGAGGATGTACCGCATGCCGTTGACCAGCTCGTTCGCGAGCTCAACGGTAAGTACAACATCTTCCACCACCATCTGCACGCGCCGGAGGCCGTGCGGCAGGTCGTTCGCGACCTCACCGCCGCTGTACAGCAGGCGATCCTCGAGGGCCTCGTCCTCGAGGATCTCGTCGATGAGATGACGCGAGTCCTTTCGCAAAGCGAGCTCGAGTTCTTCGAGCCCGTCGCCAACCACCCGATCGGCTGGGTCACTGTCGAACACGTCGCGGGTTACACCCGTCGTACAGCCGAGGAGATCCTCAAGTTCTGCCAGGAAGGACGGCTCGTCCACCGCGTGGTACATGGTACCACCTGGGTCAAGGCGAGTTCACTCTTCTCCCGGGAGCACTGGGATCACCTCCACGGTAAGCTTAAGCCGAACAAACCCCGTCACTAGCATGAGTGTGTGCCCGATCAGCATCGGGACTCGTAGGGAGGGCGCTCACAGCGCCCGCCCTACAACACTCTTCATTTTTAACCCCGTAGTTTTAAACCTTTCCATAAAACTGCTATATTTTCGCTTTATAGAGGTTTTACTTAACTATGCACTAAGAGGAGTCACCCCGCGTTAGTGAAATAGGTGCGGAGACATTACTAAGCTTAATTTTCTTACATTTGAACATTTTACGTTTTCTTGTTGAGTTAAATAGATTGATTTATCAATATTCCTTCCAGATGAGCCTTCTCACATAAATCTTACAGAATCTTGATTTTCGCCTTACGTTCAGCTTGACTCTCTTGACAGTGCCTGTATAATGGCCAAAGTTTCGCGTCGTAAAAACCTTGCTCAAGCCAGATGCGAACTGCCTATACCCTGCTATGACCTTGCCAAGAATTAAGAGAATTAAATCAGTTACCTACCAAAAGGAAATACAAGGAGACAAAAAATATCCATTCCTCACGCAAAAGGCATGGTCATATGTAACACTCGCGCTGTCGACATTTTGTCTTATCTTAGTCATTATGATCGGCATGTCCAGTAACAAACTCATTTCACCGCTTCTTGACCCACTTCGCTCTCTGACGAAGCAGCAGGTTAAATATAGTAACCACGAGATCTTCGGCTTTGGTCCATACTGGACAATAAATAAACTCGATAATGTCGATTTCAATGTCTTAACGACCTTTTCCTACTTTGGAGTTCCTGTTAATTATGACGGTACACTCGACCGCACTGATCACGGCTATACAGTCTTTCAAAGTAAAAAAGCAACCGACGTCTTCCGTAAGGCACACTCTCATGGAACTCGTGTCGTGCTTACCTTAACTGCAATGGATAATGACACCTTAGACGCATTCTTAACGCACCCTGAGGCACAACAGACAACTATCGACGAAGCTGTGAGTGAGGTTAAAAACCGCGGGATCGATGGTATCAATGTCGACTTCGAATACACAGGAGACGCCGGGACTGCGGAGCGTGCTGCTTTCACGAGTTTTATTAAGAAATTAACTGCCAAGATGCATCAGGAAGTACCAGCGTCTAAAGTTACAATTTCAGTCTATGCCTCCGCTGCATCATCACCTAAGATCGCCAATATCAGTGAAGTCGCAAATGCTAGTGATGGCATCTTTATGATGGCATATGACTTCGCGGTCGCTAATTCTGAGACTGCTATGCCTACAGCACCTTTATATGGCAAAAAACAAGGCAAATACTCTTATGACGTCTCAACAGCGGTTGATGACTTCCTCGCAGTCATGCCTGCCAACAAACTTATCCTCGGTGTGCCATACTATGGATATAACTACATGGTTAGTAAGCCTGGCGTAAATGTGCCTACTCTTCCTCCGCTTGGCACTGCGCAGACTATCGAGTACGCAACTGAGAATGTCCAAGCTTCAAAAAGCGGCTGGGATGATGTCAGCGAGGTCGGCTGGAAAGCATATTATGACGAAGACAGTGGTGCATGGAGAGTTCTTTTCCAGGACGATGCAAAGTCACTCGGCAAGAAATATGACTTCGCTATCGATAAAAATCTCGGAGGAGTTGGGATCTGGGCACTCGGATTTGATAACGGTAGATCAGATCTCTGGGCAGTCTTAGAAAGTAAATTCGGCAATAAACAAATCGCAGACGCACGCATCGTTGGTCGTTCGATCAGTGATACTGAGTAAGCAAAGGGTTTAACATTTAAAATATATGAATCTGTCTATTACTAATTATCAATTAAAAATATTTGCGACTAGTCTCGTTATCACCTTCTCAGTCGTCGCACTCCAGTACTTGGGTCTGCATATTTCACTTTTTAAACTTATTTCTCCGCTGTCATCCCACAAAACAGATGTCTTGACTGAATTAAAACCTCGACTTGAGCAAATGCCTAATAACTATAGTCTTAAGAGAAGTGGAGGATTCGTGGGACAAGCATCAGCTGAGACGACTGATGTGAACGCTAAAGCGTACTCTATCATAGACTTTGATAATGGACAGATCATCGACTCCAAAAATGGCGATCAGCAGATCCCGATTGCGTCTCTCACCAAGATCATGACCGCAGTTGTCGCACTTGATATCGCAAGTCCTGAGGAAAAATTTACTATCACAAAGGTAGCTGCTGATCAAATCCCTACCAAGATCGGTGTCGTGCCTGGTGAGCAGATGAGTTTGAAGGAATTACTTGAGGCAGGTCTAATGACCTCTGCAAATGACGCGATCGAGGGAATTCGTGACGGAATTAATACGAAGTATAGCGATGAAGTTTTCGTCAAAGCGATGAATGAGAAGGCTAAATTCTTAGGACTTAAGCATACTCATTTCACTAATCCTCAGGGATTTGATAATACAGAGCACTATAGTAGTGCTAACGATTTGGCTGTCTTAACTCACTATGCCCTGACGAACTATCCGCTGATCGCACAGATCGTAAAGCAGGATTTCGTCCAGCTGCCAGAGACAGAGGATCACAAGCAGTTTGATCTGTATAACTGGAATGGGTTACTGGATGTTTATCCAAATATTTCAGGGGTAAAAATCGGTAACACTGACAATGCCTTAACAACAACAGTCGTGACATCTGAGCGCGGCGGTAAGACACTCTTAGTCGTACTCCTGGGTGCACCTACTATTATAGATCGCGATATGGGCGCAGCAGCGTTATTAGATAGTGGCTATCAGAAGACGCTCGGTCTGACACCAATTAATGTTACTGAAGAACAATTACGCGCTAAATATGCTACCTGGAAATATTGGCAATAAACAGTAAGGGTGAAACCCCTAAAAGAAAGGAGAATATGATCGAGAAATTAATAGAAAAAATTATTGAAGTATTAACACCCAATCGTCCGGCTTACGCTCCGGTGAGAGCCTAGCCTTGCGTTTTTTGCTTTGAAGTAAGCATACGATAATGCTTTTCGCACAGCCCATGTGTATATTCCTCAGTGCTTTTAAGTGTAGGATAGCTCTCCTTCGGACACCACGCACACACATTCACCATAGTCTTAGTGACTACCGTTACTCCCGTTGCTTCTTTTGGTAATTTGACGAACATACTTTTCTTCACAGATAAATAGTACTCTCACTTTGTAAAGGTTTGATAAATTGAACGTAAATAAATAGCAAGTATTGTCGTGTTCTCTTTCCAGATCCTTACCGCTACTTTAATGACTTCTTAAGGTAGAGGTTTACAAATAACACATATGATCCGACGTATCGGATAGGGAGGAGGTGAAAGAATATATGGCAAGAGACACAATGATTATCGGCGTGTTCGCAAACCGCGATCAGGCTGAAGATGCGATCGAGGAACTGAAAGCAGCTGATTACGATGCAAAAGATATCTCTGTTGTAACACGCGATCGCGATGATGCACAGGTAATCCATGATAACACCGGCTCAAATGTAGGTGGCGGAATCGCTAGTGGAGCTACCACTGGTGCTGTCATCGGAGGCCTCGCTGGGCTTTTGATCGGAATAGGTGCAATTACTATTCCAGGTATCGGAGCTCTCCTTATCGCAGGACCTCTCGCAGCCGCACTTGGTCTAACTGGTGCTGCCGCTACTACAGTGAGTGGAGCAGCGACTGGAGCTGTTGCAGGAGGACTCGTCGGTGCCTTAGTCGGCGCTGGAGTACCTGAGGAAGATGCAACGTACTATGAAGGTCGCGTAAAAGAAGGCGGTCTTCTCGTTGCAGTTCCGACACGGGAGCGTAATGAAGACGATGTCCGTGATATTTTAGAAGAAAATGGAGCAGATCGTGTTCGAACATTCAACATGAATGAGAACCGACATCACGCTGCTTTATAACGTTGATTGATAGAGGGCGGTCGCATTGTTGCGACCGCCCTAGTGAGCGTTTGTCAGTTGCATTGCCTTTTCTAGACAGTATAATAACGCTATGAAGATACTCGTCGGTGAGGATGACCAAGCCATTTCAGAAGTCGTTAAAATTATTTTAGAAGGGGAGGGTCATCAGGTGATCTCTGCAACTGATGCAAAACAGTTTCAATCATCACTCTCCCAAAAACCTCAATTAATTCTCCTTGATATCGCACTAGGCGGCGCTGATGGCGGTAAAATCACCCAAAAGCTTAAAAAAGACAGTAGTTTTCAATCAATTCCACTGATTATCATGTCAGCTAATACGAATACCGAGAAAATTGCTAACGACTCAGGTGCTGATGGCTTTTTACTGAAGCCTTTTGAAATGGACCAACTCCTCGCAGTCGTAAAATCCTACGCCTAACCTCTTTCTCATTCCTTACCCAAATTGTGATCTCTTCTTATCGACGAGCAGCATACTGATACTTACAGAAAGGAGGAATATATGTTTTTTGATGATAACGATTTCTTAATTGATGAAAAGCCTAGAGAAGAAGAACACGAATATAGCTCTGCTTTAGAAATGAAAAAAGTTCTGTTGAACGCGATAAAGATGCAGGCATTATATTCTGATGGAAGACTGAAAATAGTAGAGACGAGCGATATGGTTAACTAGTCTGGGTTTTCTCACGGGCTTGTGAGCGTTGCTTTTCAACACTAATGATACGAGTCTGCATCTGGGTAACAGCTTTCATAAGTTCACTCAAACTTGCTTGGATTTTATCGACATCTTTTCCGATTTCATCGACATCCTGACTAATTTCTTCGACGTCTTGTTCTAATTCTTCCTGTTCTTTATCCTCTTCTTTTTGTTCTCTTTCATCTTGTAGCTCACGATACGTATCGATCAGTGCCTGTCTATTCTGTGAGATCATAATGAAGGTTGAGAGGAAAATCGCTTCTAATGAGACGACCATCGTCAGTAGTCCATAAGGGAAAGGATCAAAGACAGGGACGAGTGGATAGAGGAGTCCTTTGTTCGTAGCTATCCAAAAGCCGAACCATATTACATGGAAGTAGACAAAGGTGATACTGCCAGCCCAGCGATTGATGGCGTCAGCGAACTTCCCTTGAGCTGAGTTGATCTGACGACTTAGTTGAGTTGGGGTAATGCCTTTCGGCAACGTAATATTTCCACGTGATCGATTTTTATTGTCCTGCATAAGTGAGCTCTTTCCATGAGATTCGTTCATTGTATCTGGATCGGCTTATTTGTCAACCCAGAGAATAGGCAGTAAGGAGCCTTACAGGCAAAATAGAGAGTTTTTGCTTTACTATCACAACTCACGCTATCTTTGTAAGAATGCTAGATCAAACTATACCAAAACCCGGTAGCAGACTTGACATCTAGCACTACTCATGATAGAGTGCTAAGAACAATTATGGAAAAGGTAGTCCCGGTTATCCCAATTCGAGATGGCATCATCTTCCCCAACACAGACTCCGTTCTAACTTTCGGTAGACCCAAAAGTTTGGCAGCACTCGAGTCCTCATTTGAGCATGAGCGCGTTGTATGTTTTGTCCTTCAAAAGAGTTCACGCGTTAACGATCCAGAACCTTCTGATTTATTTGAAATAGGCACACTCTCACGCATTGAGCGCATGATCAGAGCAGATGGCGAGATCAACGCTCAGGTAAGAGGACTATCACGCGTTAAAATTCTTGAGTATGAAAAGCAGGACAACTTCTTCGTCGCAAAGATCGTCGAACTTGAGGAAGATATCGATAATACCCCAGAAGTAACAGCTCTTTGCAACCACTTAACTAATGAATTCCGCCGCGCCATGAACTTTGGCAAATCCGCTGACTTTTTAGTCTTTATGAACATCATGTCTGAGAACTCTCCAGCAGAGTTGTCAGATCTCGTCGCCTCAGCGTTAGATCTTAAGCCTCAGGATCGCCAAGTCCTCCTTGAGATGACAAATGTGAAAGAGCGTCTCCAGAAGCTCGTTGATCTCCTTGCAAAAGAGATCAGAGTTCTTGAACTTGAGAAGAGAATTGCGAACAAGACCCAGGAGCGATTTGAGAAAGGTGCTAGGGAGGCAATCCTCCGTGAAAGATTAAAGACTATCGAAAAAGAATTAGGCGAGGATGAAGGCGGCAGTGAGATAAAAGAGCTCATGCAGAAAATTAAAGAAGCCAAGATGCCTGAGGAAGTAGAAGATAAAGCTAAAAAAGAGGTTAAAAAACTCCAGCAGATGAATCAATTTAACCCAGAGGCAGGCTATATTAGAAATTATATCGACTGGCTCATTTCACTTCCGTGGAGTGTTGAGTCTAAGTCAGATATCGATATCAAAGCAGCTGAGGGGATTCTTAATGAAGATCACTATGGTCTGCCTAAAGTAAAAGAGCGTATCCTCGAGTACTTAGCAGTCCAAAAATTAGCTGGCAAGATGAAGTCCCCAATTCTTTGCTTCGTAGGACCTCCTGGTGTCGGTAAAACATCCCTTGGTAAATCTATCGCGCGCTCCTTGGGCCGTAAATTCATCCGCGTCTCACTTGGCGGTATCAGAGATGAGGCAGAGATCCGAGGACACCGACGTACTTATGTCGGAGCGCTCCCAGGACGCATCATCCAAGGTATTAAAGACTCAGGCACACGTAATCCGGTCTTCATGTTAGACGAAATTGATAAAGTCGGTGCAGATTTCCGTGGCGATCCATCCAGTGCGCTTCTTGAGGCACTCGATCCGGAGCAGAATACTGACTTTTCAGATCATTATCTTGAGGTACCATTTGACCTAAGTAACGTCATGTTCGTCACTACCGCTAACATGCTGGATACGATCCCACCTGCACTTCGAGATCGTCTTGAGATCATTCAATTCGCAGGCTACACGCATGATGAGAAATTCCATATCCTTAAGCAGTTCCTGCTTAAAAAACAAATGGAAATGCATGGTCTGAAAGAAAAACAGGTCGAGATCACTGATGACGCACTCAACTTCATCATTAACCACTACACCCGTGAGGCTGGAGTTCGTAACCTCGAGCGCCGTGTTGCGACGATCTTTAGAAAAGTAGCTCGCAGTGTCGCTGAAGGTAAAAAGACTAAGATCAAGATTACTGATAAGGATATTCCAAAATACTTAGGTCCTACGAAGTACGCGGGTTCAGAGATCGAGAAGCAGGATCAGATCGGACAGTCGACTGGACTCGCCTGGACTGAAGCAGGAGGAGAGATCTTATTTATCGAAGTCGCTCTCATGCCAGGTCGAGGAAATCTCATCCTTACCGGACAGCTCGGGGACGTTATGAAAGAGTCATGCCAGGCAGCACTCTCATATATCAGAGCGCGTGCAGATCACTTCGGCATCCCAGATAAAGTCTTCCAGAAAACTGACATTCACGTTCACGTTCCAGAAGGCGCAGTCCCTAAAGACGGTCCATCAGCAGGTCTTGCGATCACGACTGCGATCCTTTCAGCACTCACCAAGACTCCAGTTAAGCGCACCCTTGGTATGACGGGTGAGGTAACACTCAGAGGTCGCGCTTTAGAGATCGGCGGCGTTAAAGAAAAAGTCATCGCAGGACACCGTGCAGGGCTAAAGACGATCTTACTTCCGAAAGATAATAAGAAGGACTTAGAGGAAGTACCAGAAGAAGTTCTAAAGGATGTTGATTTCAAATTCGTCTCACACATGGATGATGTCATCGAGCTCGCATTTACCAAGCCTTTGCATATTAAGGATAAAAAAGAAGATGAAGAAATAGGTACAGAGTCCAGTCGACCTAACTTAAGAACTCGCAGACAACCGACCATCGCTGACTAAGGCTCTTCGGGCACCACAACAAAGTTGTGGTGACCTCTCAGATCTCATATCAACACCACAAGTAGCTTGATTTGACGCCCAAATCACCACAACTCTCATACGAGCCACAATTTGTGGTACTTAGCCTCATCCACAAATTGTGGCTACTTTAATACATTCTCCTATTTTCGTTTAGATGACTTAACGCATCTATACGATCTATAGCACTCTCTAGTTCAGCGTTATCTTGTACTGCTCTGATAATTTCTGTGATCTCTCGAGGGGTCGTTTTTACCATACTGGCGATGTTTTTTATATGTTTTTCCGAAGGATCATCTAACCAGAGATTGTAGATAAAAAGTGCGATTTTCCCTTTTATATCAATTCCCGCTAGTGAATCAATTATTTGTACTACCGAGCTATTTTGTCTGGCTGCATCAGGATACCAGCTACTTAGTCTATTTGTTTCAGGGTTGAAATCTGCCCACTGATCGTAATCATCTATCGGATAAAAATCATCAGGAAATCTATAGAGGAGAGCATCTTTTATATATAAAGGTGCATGCCTGAAGAGAAGAAAGCGCGTGAGCTCACCTCTGGTGAGGTCATGCGGAAGATCTTGCATATTAGGCAACGCGAGCAGAGCATCACTATAATCAAAAGCCATTTGTGGGAGCATATAGTATTTACCTAGGTAATTATTTCCGTCTTGTTTGGATCGCTTTTTCAATTTACGATTTTTCTCATTATAAAAAGCGATAAAGTTACCAAAAGTTGCCGGTAATTTACAGCTATTAATATCATCTAGAAATTCTTCCCAAAAAGTCTCTTGACTGAGAGACTCTAGCCATCCATCTTTCGTGACTTCTGGGCGCATAAAGGTGAGTCGTTTCTGAAGGAGCTCTTGAGTTTCTTTAATAAGAGCTGGCAATTCATCAGGGCAGTCTGAGATAGGAGAGAACTCATTAAGGAAATATACCCCATCACCACTGTATCGACCTAAGGTATAGTACAGATTTCTATAGTCACCTTCTTGGTTACGGATTACTTGTTTGGGGTGTTCTCGATCGAAATAGAGGAAAAAATAATAAGGGGTAGTATTGGGTGGGACTTTTTGTAAATCAGCAGCAAGTTGCTTCCAAAAAGCTGTGGTATGGAGTTCTTCAAGGTACTCATCTCTGGATTTATTTTCAATAGTAGGTAAGAGTCTCTCTTGCATAAGGGCTTGGGCATGGTGAATAGCTGTTATTACTTCTTGTGGTGCCTCATAGAGAGCGAATTCACGTAAAAAGCGAGACGGATTATCGATCCCCATGCGTCGTAGTGCCTGAATATACCTGCTGTAAGGACCTGATTTGTAGTCATCTTTGCAATGCCAGTCAGGTCTATCCGGTTCAAAAAAACGATAAAATTTCTGTTCAGACGCGACACTAATTGGGACAGTTTCGATATCACGAGCTAGCTTGTTCCAGAACTCGGTCGTAAATAATTCCAGATAGTATTTTTCTTTTGGATGGAACAGAGGGGGTAATAAGTCAGTTGGCTGTTGGAAATCAATAATGATTGCTTGTTGTTCATGTTCAGGGGGTGATAGTTCTGGCAAGCCGTAATATACTGCCTTACTGAACGTATGTTTCGTTAGTGCATTAGATTTAAGTAGCCCAGAAATTAGTGGCTCAACACGTTTGCCAAATATCCGAATAAGATCGATCGGTCGTTGGGGACCATGCTGCTTGAGGTACTGAATAAGTGCTTGCTGAGAGTCATCAAATGATATTCGTTCCCTTGCTTTCAAATAACTTTCGATAGCTTGTCCTGCCAGTTCAGGTTGACCTTCGATTTCAGTACGGATCTGATTAAGGAGAGAGGTGGCAGCTTGATCTCCCGATGAGGCTAATAGAAGAGGTAAAATAATTGTTTCCACGAACTCGCGTCCTTTCTCAGTTATACTCGCATCTGATTGTTGTTCTCCCCCGATCCATTTTTGCCGTTTGAGAAACCCTGTTTCAGTCAGCTCAGACAGTATTTTATAGATATCCATCTCGTCCCTACGTTTTAATGCCTGTGCGATAGCTGCAGGATTACCTACCTGATTCTCCTTGAAGTAAGCTATGATATTTTGTCGTAATAGATTGTCTATTGATGAGCGTGGAACTGCTTCACCATTACCTGTCCGTTCATATAGTCCCCATCCTTTAACTTCTGTGTTAACTGAGTCATAATTAATGAGTCCGACTTCTTTAAGTTCCTGCATATTCTGCTGAATTGATGATTTAGGAAGTGTTGTTTGTTTCCAGATTTCTGCAAAAAATGAAGGTGATTGGTAGAGACGAAGAAGGATTGTACTTCTGTTGAGATAGACGGTCATCCCTGCTTCAGATGCTGTATGTTTAAAGCCGAGAAAGTCGCTGATCGATTTTCCCTCCTTTGCAGCCCAGTCGATAAAAAGCGCTGCCGCATCTTTTCCGAGTCCTTCTCCAAGTGTAGTTGTCGCATAGGTTGTTTTTCCTTCATCTTCATCTTTCTCTACAAGCCCAGTCGGAATCAGACTCTTCTTCATAAAATGATTAATCCCATTATGGTTAGGAATCCAGGTCTCAGCAGGTAGACTCCTCGTTAGGTTATCAATTATTTCAAAAGTCCGAGATGGAACAGGCGAGAGTCCGTAGAGTAGAAGCGCGCATTTTGTGTCAGCGTTACCTAAGCCATAGAAAAGTTTATCAAATGTTATAAGCCCTGCTTCAGTTACTTCTAGATCTGGGGGAAGAGCTCTTCGTAGAGGGTCGAGATTGGCAGATACCCACTGCCCGGTCGACTCTTCACGTTTTAGCCATTTATTTCTTGGCTCTAATTCTTTCGGCATAGATGTAATTGTCAGGGATTATAGATGATTTATGCATAATAGAATAGCTTTCTTGACCAGACTCTACGTCAAGTGTAATACTTAGATTATGGATGAGCATTCTGAAGCCAAGAGTAAAATAGCTCAGGAAAAGCCGCGTGACTCGCACGGCCATTTCGTGAAAGAGGTTCTTCAGAAGCCAGCTCCTCCACAGTCCCACACTAAATCTCAGGAGAATTTACTAGAGAAATTAGTTCCGACTCATGTAGAGGTCGATCATAACGTCAGTCAGGATGATCTCCTTGATGTCCATTTAGGTAATCCATTGCGTAAAATTACTGCCATTTTGGAGGAAATTAAAGCTCAGAAAGCTTTTAGTTTTACTCTTAAGGGATCACTCAGCATTGCAGGAGTTGTCCTTACCTTGTCTGTTTTTGGCTTTTTCGGGGGGAGTAAGATCCTCTCTGACAAAGGTGAGCAGACGATTACAGGTACTATTAAGCAGCTTGATGTCGTCACGACTCCGCCTCAGATCCCGATCCTCACGACTATTATTAACTCCTTTAATTACATCGTTTTTCATCGTGATTGGCCGACTGGTCATCCTCGCTTTGTCTTAGTTGATTTGCGTGATGCTACGACGAACGCGGTTGAGGCGTCCACCTCAGACGTTCTGCCTTTTGTAAATAAAGTAGTCTATGTGACTGGTAAATATGATAGCTGTTCACGCATCCTTAAAGCCTCCGAACCTAAGGCTATTGAGGAAATTCATTAGATTTTCTCTGGAAGTGGAATTATTGCATCTCCGAAATGTTCAATAATAGGTTCAGAATTGCCACCACGTTCAGGTTTGAGAAAGTCGGGTTGGTTATATAATGCATAGTCTATTGCACTTCCTTCTATAGGAGAATTATTTTTTAGTAGAAATAGGTGGTTAACTTGTTGAACTCCGGAATATCCATTCGGGAAGACTTTAATCAGATTATTAACTGTTTCTGATTGTTCTAGGGGATGGAACATAAGCCAAATCTGTGCAATATCTAAATTATGTTTATTTAATTCTGATACAACATCATTAATTACGAATGTGAAAGTTTTATGAGTATCTAAATAATAGATGAGTACAGTATCTTTGTGATATTTTTTATATTTCAATTTCCTTATTATATTTTCAGCTAAAGATAAATGTGCTTGTTCATGATATTCACTTACTTCGATTAATAGAACTTTTTGGACAATACCTATTTCATTAGATTTAACTCTCGGACTTCTGTAAGATACAGCATACACATCAGGAACGTCTTTTGGATCAGGATTTGATTTCAACCAATATAATTTGTTAGTTAAGTTGGTTTGGTTTATTAAAAATATTGCAGCGACCCATGCTTCACGAGTTTGTTGAAACGTACGTGCTCTAGTTGCTTCATCGAAACCGTATTTTTCGATAACTCCTAACATTCTCTGAATTGCTTTTTTAGGACTGATATAAACATCAATCTCTTTTAGTCTTTTTGGATCATTCATTTTAGATAAATTAATTATATTCTTAATTAAATCTGGGTGGGGAGGCGGGCGCGCATGCGCGCCCGCCTCAGTGCCACCTTATCGATTCATAGCCGATCGGATGGCGCTATAGATCGCGTCGATCTGAGCCATGCGGATCGTCTCGGCGATGATCTCCTCCGGGTCGACCGGATGGAGTTCTCGCACGAGGATATCGCGCAGTTCTTTGTACTTCCGCAGCTCTGGCCGGTGCCGAACGGCATTCTTCCAGATCCGCTTGCCATCGACAGTGCGCGATGGCTCGAAGCGTGAGACGTAGCGTCCGTACTCGGGAGATGAGACATATACAGAGCGAATTTCGCCCCCAGAGCGGATTCCCCATTCGATGTCGACGCGGACGTCGGTATCGGAGATGAAGAATGTTCGCTGGAAGGTGAAGCGGTTGAGTCGCCAGTTCAGGCGATCGGTCAGGATCGCGATCAGTTCGCAGTCGCTAGTGACGTTGAGGTGGGTGAGGTAGTTGGACTCACCGACCTTTGTCACGACGAAGCGCAAGAACGCAGCTTCTTCAACCTTGGGCATGATCGAGAATTCCTGGGTTTGGCGATCCTCTGGATGTCTGAGTAGTCGATGCAGGATTTTCATCGCTGCGACGGCCTGCTCCCAGGTCGTTCGATGTTCCACGGGATATCCTTTCTTTTTCGGTAAGGTGCGAATAAATACTTGAGACACGCTCTAGGCCGCGACACGATGGTCTAGCCTGAGAGTATCCTTCAGTTGGTGAAGTATAGCAAAAATCAGCACAAAAGCCCATAGTTTTGATTTTTAACATCAATTTGGCTATAATTCACCCAGCTTCTTGCTAAAAGCTATATGCTACTAGCAATAGGCTAAATTTGTTCTTTTACAAGGTATGCAGGAAAACTTGTTCTAATACGTCATTCTGGCTTGTCCAGAATCTATTCCGAGGATCCGATCTTATGCAATTCTGAGTTCTTACTTCTTAATTGCTTAGTATTGGGTCCTTGGATTGGCTGAGGACTACCAACGAAAGGCAACTCTAGTGACTGATTCGGAAAATAAGAAATACCTCGTTCGCGATACCAGCAGCAAGGATACGTCCGTTGAGGATCTCCTTAACGAAATGGACGCGAAAGGCTACGATCCAATTTTTCCACCCCTCGTCAAGGATAGCGGCGGTTCCTATTTCAGGTACCACTTCCGCCTCCGCGACGCCGCGGCTCTACCATCCGGAACGGACATATCATCGACGACTGCACCAAAAATCTCGGGCAGCCTGGGAACGGCAGAATATCAGTGGAAGCTCGGCGTCGTGATTCGTCTCTGGCGTCACGCCAAAGGCGTTAGCGAGTTCGACTTCCCCGGCATTCGCCGAAAAGACCTCCGCGATTACGAAGCGGGCAGATACCCAATTCGCGCAGAGCTTCTGCAGAAGATCGCTGATGGTATCGGCGTCGAGATCTCGGTGCTCCAGCGTTTGGAATTGCCACCGGTCGAGCAGCTCAAACGCGGCGACATTGTCGCAGCGTGGATGGTTTACCGTGGTATGAACATCGGTCAACTCGCAGATCGCGCTTCACTCAAGCATCTCTCCCTCGAGAAGTTCATCGAAGGTTTCGTCAAGGAACCGACGATTGAAACGATGGAGAGTCTGGCGAGAGCGCTCGGCGTCACCATGGACGATCTCAAGAGGTTGCCGCCGACGGACGAGACAGCAATGGGGTCCAAACACTCTCGTGATTACGCTCGGGAGCTCGGCGCGACTATCAGGTCGTGGCGAAAACACCGAGAACTCGCCATCTTTCAGCTGGCCGCCCAGATCGACGTCACTATCCGCGACCTCGAAGCCATTGAGGCGGGCGAGATGTCTGTAGCAGACGATACCCTCCAACTCATCGCGGCTGCGTTACGCGTTAACGTCGACACGCTGAAGACGTTCACCCCGGTGTACGAGCCGGACTAGTTACCATGTGGAGTAGGGTTTGCAGGACAGCATTCATCGCATTGCGCGTTGAGTTGCGATCGTGTGGATTCGCCTCTCACACTCCTGCATACCTTACTCCATATTATAATTCTCTAACTCCTAACTCCAAATGCTATACTACGCTCATGAGTGCAGAAAGTACGATAACACCTCCCGAAGTTCGTCAGCAGGCTGAGAGACAGCAAGGTTTTACTGGTTATTTTGCAGAGAGATTAAGTAATGAGCGATTTGCTCATGCGGTCGTTGCGACGCGTGGAGAAATAGCAGCTGATTATCAAGTTTACGGTCAGGCAGTTATGCAAGCAGGTCAGGAGTTAGTCGGAAGATTTGGTATCGATCCTGCATTTTTCGCTGACCAGGCCCAGTCAGAAGCATTTTTAGCTATCTCTGAAAGTTATGTGGCACTCAGGTCCCGATCTGAGGACGAGCGAACTGGCCGCGAGAAGAAATTCTTAGAGCATATGCTCCGCGTGCTTACCTCAGATAACGCACAGGCCAATCAGTATCGAATCGGCCGCGACCCTTCGGCGCATCGATACATTTTCTCCCCCCGAGATCTCGTAGACCGCGAGCAGGAGCTTGCACGTTATAAAGAGCTAAGTAATCCCGAAAAATCCGAAGCCCTGAAGGCTTCACTTCTGGGTGAGGGAAGTGAAATTTTGGGTCCAGAGCGCCAGTTACTCGGCATCACCCCAGATACTGAGAAGCCGTTTGATGTACTCGTCGTTGATGCGTCACAGGAAGCATCCCTTAGGCGAAATCCAGAGACCGGGAGAGAAGTACGAAGAAGTGAATGGGAAGAACTAGGTGGTAAAGGCACGAAAGCTTTTACTATGGAGATGAAGGATCGTCCACCGACGATAGTACTTTCAAAAGATACCGTTGAGGCACTCAACTCGGATATTCCTGCTGTGAGAGAGGAAGCGGCTGCAGTTATCAGGCATGAGTACGTGCATACCCAGCGACGCTTACGAGTCGGTCATCAGACATTACTCGGAGGAATTTTAGACGAAGCCATGGCGAGTTCACTTTCAGGCACGACTGGACATGGCGATGCCTCGGCGTTAGTTGATTTGTTAGGCATGCTGTCAGCAGATGGAGAAAAGAGTTTGACACAGACATTGGGTGAGTCAATACAGAGTGATAATCCAGCCGAGGTTTATCGCTACATTTCAGATAATTTCGGTCCGCGCGGATTACTGTTACTCCTTACGACACTTCCTCATGCGTATAAGGGAGACATGGGGCTTGTTCCACCTCCTGAATTCCAGTTAGATAATCTTCGCGTGGGATCGCTCTTTAGAACGTTGCTTGAAGAACGAAAGAAAATCGATCCTGATGCCGAGGGAGTACTCGAGCGAACATTAGTTCAATTAAAGCCTGATGAAGCTCAAGATTTGTTATTACGGATAAATGCTGGTGAGTTAAAAATCCCGGGGAAGTTCAAGCAGATTCCTGCGAGCATAGTTAAAGCGTATAAATATAGGTAGACATTCGGCTCCTTGTGGGACATGAGTATCAGTTACCTCAATCTCCATCTTCTGATGCAGCTTTGCATCTGATAGAGATTTCAGAAAATCGTTCATGATTTTATCCTCCTTGGGCGCCGAGTCAGACTCGGCGCCCTCTCTTCCGTCACTCGACCCAACGACGGAGGTATATCCCTATTCGTCGAGCGGGCCAGAACGACACCGCCCAGACGATTGGGAACGTGACCATACCGGCGACAATTGATGTTACCCCCCTCATGATCCCTTGCCAATCGATGGCGACGAGCATCAGGAGAGAGATGAATATGATTCCGATGTACAGTGCGAATGATTGCGGGGGAGATTCTTCTTGGTCGAGCTCATCCCGGAAATATTCGATCCGGAAAATGAACCCCAGATACGCACCAATTCCGATGGCCCACCAGGCTTGCATTTGCATGCTTCCTCCTTTCAGCTCAGCGTCCCAGTGACGCCTTTCAAAGCCAGCTTTCAATTGAAAAATTTCCTTCAACTCAAAGCCGGCTTTGAAAAAGAGAATAAAATACCGAATGTCTTTTCAAAGAACAAATGTAAGCGAAGCTTTACAGTACCTAAATTAAGATGACCAAGTTTGACTTGGTTAAAGTACGTTAAGAACTCAGCCTTAACAACTTAGAATTATACCAGAAATTGATCAAAATTAAACCTATAGTTGGTAACTCGACAGAAAATTGATATAATTACGCTCTATGTCAGAATATCGGAGAAATCCAGTTATGGAGGGAATATTGCCTAGCGATCGTGTGATGTTGATAGGGCAGGTGAGAGATGCGGGTCTGAATAAACTCCTCTCACTGAGGATTCGAGGCAAACAAGTTGAGGCGGAATTTTCAGAACATGCTTCTGTTACGTTCAATCAGGAGAGAAATGCCTTTACCCATCATTTTACTCAGTTTATCCGTCATATAGGTATGCCTGGTGAGTCAACGTTTCCTATTATTGAGTCCAGAACGCCTATGGGTACCTATGGAATGGCTGAAAGATTTGGTCTTAACGTAGATATTCTTGAAGGTGAGTTACAGACAGCATATCGTCAAGGTCTTGATGATTTCTTTGGACTTTTGCAGCTACCCGAAAGCGCACCTCGCTTTACTCCTGGTGAAGAATTTCTCATTCCCTGGAAAAAAACAGTTGTAGAGAACTTTCCGAATGTTTTGCATGATTTCACGACAGAGACTTCAAGTTATGTTCAGCGTACGAAAATACCGGGAGTGACAGTGGTTTCAGTTTTTGATGCGGAACATGATTTCGCTCAGCGGAGTCTTCATTTTGATAACCCTCCAAGTCTCAAATAAGACTCATAGTTTGCCTTTGAATTTATACTTCGGTATAATCTCCATCTACCGTTCCTTGGAAGTGGAGGGGGGATCCAGTGTCAACCCAAGTTATCTTCTGGCTTTTCCTCATTACCGCTGCAGTCCTCATGGGGTTTTCGCAGTGGATGAGGAACCAACGCGAATCGTTCGAGAAAGGAAAGAACCTTACCGCCAAACAAAAGGCAGAAGGGAAGGCACTGTTCCGCTGGCTCGGGATCATGTTCAGGTTAGGAAGATTCCTCCTGATGATTGATGTCGTGCTGGTGGCTATCCAGATCCTCAGCATTCTTTTGAATCGGTAGGCGCCTTCGGGGTGTCCTATTTGAGAAGGGAGTTTCTCTTTCGCCTAGATAGTTGGCGAGTGCAGGAGTCCTCTCCATTAGTATCACCTCACCCCGAGGCGCTCTTGCATGAACTCCGCTAACTCCTCTAACAATTCTCTACTGATCTTATAGTATGCTATAATACCTATAGCCGTTTTAGGCGCAGCTTACTAACGTCAGGAGGACGTGATGGATCGGTATTTCGCTCGGCCGCTCATCAGCACACCCAAAAATACGCTGCGAGAGAAGATCATCCGGCAATTCGACGAAGCGTCGGCGCTCTTCCGCGTCGACGGGTATCAGATCGTCGAGGCGATCGGCGTCATCACGTTCTCGTGGCGACGCGATTACCAGATCGTCGATAAGGTCCCGCGTCCGCGACGTTGCGTCGTCAGCGTGAGCTATAGCCGGTTCTGGCCCTTCTCCGCCTGGAACCTCGACGTCACCGCCGAACTCCAGCTGGAGGAAGATGGGGTCATGAAGACGATCGCTACATCGGGCAACAAGCCCAAGATCAGCGTCTGGCAGTGGGACGAAGGCGTAGCCCTAGTCCTTGGCGACCAGTTCCGAGAGGCTATCGGGTGGGCTGAACGCACCGCCCGTAACGGCAAAACATAAGCACCGCAAGACGCGGATCGCTTCACCTCGCTTGCTCCAACATCGCGTCGGAGAAAAGCACAGTGTGGCGGTCCGATCCCGTCCCATGGTGCTTTTCTCTTTTATATTCATACCTCATGCCACTAGATTTTGGAACTTCATTGATCTACATCACTGTTGAGGAATTATTCAGACAGTAGAGTAGAGGGATGAAAAGGTCATTCTACTTTTACATTCGTGCTTTAGCTATCATCGGTATTGTCCTCGCATGTTATCTCCTTTTTGAACAATGGACCAAGCCTGCGACAACTCTCTGCAGCATTAATGCAACGATTAACTGTGATGCTGTCATCAAAGGAGCAGTGGCTAAGACGTTGGGGATTCCGACGCCTCTGTATGGGCTAATCGGTTATATCATTATTTTTTTTGCGGCTACTTTTAAAAAACCTCGTTTGTTATTAAGTATGGCTGCATTTGGTCTCGCGTTTTGTCTTTATATTGCTTATGTCGAATTAATTATTTTACGTACTGTCTGTCCAGTCTGCGTGTTGTGTCAGCTTGATATGATTACGACATTTATCCTCAGTATTCTCATTTATCGTCGATCTTCAAAGTAGGGGAAATAGTCAGCAAAAGGGTGCGCTGGGGCGGAAGGATTGCTCCCACCGCCCCAAACAGCACATCGAAATAGTGGAAAGTGGTGTCAGGACTCAGCCTCGAGTCGCTGGAATTCGTTGAACTGCTGCCGGATGTTGGTGAAGTCCTTCAGCAAGTCTTTGGCGAACTCCAGCTGTGCGCGGATGAGCGTGGCCAGTGTTTCGCTGGGGTAATAACCGCCGTCTTCGAGGACCCCCATCTCAGTGTAGTGAGTGATGGCTTTTTGGACCTCGTCCTCAGTCTTGCCCGTGAGGGAAGAGAGCTCCTTGAGCGAGAAGCCACGTCCTTCTGTTATGTAGAGCCAGATGAGGATCCAGCGGCTGTCTGCATTGCTCAGCACATACGGTCCGTAGTGCAGAGCATTCGGGTCGAAGTTACGAGTCATCATTTTCTCCTTTCTCCGGGTAGAGCTTGCGTTTGACCGCGAGCGTCTGGTCGGCCGTCCGGTAGATGAGCTCTGTGATTCCTCTCCGGATGTCATCAGGAGAGAGCTCACCGTTGCTCAGTCTGGCGACCCTGTCGATGATCATCGAGAAGGTCGCCGTTTGCGAGATCATGCGATTGAGGTATTGAAGCGTCAGCCTTGCGGCTCGATCGCTCCAGAGCATGATCTGTGGATCACCTGATCCTTGCGTGTTGCCTCCTTCGCTGCGCGACTCGTAGACTTCACCCATGATATTCCTCCTTCACTTGCCAGTGGTTGATCCTCATCGTAAGATCCAGGAACATCCTGGATCCTCTGCTGAAGGCGGTGAACACCTCCTCACCGTAGTTGTTGAACTCGATGAGGTCTTGGTAGGAATCGATGAGCCCCGCCATCTCTAGTTCTTCAAGCCGACGCGCGAGCGTCAGATCGTCGATCCGGTTGTAGGTGAGAGCGGGGTACTCCTTCTGGAGTTGGTCGACGTGAGCGTGCTTGTGATGATGCAGGAGGATGACCAGAGCGATGAGCTCCGGGTCATCGGCGATAAGGCCGATTCTCCTCTGCAGCTCAGTATCTGGAGCTGCATCGTTGGGTTGGACCTTCTGGACTGCCATGGCTGTCTCCTTGTATCGTGGCCATTCCGCGCGGAAGGCTCTTCAGACTAACACTCTTTGCTAACCTGAAGCGCCTTCCGCTTATAACTTTCCAATGATTTCTTAATGTGCGATAAATAATACTTGAGGACGCACACTAAAAAGCTTATATTTAGCGTTCATCTCTACAAGATGGTGGAATTGTAACAAATATAGCTTCAAAATGCCAAAACTATAAGGCTAAATAGCAGAGTTGACAGATACTAACTAAAGAGTTAGTATGAGCTTATGTTTAGCTGCCCACAGAGAACATAACTCGTCCCGCTTTGGCGGGATTTTTTGTGTACAGAAATTAGTTGCATCTAAAGAATACACAATCCGCCATAACTGCTCTTCAGAGCGTGAACGAATAGTTCTGAAAAGCTCTGAAGGAAAGGAAGGTGGATGTGGGTAAAACATATATGCGATGTCCGCTTTCGCATAAAGCTACAGCGGATGAAAGGGGGTGAATGAAATGAATTTGATTAAAAAAATTGCTATCTCAATCTCTGCCTTGTTAGCAATAAGTAGTTTTGCCGTCCCAGCCTTCGCTGCAAATACGACAGTAGTAGTTACTTCAAACGATTTAGAAACATCTACTAGTATTCCTGTAGCTCAGACTCATGACAAATGGTTCATATATAACGACACTAGTGACACTATTGATAATAGTCTCGGTTCTTTTGTAACTGGACCTGCGACTCCACCACATGGAGTTGGTAGCCTTCAGTTTACACTTGGTGCGTCACCAGCAGATCGTAAGAATATTGCTACGTATCAATTTAGAGGAACGCCATTGAGCTCGATTTCAGCAATGTCTTATGGTGCATATTCTCATAGTGGAGTTGCTGGAAGTTCAGAGTCACCATTCTTAAATTTTAATGTCGACTTTACAGGAAGTAGTTCAAGTTGGCAAAGAAGATTAGTATATGTGCCAGCCAATAATGGTGCTGTTCCACAGGATACTTGGAATACCTTTGATGTAATTAACGGTGGCAATGCAATGTGGAACTATTCAGGTGCTACTTGGCCATCAACAACAGTTGGTCCTGATGCTAATTTAACAGAAGCGGGATCTGTCACACGCTCATGGTCTGATATTTTAGCTGACTACCCAGGAATTCGTGTTTTACCAGGTGATTCTTGGTTAGGCATTCGAGTTGGTGAACCAGGTCCTACTGGTTACACAGGAAATGTAGATTTCTTCTCTATCACTAAAGGAGGGAGTACTACACTTTTCGATTTTGAACCAAGTGTCGGTCCGCCGATGCATATCTCTGACTGTAAAAATGGTGGTTGGATGACATTTAATAATCCATCATTCAAGAATCAAGGTAAGTGTGTCGACTATGTCGAGCATCACAATCATAGAGTCGTTGGAAATAATGCGCAGTACAACGCTTATGGTCTGAACCGAACAGCTGAATTCGAGATGGATACAGATGTTAATAAAGGAGAGTTCACCTACACAGATGGAAATAAAGACAAATATAGAGTTAAAGTCTCATCTGTCATGGTAAACGGGAACTCTGCATGGTTCGCAGGTCAGGTAACGACTGCTAAAAATCCAGCCTACGTTGGAAACTGGCTTTTTGCAAAGGTCGTCGATAACGGTGCATCAGGAGATCAGATCTGGGGAAGTTTTGTCTCCCAGACAACTGCTCTTAATGGTGTCACTAACATGACCAATCCTACAGATGGACCTTTTACGCTTTTCAAAGGCAACATAAAGGTACATTAATGATTTTTTCGTTGGATACAAAAAAGGCTCTGAAAGGGGTCTTTTTTGTTGGGATTAGACGAGGAGTTTTAGGAAGGGGATTCGTTTTATGATGATTACCACCCCATACGAAATGATGAGAAGAACTGATAGTTTGATGAAAAGAAATATCCAGAGTGGGATGGGGAGTGCCTCAAAAGGGATCTTCAGTATCCGATTACTAAATTCTAAAAAGAGCGGATGGATGAGATAAATTCCGAAAGATGCTCCTGCGAGAGAGACGATAGCTGGCGCTACTTTACTTTCGATCAGGCGAGGATAGCGAGTCGGGAGGTTGTGGAGGACGATGAAGGCGATGACCGACATGATCGCGACAGGGATACTTACATAGTCATAGAAATATTTACCATAGTCTATGACCTGTTTTCCCACTGCGACATCTCGCAGGTAACTCATATGGAGTCGTGTGCCGAGAGCTGTCAGGACTAATGCTGAGATAAAGAGTGCTAGACATAAATAAAATTGTTTTTTAGACAGCTTGGTATGTCTGAAATAATCCCCAGTGAGGTAATACAGGAAGAATGGTATCCAGACAGTAAAAATAGTACTCACGTTAAGCGGAATTTGGAGGAAATACATCGCTGCTGTCGCGCTCAGACAGAAAAATGCGACCAGGAAATAAAAATAACTTTTTATTTCTTTGGTTCCAAAGTTAATAATAATTTTTAGTGGCGGGGTGATGAGGTAAAAAGCTGCCACGATATAGATGTAGTAGGGATGATAATAAATATTCAGATTCAGGTAGTCTTTAAGAATTGACATAAAGGTATACGGCTCATGGTTAAGCCAGGTTTTCCAGAGAAAATAAATTACAGGCCAGATGATAAGTGGCACCCCAATTTTACTTGCACGCTTTTTGAGAAATTCTTTAATGGTGTAATTTTTGTCGGTATGCAGTAACAGCATTCCAGATAACATAATAAAGAGCGGGACTGCTACCCGAGCCCCTGAATTAAAAAAGTCAGCGATCCACCAGTCACTGCTGCCTAAGACTTTTGGATAGTTAAGGAATTCTGAAAAGACATGAATCAGAACGACGAATATAATCGCGAGCGCTCGTATCAGATCTGCTGAGAAAAAGTATTGCTGTGTTTTTGCCATTTCGGTATTGTAGCAGGAAGAGTGTTAATAGTACGAGAGGATTTTTTTACAAATAGTCGCATCTGTATATTTCTCTACATTAAGATCTGACAATCGGATCTGATTGTTATACATAGGCACATTACTTTTTTTACAGAGCGTATCCTGATAGATAGCATATCTTGGCGTCACACCAGATAATTCAGCGATAGTAAGGTATGTGCCATGCTTTTTAATCACGCAGCTCGTCTGCTCGACGATCGTCTCGTCCTCACCTGGAATGTAGCCTGAACAAGAAACGAATTTGATGTTATCAATCTCATACTTGTCACGTTTGGTGAGTGCATG
>CAZRDR010000069.1:0-2886 GCA_964598995.1 uncultured Gammaproteobacteria bacterium | reverse complement strand
AACTTTATCCCTTTTGGTATTTATCGCATTATTATAGCCATCATTTACTTCCTCGTTTTTGTTCGCTAAGACTTGACGCTATAAGCTTACTCAGGTATACTCGCTTCTGTACTATTTTATAGAGAGATCTCCCTATCCTCATAATATCTGCTCGTACTTCTGCCTTCTTAGCCTATGAGTTCACGTAACCTTACCCGAGTTCGTTCATTTTCTGTTCGAGATTCTTTACAAAATCTCAGACATAGTCGGAGATATCGACGATCAGTCACATTCATCCAATGGAAACCATTTACCAGTTTTTTTATAACGCTTGGGATTTTGTTACTTGTCCTCATCCTTGGATCTGTTATCAGTAATCTTTCTAAAAAAGAAGTAAAAACTACAACTCCTGTAAAGACGGTTAGCGTCTATACCATCGGAAAAGCTCCAACTGTGCCATTACAAGCTCAAGTAGAAAAAAATGGAATTGTTAAAATCGTCGCCCAAGCACCAGGTATCGTTCAAACGGTTCATGTCCATGAAGGAGATACCATCACCAAAGGCCAATCAATCGTCTCATTATCTTCTAATTACCAAGGAGGCAACGCACCAGCTCTCCAAGCCCAACTCGCCGGAGCGCAAGTCAGGAATGTGAGGGATACTTATAAGCTTCAGAAGGGCATCATCAACGACCAAAGAGACATCGCGACAGCCTCTGCTGAAAACACAGAACAGTTACGACAAATTTCCCAGAAGTCATTAACTGATACGCGAGGCTTACTGGGAATGAATAGAAGCCTTTTGGATTCACTCAACACACAGATCTCTCAAATAGAACAGGCTAATCCAAATGATCCAACACTTCCAGCTCTTAAAGGACAGCAAGCGCAGCTTCAAGCAGGCGTTAACCAATTACAATCTGCAGTGAATTCATTAGATTACCAGACAAATACGAGTAATCCGCCAACACTCTTAGCTTCCAAACAAAAAGATATTACGCTCAAGCAGCTTGATGTCCAAGAAAAAGCTCTTGATCTCTCAAAACAAGTCAGCAGTATCCAGTATAGTCTCGCACTCGTACAAGAGGGAACTATGCACCCAGCAGCACCATTTGCTGGAACAATACAAAGAATTAATGTCCATGAAGGTGACAATGTAAATCCAGGCACAGTCATTGCGACTATCGCAAGTTCTAGTGTTACCTCGACTGCAGTTCTTCGCGTTCCACAGCAAATTGCTGACACTATTTCACGGGTAGAGCCAACTATTTTTTATATTCATGATAAGAAAATCTCGATGACTCCATCATATGTCTCAACCGTCGCGACGGATGGGCAGCTCTACTCAATTATCTATACGTTCCCAGACGGAATTTCAGGTGTAACTGATGGTGAATATCTTAAAGCGGATGTCCCGATCGGCTACGCAGAGACTAATGGTGTGGACCCATATGTCCCGATTGATAGTGTCTATGAGTCACAAAGTGATTCAACGGTCTTCGTCTTAAAAAATAACTCTGCGGTAGCACGTAAAGTGACAATTGGTGAGGTCTATGGCGATTATGTCTCAGTTCTGGAAGGTCTGCATGATGGCGACCAAATTATCCTAAATCGAAACATCGTAGCAGGGGATAAAGTAGCAGTTAAATAACTAATTTCTATGTATGTCGAAAGAAACATCATATTTACTCCATCTCAAATTTAACGAAAAACTCCGCACTAGCTTTGTTGGCAAATATCTCGCAAATCCGCGCCTCCTGATCCTCCTTCTTATCACTATCCTAACGCTTGGAAGTTCAAGTTTTGCCAGTCTACCTCGACGAACAACACCTGAAATTAAAATTCCTCTCATTATCGTCAGCGCTGTTCTCCCTGGTGCAAATCCGCAGGATATTGAGTCACTCGTGACAGAACCCATAGAGGATAGTATCGCTAGTGTCGAGAATGTCTCGAAAGTAACTTCATCATCACGCGAGAATGTCTCGGTCGTACAGATTGAGTTCAACACAGGCGTTGACCCAGATAAAACTCGCGCGGATGTCCAGTCAGCAGTCGACCAGGCTGCACTTCCAACTGATGCAAAAGCTCCAAAAGTACAAACAATTGATTTTGAAAATCAGCCTGTCTGGACATTTGCTCTTATTGGTAATGGTGATGTAGGAAGTCTAAATAGATTTTCAAAAATTCTTCAAAAAAACCTTGAGGATCTGTCGACTGTTGATAGAGTAACGACTGGTGGACTAGAGGAGAGAGAAATAAGCGTTCTTATCGATCAGGCCAAACTAGCAACCTATGGCATCTCGCCTTTCCAGCTTTCATCACTTCTTAAAGCAGCTCTCGGATCATATCCTGCAGGTACTGTTAAGACTCAGACCTCGTCATTTGCACTCAGTATCGACCCTTCTGTTACATCTATCTCGGATATTCGTAACCTCCAGTTAAAGAATAATGACCAAGTTATTCCGCTCTCAGATATCGCAATAATCACAGAGCGATCAAAACCAAACCAAAATCCATCCTTTATTGCGTCTAATACGCTTCCAGCTGAGCGATCTGTTACGTTTAATGTATTTAAAACACGAACAACAAATATCGACAAAGCAGTCAAGGATGCCGAAAAAGAAGTCGATGAGTCACTGGCACAGTATAAAAACCAATTCTCGATTAAAAGTATCAGTAATGCTGGTGAAGACATCACTAAACAATTTAACGACTTAACTCGAGACTTTATTGCGACGATTATCCTAGTCTTTATCGTTCTTTTCGTTTTTCTAGGTGCACGACAAGCATTTGTGTCTTTGTTTGCTGTACCTCTGTCATTTCTTATTACTTCAGCTGTTATGAATATCACAGGAATTTCTTTGAATTTTATCTCTTTGTTTTCTCTTCTCCTTGCTTTAGGACTCCT
>CAZRDR010000068.1:0-5205 GCA_964598995.1 uncultured Gammaproteobacteria bacterium | reverse complement strand
CAGGATCTCCTTCCTCAAGGCGTTTAAACCACTCTCGTCCTTCTCGCTCCAATGAAGATTCTTTATCAGGATTACCTTCTTTCTCTCTTTCTATTTCTTCATGCATCTTGACATAAAGTTTGTATAGGCCACGCACACTATCAGTACCACCTTGGAGTTCGGGGATCTCACCAGCCCATAACTCATGTGCTCGTCCAAGCATACCAAATTGGGTACCCCAGTCACCAAGGTGATTGTCTCTGATCACTTCATAACCCCCAGCTCTATAAATGCGAGTTAAGGCTTCGCCGATGACTGTTGAGCGTAAATGGCCAACACTCATGTATTTAGCAATGTTAGGTGATGAGCAGTCAATGACGACTTTTTTCCCATTCCCGATATTTTGTTCACCGTATTTATCTCCCATCGCCTCGACTTGGTTCACGATCTCAGTTCCAAGTGAGTTCATATCAAGATCGAAGTTAAGGAAGGGGCCTTCAGTCTTCGCTTGAAGTACATGTCGAGGTTTGACATCATGAGCATTAAAGTTTTCAGCTAACGCTTCAGCTATTCTAGTAGGCGGTTGTTTAGCAACAGCTGCTAGTCGATGAACAGCAACGCCAAAGTCTGCGTCGACATTATCTGGAGCTTCAACAACAGCTAACCGTGATGCACCAAGCCGCTCAGCTGTATTATCAGCTTGTTCCTGCAGTGCGGATTTTACAGCGGTAAATGCATAGTCTGCAGGAGTGGGCATGTGTTCAAGTTCTGGGATCGGGATAGGGATATCTGGAGCGGGGAGGGGTGGAATGTGAATGCCAAACATCCGATCCTTACGGTCGGGTTGGAGTGCTCTGGTGTCACGTTCTCCTTTTGGCATAGTTATTCTCTCCTTTGCTGGCCAGTTATGCAATGGGCTGCGCCGTATCCACGTGTTGTCTGGTAAAGATCGACAAAGTGTAGGTCTTTACCTGCCTCTTCTAATACCATATTCGTGGATATATTTGTTTTTAGTGGAAGGACAACATTTTGGTCATCAAGCATGAGAAAGTTACAACCAAATTCGTATTGTTCTGCTTTTGGAATCACGTAAATGTTATTTCCTTCTGCTTTAAGATGCTCAATAAAATTCATAAAGGTATGATTGACGATAGTTTTCCCCTCATCATCACTACCCAGGAATTTTACTTCACGTTTTTCTGCTTCTTCGAGGCAGACAGCTATTTGTTTGTCTCCAATAGGACCAGAAAAAGTATCTAAATGCATAGATTGTTGTTGCTCTTCAGGAGGCAAGTCCTTATAGACTACATCTTCAACAATCGCGAATCTCATGTCTCGTTCATTAAGCTTTTCTCTCAATTGTTCATAAATCGCTACTGCTGCACCCATAGTAGTCCTAGTACCTACTCCAATATAGACAGTGTTGTTATAGATGTAAGCATCTCCACCTTCAAAAGTCTCTCCTTCAGGTAACTCAATTTTTGAGTGTTCGCCAAGGAGTTCATCATACGCTCTCTCATAAAGTGCGACTTCAGGCTTACGAATTTCGCGTGCCATACGTGACACAACTCTGGTATCAAGCAGGACATTCATTTGATCTCGCGAGTAAATAGCATTACCTAATGGGAGATCTTGAGCAAGGCTTAATGCTTCATTAAGAGCCAAAGCTGGTCCTTCGCCATATCTTGCTACGTCAGCTTCAAGTAGTTCTAACGCTACATCTTCCGCTGGTCTACCGTTATATACGTCATCATGGATGGTAGAGCCATAAGCTCTCGCAATATGACGAGCTTTTGCAACAATTCCATGCCTAACTCCTTTGTGATCAAGATGATCAACCGGCAGTAAGCCGGCGAGTGTGTCCCTAACCTGTACTACCTGAACACCATTACTTTCTAAGAATCTAGAATATTTAAGTCCTTCTTCGCGCGCTCTTAGAACATTCATATCGTCATAAAAGAGGGAAACATCTGTGGGGTAAAGTGATGCAAGAACCGCTTCAGCCCCAACGGGACCCCAGGTGGTAGTTTGTTTCAGTCGGTCGAGTTCATTGTAAATACCTAGTGAAAGACGGGGTTTTGATTCTCCGTTTTGAGGTGGCAGCGAGTGAGTAGACTGCTCGGGAGGCATATAGCTTATTGGTTAGAACGGTTTATACACCTGGACTCAGCTAATGTCAATAGACAAAGTATTCCATCTCTTATTATGTCTTTTAAAAAAAATTGAAGTAGAGTATAATCAAATCCAATATGGACGCAATACCAAAGCTTAAAGAGCAAATCCAAAAAGTTCTCGACCTCATCAAAGCCGATATCAATACTGTTCGTACTGGACGGGCAACTCCGACACTCGTCGAAAATATCTCAATCGTTACTTATGGCGGTTCCACTAAATTAAAAGTTCTCGAGCTAGCAACGATAGCGGCCTCAGATGCACAGACAATCGTGATTACCCCTTTTGATCAGTCGACTCGAGACGATATCCGCAAAGGAATTGTCGAAGCGGGTACTGGCTTAAATCCTGTCGATGATGGACATGTCCTGCGTATCAATATCCCGCCACTTTCTCAGGAAAGACGTCTGGAACTTATTAAGATGATGAATCATAAGTTAGAGAATGGCCGCATTATGGTCAGACAGGCACGTCATGAGGCAATGGCTGAGGTTAAATCACAGTTTGATGATAAAGCTATCTCAGAAGATGATAAAAATCGTCTCGAAAAGGAAGTCCAGAAAATAGTCGATGACACGATCGCAACGATCGATAACTTAGGCAAACAAAAAGAATCAGAGTTGTTACAGCTCTGATTCTTTGCATAGGGCGTAGAGCATAGGGCAGAGAGCAGACTATGTTCAGATTTGAGAAACTTGATATATGGAATGAGGCAATTCGATATGCAAGTGAGATTTATTCGCTTACACAGAAATTCCCCCGACATGAACTTTTTTCTTTAACCGATCAATTAAGACGATGTTCTGGTTCTATTGCAGCGAACATTGCCGAAGGCTCCGGAAGTTCATCAAATAGAGACTTTGCTCATTATCTTGAAATCTCAATTAAATCGACATACGAATCTGTTTCGCATTTGCAGATAGCGAAAGAACAAAACTATATTAGTGAAGAAGAGAGGGCTTTCTACTATGAGAAAGCAGAATTGTTAGCGAGGCGTATAAGAGCTTTCCAACACAAGCTAAAAAGCTCTTAGCTCTCCGCCCTTTGCTCTTAGCTGGTACAATGCTATAATCATTATTCATGCTAGTAACGCTTCTAATTTTCCTCGTCATGCTTTCAGTCCTCGTCCTGATTCACGAGTTAGGTCATTTTCTCTTTGCACGCAAGTACGGCATAAAGGTCGAGGAGTTCGGCTTTGGTCTGCCGCCTAGGCTGTGGGGAGTGAAAAAAGGCGAGACTATCTACTCAATTAACTGGCTGCCAATTGGTGGCTTTGTCAAAATGTATGGCGAGGATGATGCCGGCTCTGGCAAAGTAACCACGAGTACGAAAGAAGAAAAATCAGTCAGTAAATCTGAGAAAAATCGAGCATTTTTCGCTAAACCATGGAAGCAACGAGCCATGGTCGTATTCGCAGGAGTCATGATGAATACATTTCTTGCGATTCTGATTTTTTATACTTACATGTTCGTCGCAGGGTTTCATGTCGAACTTCCACTATTAAGTAAGCACTCATTCTTCGGCGTTACCCAGTCAGAAAAGACAGCTATTACGGTCGCTGAAGTCTCTAAAGATTCACCAGCAGCGAAGGTAGGCATCCCGCCTCTTGCGCGTCTGGTCTCGATTAATCAGCAACAGATTACATCTTCTGATCAATTTACACATATTGTTAAAGAGTCTGCTGGTAAGCCAGTTCAGTTAACTTTCACCGATCCGAAATCAAATAAAACCATAACTAAGACACTGACTCCTCGAGTTAATCCGCCAAAAGGCCAAGGTGCAATCGGCGTTAGTCTCTTTGGTATGAGTACAGCTGTGCTGGATTATAAAACTCCAGTTCAGAAAATATTCTCAGGTATCACGCATCCAGCCAATCTGCTCGTCTACAATTTTGACCTTATCGGAGAGCTCGTTCGTTCTGCGATCAAACAGCATGATGCGACTGGGTTAAGTCAAGGTGTGTCAGGTCCTGTTGGGATTTATTCAGTCGTTGGTACTATCGTTCAAATTCCAGATATTAAGGAACGAGTTCTAGAGCTGCTTAATTTAGCAGGCATCCTCTCGATCTCATTAGCATTTTTTAATGTTCTGCCAATTCCAGCGCTCGATGGGGGACGCTTGTTCTTTATTTTAATTGAGGGAATATTTGGTAAAAAAGTAAATCCTAAATACGAGACGCTAGCACATACGATCGGTATGGCTGTGTTACTTTTTCTCATAGTCTTAGTTACTTTTAAAGATATCTTCCAATTCTTTTTATAATCTCGAGACAAAACTACTTCACGCGCTTGTCAAGCAAGCGAGCTCACTCTGTTCCGCTCTCGACACGCCTTCGAAGTAAATTCGATCTCGCTATGCGAGACCGGCGCTGCTCTTTTTCCTTTAGTATATTTGTTGTGCTATACTCGAGCTATGAATGAGAAAAAAGCCGTACAAACGCACTCTCTTCCTGATCCGATAGCGCTTGCCAAAGAAGCATGGCAAATTTATAAAGTCCGCTTTTGGACGATGATCGGTATCGGCATCGTTGGGATTTTAGCCATTATCGTAGCTGTTCTTATCATAGGTGGAATTGGATTTGGATTATTTTTTGCTCTCGGAGCAAAGGCCTCTGCTCAGGTAATTCTACTTGAAGTTATACTCGGGATCATCGCAGTTTTTGTTATCGCAGGGCTTGGCCAATGGATTTATGGTGCGGCTATCCTCTCTGTCGTTGACTGGAAGAAAAAAGAAGGAATGAAATATTTTATCGCTCATTCCCGTCGCTTTGTCCTACCGTTACTTATCACATCTATTATTGTCGGGTTAATTAATATTGGAGCGATAGCGCTGTTTATTATCCCTGGACTCATGTTCGCGACTTGGTTCTTATTATTCCGCTATGTTATGGTCAGTGAGGGGAAATCAGGACTATTAGCTCTGCATACGAGTAGGGAATATCTGAGAGGAAGATTTTGGGGAGTGTTGTGGAGATTTATCGCCGTAAATCTTCCTATGTATGTTTTAGGACTTTTTGTCGGACGAGCAGGCCACTCTTCAGATTCTCTGAGTGGA
>CAZRDR010000067.1:0-40407 GCA_964598995.1 uncultured Gammaproteobacteria bacterium | reverse complement strand
TTAAAGATAATATAGGGATAGCTCACTGGCATGCATCCTTTGATCGAACATCAGGTGAGAGAGCTGTTCTAGATGGGATATTCCAAGTAAAACTTGATCAAGAAGGGAAATGTACAGAATTCCGACAGTGGTATAACATTGGATAAAACAATCTTTTTATTATTTAGAAGGAGCCATACGAAGTTGTGTAATGCGTGCAACTGAGTTTTCAATCAAGTCTGCATAATAGTGAGGATTAGGGATGCCTGGTAAATGAAAATCCTGTTTTAATGCTGGGTTGTGGATAGTCACATCACCATATTTAAATAATCTGCCTAGAATCCCTTGTTTCACTATTACTGATTCAATATTCCTAATTGAATACGTTTCAGTATTTTTATTGATAATTCCAGAGTTTTTTGCAAGAAGCTGTTGATGTACCTCATACGATTGGCTTTCGTATTGGATAACAACATAAATCACTAGCGCTGTCTGAATGATACTGAGAATTATAAAATATACGACGCCTATCCATTGGATTTGCACTAAAGTATCAAATGGAATATCTAACCCAAAGAGAAATGTCTTGGGAATTCGTAAGAGTAAATAAAGAAGTGCTAGAAGAATTTCTATACCTATGAGTCGATAAATCAGGAAGAATATACTTTGTCTGAAGGTGACAAGAGCAACATCATTAGGAGTAGTAGGAGAACTCATAATGTTATTATAGCAGAGGTTTAGAACTTGATGAAAAGAGGAATAATACTCAAGATTATGATTATTGCCATACCCAACCCGAATTTTTTAGTAAATTCTTTAGTACCTAATAAATAGGAGTACATAATCTTCGCTGACAAATTAACACTATTGGCAATGATAAATGCGATACTAGCTAAAGTGATAGTTATCGTTGACGTAGTAAGCTGAGCAATATTGATCATGACTGCATCCAATCCCACCATTGCTCCAAGCCCAGTTGTCAGTAATAATCCGCCTTCACCGAAAAGTAAAAGACCAATCTTAGAGAATAAGTTGACTAAAAGGAAAAGACCGACGAATACCAATGCCCCTTTTAAGTTAATAATTTTTTTACTCGTCTCATAAGCATTTGAATCTTCACTTTGACGCTGTTCTTTTTTCAGGTAATAGATAGTAATTACAATTCCGCTTACTAGCATCAGTAGGAGTATTGGAACAAGTGATATAAAAAGCGAAATATTGAGAGGTAAAATAAGTATACCTATTTGGACAAAACTAACTACGTTCGCAAGTACTGCAGCACTTACAAGAGAGTTTACATTTTTTGACTTTTTACTTTGTTGGGCCAGAGATTGTGTTGTAGCAGTTGACGAGACAAATCCCCCAGCGATACTTGCAAGTATCCACCCGCCTTTTCTTCCGAGCAATCGTTGAAGAATATAGCCAATTAAATCGACACCTGTGATGAGTGCTACATACAACCAGAGTTTGAACGGATTAATCAGTTCAATTGAAAGTAATTCATTACTTTCTAACTTTGCATTTTTAATCAAGTCTCCGATGCCAGGAATCTCCTTAAGCGAGTAAGTGATATTTGGCAGAAAAGGTAATACAGCTATCGCGATCATCGCAAAAGCAATGAAGGCATTAAGTTCAGAAGAAGTGATAGCTTGCATTTTTTGCTTTATCAATTGTTTCTGTGATAGAAGAAGCATTACGATGATTGAGAGTGCGAGGGTCATTTGAATTGGAATTACTTTTAAGATGAGGAGAAGTCCAATGATGAATGTATAGAGAAGTGCAATTTCTGTAGTGATACCATGGTCTTGTGTCTTGGCCACCTCATGAAAATAAAAGAATAGCAAAAGTGCTATAAAACCAGCGGTAAGCGTAACCCCGATTAAAAGAAAGGATGGAATGAGTGCCCCTACTATTGCACCTAAAACACTTACCAAAGAGAATGTCCTAAGTCCTAATGTTGCACTTGGTTTTTGTTGATATTCTCCTGACTTTTCATTTACTTCACGTTCTATTCCAATTGCAGCACCTATGAGAAATGCGAGTAAAAATGGGAGTCCTATGTCGCTAAAATTCATGAGCTAGTATTATAACAGGACTGATGTGAAAGACAAAACTTTTATGAGGCCTGATCGGCGGCTTGTTCTAATTCACTAATAACTATCTTTTTCATCCTCAGCATCTCCTTCATAGCTGCTTGGGTTTTTTTAGGATTTGGATCACTAAGTAGTTCATTTAATTGGTGTGGTACTACTTGCCAGGAGACTCCGAATTTATCTTTTAACCAACCACACTGACTTTCTTCTCCCCCATCTGAGGTCAGTTGTTCCCAGTAATAATCAACTTCTTCTTGATCTTTACAGTTAATAACAAATGATATTGCTTCGTTAAATTTAAATTCTGGACCAGCACTCATCAAGGTAAATTCCTGTCCGAAGAGTTCGATAGTGATGACCTCAACGTTGCCTGATGGCGTGTCATTGAGTTCGACCGGAGATTTGATAGAGGAGTCTTTAAAGACAGTTGTATAGAATTTAGCAGCTTCGCGAGCTTGTGTGTCAAACCAAAGAAATGGAGTAATCTTTTGCATTTATCAGAGTGTATAGAAATAGGGGAATGATGTCAATAAATATTGTTTGAATATGAGGTATTTTCTATGATATAAAGCCTGTTACTGGCCTAGTGACTGAATCGGTTATTACACTAGGCCAGTAAAGTATTTTTTATTAGGCTTTTTTACCAAGGTTCATAGCGATTGCAGCCATATAAATAGTTGCAAGTCCGACTAAACTATAGACAATGCGTGACATCACCGACATGTCACCAAAAAGAGTTGCGACCAAATCAAAATTGAGAATACCTACGAGTCCCCAATTTAGTCCACCAACTAAGACAAGTACGAGTGCTAACCAATCAATAAGTGAGAGATTCTTCATGTAATTCACCTCCTTTCATTAAAGCTCTTATCAGGAAATTATGAATAGTTTGACAGAGCTCTTTACGTGCTTTCCCCTTTGGGATGTCTGGATAATACTCAAGGAGGAATCCATTGACAGCATGCGTTATGACCTTAGCATCTTTTTTGAGATCATCTACATAGAATTCTCCTGTGTTCAAACCTTTTGTTAATACTTCTTCTATATGGAGTGCAGACTTATCAGGGACAAAACCACCCTCAAACTTCATGAACGTCCGACGATAGGCAAGATAATATTTAAGGACTGCGACTATTGCCTCAGCATTATCAAGCTGAAATTCGATACGCTGCATGAGCATATCTGAAGCAGTAGTAGGTTCGACTAATGCACGTCTTTTTTGACCAAGTGAGGTATTTAATGTCTCAAACATTGTTCTTAATAAAGAATCTTTATCTGGGAAGTAGTGATAGATCACAGATTGTGCTAGGGGAATGTCTTGGGCCAATGTCCTCATGCTAAAATTCTCATATCCATTCTTAGCAAAAAGAGAGGTTGTTTTTTGAATAATAATATCGCGGGTAGTCATAGAACGATCGTTCTATATTTATAGAACATTCGTTCTACATTTGTCAAGTAGAGCATCTACTGTATTATTTCTCTTGTAAACGCTCTGGACAAAGGGAGTATAATAAGGATATGGACACAAGAGTAAGCGATTTTCTAAAAAACCAGCGAGTAGGAGTCTTAAGTACGTTGGATACAACTCCAGTAGTTTATTCTGCAGCACTGCATTATTCATTTGATGAATCTCTGCCAATATTCTACGTAATGACAGAGAGACAGAGTGAAAAATGTAAACCATTACTCACTGGTGAAGAGCGTCCGGGTGCATTCGTCGTTGGATTCAGTGAGGAAGAATTTAAAACATTCCAAGCACGGGGGACAGTTAAGCTCATCCAGGGAGACAAGCCAGAAGCGTGGAATAATTATCTCGAGAAATTTCCAGATCGTATTAAAATGCATGCAAGTCCTGAGTATGTTCTTCTTCAATTCATTCCTACTTTTTGGAAATATACCGATAACAAAACAGAACCCCGTACGAAAATTACTTCTAATGGAGTTGTCTTCCCATAACTAATTTATGCGAAAGCTTGTCATAACAGAATTTGTCTCACTGGATGGTATCTTTCAGGCTCCAGGTCCTGATGGTTCAGGTTACAAATACGAGGGCTGGACATTCCCCTACTCCAACCAACAGTTCATGGATTTTAAGACGAAAGAATTAGAGGATTCTGATATGCAGCTTTTAGGTCGCGTAACCTATGAAGGATTTGCCGAGGCATGGCCGAAGCACAAAGGTGATTTTTTCTCTGATAAATTTAATAACATGCCAAAATACGTGGTGTCGAAAACACTCAAGAAAGCGGATTGGACTAATTCTCATATCATCTCAGGTAATGTCGTTGAAGAGGTTAAAAAATTAAAGGCACAAACGGGGGGAGATATCGATGTGCATGGCAGTGGACAGTTAGCTCGCTTTCTGCTGGAACACCATTTAGCCGATCAGATTAATCTCCTCGTCTATCCTGTCGTTTTGGGTGAGGGAAAAAAGCTTTTTGAAGGCACTCCTAAAACTGAATTGAAGCTTATTGAGTCAGAGACATTTACCACCGGTGTCGTAAAGCTTATTTACGAACCAGTGTATAAGTGATAAGCTTCAGAACAGAATGAAGGTACTTCCTTCAAATAAGATTTATTTGTCTGAGTCACATATCCCCCACGCAGGTCGCGGTATTTTTGCTCGTGAGGACATCACGAAAGGAGATCTCATCGAATGCTGTCCTGTCGTTCTCATCCCTGAACACCAAGTCCCCTTTATCCGTAAGACAGAGCTGCATAACTACTATTTTATGTGGGGGGATGACGAGGCACATCACAAAGCAGGAATCTGTCTTGGTTTTGGCTCACTGTACAATCATTCTTATACCCCCAACGCGACGTATAAAAAGCTGATAGATGAAAAACTTATCGAGTTTATTGCGATAAAAGATATTAGTAAGGATGAAGAGATTACGGTGAATTACAATCACGGCAATCCGAATGACACCTCACCTTTATGGATAAAAAGCGTACCAAAAGCTGAAGTATAATTAAAAAAATATAGTAGTATTATTTTATGGCCAAATTATTTTTATTTATGATGGTAACACTTGATGGTTATTTCGAAGGCGAAGATCACGATATCTCCTGGCACAATTTTGATCAGGAAATGGGCGAATTTGTTGTTGAGCAGACAAGCCAGGTCGGAACTATTTTATTTGGACGAAAGACGTATGAAATGATGGCGTCTTACTGGCCGACAGATCAAGCCAAAGATGAACCCGAAGCGGTCAGGATGAATGAAACACCTAAAATTGTCTTTTCGAAAACGTTAAAATCTGCCGACTGGCAAAATACTACTCTTAAGCATGAGGTAAATGCTGAAGAGATTAAGAAGTTGAAAGAAACATCAGAAAAAGACATTGCTGTCTTTGGTAGTTCAGATCTGTGTGTAAGTTTGCTCAAAGAAAATTTGCTTGATGAACTCCGTCTGATGATTAATCCTGTGATACTGGGTAAAGGTAAACTCTTATTTCAAGGCATAGATCATAAGTTAGATCTCAAACTTACCAAGACGAGAAATTTCAAAAACGGGAATAGACTGCTTTATTACGATGTGCCGAAATATTAAGCCACTTTTTAATTTTGATCCACCTGCAACTGATCAGGAAATACGAGATGCGTCATTGCAGTATGTTCGTAAGCTATCTGGTTACCATAAGCCATCTGAGGAGAACCTCATTGCGTTTAATCAAGCCGTAGATGATATAGCACTTGCGACGAAAGAATTACTTGATTCACTGCAAACGAAAGCTCCGCATAAAAATCGTGAAATTGAGGCTCAGAAGGCACGAGAAAGATCGCAGAAGCGCTTTGGAAATTGAGTCTTGCAAATTGTGAGTTATTACTTATACTGTAACTAGTTATGTTGAAGTTTGATAACATCCTTCTTTCCTCAGAAAATGCTAAACGCCTTGTTGAGTTCTACGGCAAAGTCTTTGATAAAAAGCCAGATATGGAAGATGATACGTATGCAGGCTTTTTAGTCGGAACATTTTTCTTAGGAATTGGCCAGCATGATAAAGTCCATGGGAAGAATCCAAATCCAGACAGAGTACTTTTTAATTTCTCAACTAAGGAAGTAAAAGAGGAATTCGAGAGAATTAGTAAGATTGAAGGCGTGGAAGTTATCAAAGAACCATATCAAATGGAAGGCAATGGCATGTCAGTTTGGATCGCAACACTTGCTGACCCCGATGGGAATTATTTCCAGCTCATGACTCCTTGGGAGGAGAACAACTGAGTCTATGGGTAAAGAAGGTGCCCCATCCCTCTCACCTTCTCCAGACCACTCATCATCTCTTCCAAACAATATCACCCGAACTATCGTTGAGAGAACTCCCAGTAGATTTGCTTTTTTAGCAGGTAATAATGCCTACCGTGATGGCAGGGTGCCTCTGCAGCGAGAGGACTTTTATGGACCGGTCACTCCTGATCAGATTAGACGTGCTCATACTGCACAAGGGCAACCTATTCCCGATGGAACTGCACAACATCAATTGAGAGGTATTCTCAATCACAATAAATGAAGTTACGTTATCGGAGAGGGAGGCTGATTAGATACTCATTGAGTACGCCTAAAATGCGGGTATTAATGAGTGGCAGATCTATCACTCGTCCTGAGTCTCTGATGAGGAGACGGATCTCATCAAGACTCAGAAGAGAGCGAGTCTGGTGGAGTAAAGGCTCGACGTTCGGGTTGCCAAATAGCGTGTAGATCGGATGATCTGGAATAAGCGACGGGTAGTGGGGTAACTTTTTGAGATCTTCTCCAGGTTTTTGCATAACTGCTGTCGTCATCATTTCTTCTTTATTTTCAAGTTCAGTCCATTTCTCAAATTCACTTTGTGACATATGCATACTTCCTCGACAAATTGGGCTGTCACACGTACATTTGTGTTCGCAAGGATCGCAATCTTCATCTATGGGCCCGATCAGATAGTTAACTGTTAACTCTTCTCCTTTAAAGATCTTTCTGAGCGCAAAATAGAGTGTATGACGATGGTAGGTATACATCCAGGTATTAGGAGTACACGAATGATTAATCAGATGAATCCCTGGCGTATCTCCTGATGGATTAACAGAAGTCCCCTCATCGTAATACATATCATAAAAATGATCAGAGTTTTTGAGATGTGGAATATCTTTATCAAAGACGATCGGTCCAAGATAATCACCAATAATGACGCCAGGGTTAAGATCACGAGTCGTAAATACTCCTCTGCCATGCTGCGTTGCCCTCATTTCAAGCGTTCCCTCGGGTAATAAAAACATAAAAAATATTGTAGCAGAATTACTGGAGGGTAAGTTTGCATTTCGTCTTAGAGAGAGTACAATACCTTTGTGGCTAGCAGCCGAGCTATGAAGTTACTCGACGATCTAGGTCTAAGACCATTGACTCCTCAAGAAATAAAGACTGCAAGCGAGAAGTATATCAGTGCACTTAGGGATGGACTTGCTGGACAGAAAAGTAGTCTGAAGATGTTCCGCTCATGCTTGAGTCCTGTTCATTTAGAGAGCCTGAAAGAAGATTCTGAAGCGTTAATTTTAGAAGTTGGCGGTACTAACCTCTATGGTGGTCGAGTCCGCATAACCCACCACAAACCAACAATTGCTAGTGTCTTTAAGACGCCTATCCAAAAGATCGTCTTTACTAGTGCTGAGGAATTTTTTGACACCATCATTTCTCAGCTTGATCCAGTTATTTCAGGCAAAGTTCCTGATGCTATCAGTTTAGTTTATTCTTTCGTAGGTAACCCCCTTAACACTCCAAATGGAGTGGATGTGATGTCAGCTGAAACGCTGACTAAGGAGTTTGTTGTTCCCGGGATTAGTCATGAAGGTGTAGGCGTCCAGTTCATGCGAGCCTTTGCAGAAAAGCATCCCCACCACGTCCAGAATCAGCCTGTGGTTGTCTTAAATGATACCGTTGCGACATTGTTCTCAATTGGAGCGCGTATCGGTGGAGTAGACGGCACTGGCTTTAATTTAGCCATGCATACACCAGAGGGAATTGTGAATAGTGAATCGGGAGGTTTTGATGGGATACCAACTTACGTCCTGCATCAGACAATCGATAAGAAGAGTCTCGATCCTGGTAACTATCTGGCTGAAAAACAGATCTCTGGAGCGTATATTAGTGAACAGCTTAAAGAGATTGTCCGCCTACTAAAGTCTGAGCATACTACTCTGCCTTACGATGAGACCATAACAGGTGAAGCCATGGCTGAAATCATGGGGTATTCTGGTCACGATGAAGGAATGGTTGTCATGAAAGAGGCATGTGAGAGACTGCGGGATAGGTCTGCACAAATAGTTGGGTTGATGATTGCCAGTATCTTCTCTGCTTTCCCACAAGTATATACGTCCAGTGAGGAAGAGATTCCTATTGAAGGCTCGGTTTTCTGGAACATCCCAGGCTATCATGATAAAGTAGAGAACACAGTGCAGAGTCTGACAGAGAAAAAGGTAACCTTTCTTAATATTTCTGAGGCTGGGAGATTAGGCGCAGCTGTAGCTTCTCTGCAATTTTGTAAGTAATATGAAATACGTCGGATTATTACGGGGAATAAATGTCGGTGGGAATACCAAAGTCCCTATGGAGGAGCTGCGTCATGTCTGTGAGGGTTTGGGATTTACTAGTGTTAAAACAATATTGAATAGTGGTAATGTCGTATTTGAAACACACCAAACTAAAGAAGATATCGTGCAGAAAGAACTAGAACAGGCTCTAGAGAAACAGTTTAACTTCCCGATTCGTGTCTTAGTCCGCCCCTTTGACGAGTTGGAGAGACTACTTCAGGAAGATCCATTTAAAGGGATTCCTGTTACGAAAGATACCAGACTTTATGTGACATTCCTCTCAGAAAAGCATGCCTTGACGAAAGATGATGTAGCGAAAGCTGCGGTACACAACGCTCAGATTACTCGCCTCACAACGCGAGAGATCTGCTCTGTCATTAACATTACCCCTCAGAAAAATACTACAGATCTTATGGAATTTTTAGGCAAATTATTTGGCAAGAATATAACAACGAGGAACTGGAACACGCTAATTAAATTAGGCGCTCTTTAGTTAGTGGCAATTAGGCCACGCACCCGATCCGCCGTGAGCAATTTTATATGCTGCTGTCTTGATCGCTTCTTCGGGATTAGTCCGAAGATCTGGATTGGCATCCTCCCCCATTATATGACGCGTAATGCTCCATGACTCAGGTGAGAACTGGAACATGCCTTTATAGTCGAGATACTCAGCATTCGTGTTAAAGCCAGACTCACAATTGGCAATTCTTTTGAGTTCATTCGTGTCGACATTATTTTGCTGGCCATATTTTGTGAAGAGTGTTTCAAGATCTGAGGAAGTGATGATAGGGGTGGGAGTCGGAGTTGCTGTCGGGAGAGGTGTCGGAGTAGGGGTAGCGGTCGGGATAGGAGTCGGAGTTGCTGTCGGGAGAGGTGTCGGTGAGGGGGATGTGCGCGGAAGCGGACTAATGAGGTGTGCACGAGTATGAGGCCGATGCGAGATAAAAGAACTCGCGACAGTTAGAAAAGAGACAACTGCAACATTCGCAAAATTGCCAAACATACTCTCTATACTAGCAGAGAATTGCATAGGAGGATACTCTGCAAACATTTTTAGATTTATCATGGTACAATACCAAGAATAGTTGTAAATTTGTATGAAACGAGTACTTTCCTACCTAAATCCAATCGAGCAACTTGGTAAGAGAAAATATTCAACAGTGTTCCCAATCGGGGTGATGTTGGGCATGTGTGTCATCTTTGAAGTTGCCTACAGACTCACGAATAATTCTTCCAACGTCGGCTTATTTATTTTATTTGTTTCAATTGCACTTATCATTTATCTTGCCTTTCGAGATGGTATTAGAGGTGGGGTAATCGCGACTGTGATTACTATTCTTTATTACGTCTATATCGTAACTAATCATTCTCCACTTGATAAGAGAACCTCAGGCTTAGAAACAACAGGGATTTTAACTATCTTGTACTTCATCCTCGCAGGAATTATTGGCTGGTTGAAAATTACCATTGATAGACTGATCGATCGTGAAGCATATGAAAAACGTCGACTTCAGACCATCATTCAGCAATTGCCTGTCGGTGTGATCATCACTGATCAGAGTGGGCAGTTAGTCGAGACTAATCGCCAACTCGAGTCAATACTAGGTATTCGCATTCCGAAAGGCTTTATGATGGGTAAAGACACTCTCCCGGGAGTTCAAATCAATGGTAAGCCACTTAATCCTTCTCAATCACCTCTCGTTAAAGCTTTAGCGTCAGGTAAATCTTTTGCGGGGAGAGAGATGATATATCAACATAAAGATGGTCGTAACGTCCATTTGCGTGTCAGCTCTGCACCTATCCACAATCGTAAAGGGCAGATTATCGCGGCTGCCTCTATCATCTCAGACATTACGAATATGAAGGAAATGGAAAAAAGAAAAGACGACTTTATCAATATGGCCTCGCATGAACTAAAGACGCCTATCACAAGTATGAAACTCTACATAGATATTCTCTTAAGGCAGCTTGATAGGGACAAACACGCGCAGGCGCATAAGCTCACCAAAAGTATCGAATATCAAACACAAAGACTGCAGGAATTGGTAAGTGACCTGTTAGATGTATCTCGTCTTCAAACGGGAAAATTGATGTTCTCCAAAGAAGAATTTAGACTCGATGAGCTCATTACTCAGACAGTAGAAGAGCTGCAAGGAATTACCAAACAGCAGAAAATAGTCGTGACTTCCTCAACTCCTGTTAAAGTTATCGCTGATAGATTCAGAATTTATCAAGTTTTTACCAATCTTATTACTAATGCAGTTAAATATTCTGAGCCAGGGACAGAGATTAGAGTAAGTGTAAAACGAAGTGAAGGAAAAGCCTTAGTGAGTGTGCAGGATCAAGGGATGGGAATTCCTAAGGATCAGCATAAAAAAATCTTTGACAGGTTATACCAGATTAGAGATGAACAAGGGAAATCACTATCAGGGCTTGGTATGGGCTTATACATTTATCAGGAAATTATTCGCCGCCATAATGGCAGTATTTGGGTTGAAAGCGAAGTTGGTAAAGGTTCAACGTTCTCTTTCACATTGCCTCTTAAAACTTCAGTAAAGAAAAAATAAGTCTCCCTTCTTTACCTCATCCGTGTTACCATATTCGAGTATGGAGAAGGATAAATCATCTTCACGATTACTCGCACTAGATGGGTTACGAGGTTTTGCAATTATTTTAGTTTTCCTTAATCATGTTGTTACAACTCATCTTCAGAGATTAATTCCGTTCAATCTTTTGGGTTGGTTACTGGGAGATGGTGTAACAGGGGTGACTTTTCTTTTTATTCTCTCAGGATTTTTAATGGCATCAATCTATCCGAATCCTCAAAGCACGTCAGCTTTTCTCCAAAAACGTTACACCCGCATCTTTCCTCTTTTTTTAACTATGTGTGTAGTGATGTTGCTATATCATCTTTACCCACAATTATCAGGATTTCTCCTTATTCTTACCCTAATACTTGCGTTATGTGGTCATACACTTTGGACAAACGTTATTAAAAACCTAGCAGTACCTTATAAACGAGTTATCTTCATTTCTTTCTTACTGACTCAAGCAATTGTTGGGAGTGTTTATCTGCTTTGGATTATGAGAAGGCCAGCTATTGCTTTTGCTGAGACGCCCCATCTCTTTCATGACGGGATGATTTTTCTTGTCAATGCGACACTGACATTACCCCTAGGGAATTATATCCCGATGCTAGATGGCGTATATTGGAGCCTTATTGCTGAGGTGCTTTTTTATATTTTGTATCCGACGATACTTGTTCCACTTGTTCAGTTATTACGTCAACAGCCAAGAAGTATAAAATTATTTTTTTTAACTGCAACGGCTACATTTATAGCTGGGGTCACACTTCTTACCTATAAGGTATTAGTTATTAGTATGATTCAGCCGGCGTTGTGGATCTATTTTGTTGTCGGCATTGTGCTTGCTCATATCTATCACTATAAATCGGATATAGTAGGTAGGGTTTCACAACATATACAGAGAATAGGGCTGGGCCAAATAGCATTTTTTATAGGAGTACTCTTAGTAGAGAACATATTTGAACATCGTTTGAGTAGTCTATCAGGACCATGGATTAGAATGGTCTTTTCAATTCCGCTAGCATTTCTCGTTGTGCTTCTGTTGGATGAGTCAACAGATTTGAGCAAAGTCTTTCGAAGTAAGTGGTTGGTTCTCCTTGGGACAATTAGTTACTCAGTTTATTTAAGTCACGCTTTAGTAATTCATATCCTTGAGCAATTCTTCAAACCAGCAAGTGCAGCAGAAGAAATGCTTTTTATTGTGAGTGCATTCACTGTAGATATACTCTTGGCGATATGCCTTTATAATCTCTTAGAAAAACCATATTTTTCTCGCAGCAGAGATACGAAAGCTCAAAAAAATGAGGATCATCAGGTAAAGAAATCTCACCCTCGTTTAATCTTGGTTACTCTCAGTGTTCTCTATATAATTGGAATTTTTTTAGTCTTCCAATCACGATATAATTTTTTCTCAGTTGTTAAACCTCTTACGAGGCAGCCAAATACTGGAAATATCATCCTACGGCCTAATTACGAGCTAACAATTCCGTTTGAAAGTAAAGAAGATAATTTAGGTATTATCGCTGGGACGCTGTCTCATAAAGAACAAAGAGATGGCTCGCGTCAAAAGCTCCTTTTCCAACTGGTGGATTCTGATACGAGGAAGGTGATAGTAGAGCGGAGTTATACACTCGACTACTTCAATAGTGGGGAAGAATTTCCATTTGGATTCCCAGTTATTCCTAACGCGAAAGATCAAAAATATGTAATGAGACTTTCTCTTGCTAACTCGGCATCAAATGAGACTGTCCGTGTGAATCAGGCAAGCTTTAAAATAATTTATCCTGCAAATAAAAAAGAGTTAATTACTCACCCACAAGAACTAGCCCATTTCTTAATGATCAAGATAACAACAGTTATGTCTGCTCCACAAATACTGCCACCATTGTTATTAGGGTTGCCCTTTTTAGCCTGTACTCTCGCAGTTCTTCTGAGAAAGAGAAGAGTTGCAATTACCTAAGGCATTGACCTATCCTCAGAGTAGTTGAGCTTATGAGAGGAGGTGAAGAAAAATGAATGTTAATTTTGTTGCTGTAGTCGTCGCTGGATTAGTTCCTATGGTGGTTGGTTCGCTGTGGTATGGACCGCTATTTGGTAAGCAATGGATGAAGTTAGCCGGGGTTAAAGAGATGGGCATGGGTAAAGAAGGAATGGCTAAGTTTTATGTGTTAATGCTGGTGACCTCTCTGATCCTTTCCTATGTTATGGCTCGTTTTGTCGATGGTATGGGAGCAGCAGATATAGTATCTGGTGCCCTCGTAGGCCTTTGGGCATGGCTTGGCTTTGTTGTCGCAGGTAAGTTAAGTGAGTTTTTAGCAGATGGCCGTCCGATGAACCTTTTTTATCTCGATTCAGGGTATCGTCTCGTCCTATTTGTCGTGATGGGTGCGCTTCTAGCTGTTTGGAAATAAATACGACTGATCAGAGGAGTCTTTACCGTATACCTACGGAATTCTCGTAGTGCTCTTAATTGAGTGTGGCATTCTCTTTGCATGATTAAATTTATATTTCCGTGGAAATTGATGCTTATTATTAGTATCGTAGGAAGTATTATCTTAACGCTTCTTGTGAATTTCCTGCACTAACTCATTTCGGCTGATAGTTAGTGAATTCTTCGGCGCAGCTATTGCCTGAACAGCTCATGCAGCTATAAGTGTTATTACTTTCGATTGCCTCTTTATGAATCTGATCATTAATCCACCAGTTAAATGCTTCGGTCTCATTTCGCATTGAGATAATGTTCTCGGTATTCCAGTAAGGTAGGTTGCGAGCTCTCAGACCACTGTGCATTGTTCCAGAGGCTACTTCCTGTTCTACCTCAGGTGCTCGAGATGCAGCTAATGAACAGGACTTTTCATCTTTCTGAAAAGTTGGTAATCCCTTACTGGCTCTATAATCATTAACCATTTGAAAAAGAATATCAGCATTTAGTCCGCTAGGGTTACTAGGTAAGGTGACGACATGGGTTTGAGGAGTTGGTGTAGCAGTTGGAAGCGGGGAAGGAAGTGATGTTGGACTTGGGAAGGGAGTGAGAGTACTTGTACTGGAGTCTGGGCGAACTACATCCTTATCAGGTGTGGGTGTCGGGGTAACGATTAGTTCGACTGCAATTTGCTGTTTGGTGGTTGGTTGTACATCAATTTCATCAATCGTGCCAAATTCAAGAGTGATCGGCTTAATGAGACTTGATGAGTGATCAAAGTTTAACGGCTCAGAAAAAGTGAGTCCATCATGCTTAAATGGCTGAGTGAGGGTGAGCGATTGGCCATGGACACTAGTGACTGTGAATAGACTTAGTACTTCAATAACCAACGCGTTTAGGGTGAATCGGGCGGTATTCATCTAGGCTATATCCAGTATAGAAAGATTTGAGGAGTTAGTGCAAGGTGAGCAGTTAGCGAGAAAGAGAGTGAGTAAATCGATGCAAAGGAGAAGGTTTATCTCCCGTATCTGCATCTCCTGTGTTATGAAGTTTTGCCTTGAGTTCGGTATTTCTATCCTCAAGGTCTTTGATCTTTGTCTGAAGTTGTGCGATAGTCGTCTCAGCTTTTTGTGCACGAACTTCTTTACGATGAAGGCTGAGACTTGAGGCAGCCCAGTCAAAAATACTCAATAAAAAGGCGATAACTAACCCGACGAAAAGTGAACCAATTGCTATGGCATAAAGAGGAATATGCGACCAGGTATAGTTACCCAGATGCACAGCCACATTGGCTGTGTTTTGCGTCGCTACGACTGCAAATCCTGTCCCAATGATGACAGCTAATAATAATGATGCCATGAGTGTATTCTACGCGATCACAGCAATAAGCTGATAAAAAAATTGTAAGAACATGGCAAGAACAGAAGGAGTCTGGGGTTTGAGTGGCAAATTTGACAAACACCTGGATAAGGCGTATAGATAAGATGAGGTTGTATGCTCGGACGTTTTGTCCTTTTAAGTCTCATCACGACCCTACTCAGCGGGTTAATTTTTCTCGTTACCCAACAAAGCCTCAGGCTTAGCGCCAATGACCCTCAGATTCAGATGGCAGAGGATACTGCTTCACAGCTTTCAACTCAGAAAGATACATTTCAAATTACCAGTCTCCCTCGAGTCGATATTGGCAAGAGTCTCTCACCTTTTGAGATTATCTACGATGCAGATGGGACAATCATCTCATCGTCAGGTCAACTCAATGGTAAAGTCCCAGCACTTCCGAAAGGAGTATTTGCCTATGCCAAAGAGCATCCAGACGACAGATTTACCTGGCAGCCTCAAGATGGAGTACGTATTGCTGCAGTTGTTAAGCATTTTAGTGGCAGAACCGATGGCTATGTCTTAGCAGGCAGGTCGCTTCGCGAGGTGGAGAATAGAGTAGAGAAGTTGCAGACTGATGTTATGCTCGGCTGGGCTGTCACAGAGGCAGTAATATTCTTCACAATACTTATAACCTCATTTCCTCATAAGAAAAAGAAATAACGGTATCCTCTTATTTACTTTCTTCTTTTACAAGTGAAGAGAAATCTTTATAGAGCTTCGTAATTTTAGGATCGATAACAATGCGGCAATATGGATTAGTTGCATTGGTATAATAATATTCTTGGTGATAATCCTCTGCTTTATAGAATTTTTCAAATGGTACGATCTGTGTCACGATGGGGTCATAATAGATGCCTGACTTCTCAAGCTCGCTTTTGGATTTTTCAGCAATTTTCTTTTGTTCATCAGTATGGTAGAAAATGACTGATCTATATTGTGTACCGACATCAGCGCCTTGTTTATTAAGAGTCGTTGGATCATGGAGTTTCCAGAATACATCAAGGAGTGTCGCGTAAGAGATAATGTTCGGATCGAAAGTGATTTGTACTGCTTCTGCATGCCCTGTCGTTCCCATACTAACTTTGTCATAGTTAGGGTTATCCATTTGTCCTCCAGAATAACCTGACTCAACTGAAGTCACACCTTTCAGTCTTTTAAAAATGGCTTCGGTACACCAAAAACATCCGCCTGCAAGTGTCGCTGTCTCCATAAATCTATTATAGCGAGTCTCTGACTATAGTACTATACTAGTGTCATATGGTACGTATAGTTCAGGTGGTAGTATTCTTTGCAGCACTAATGAGCGTTGTTACCTTGGGAAAGTATAAAACATTTAAGCATCAGCTCGTTGCACCCTCTCCACAAACTATTGTTAAAGATACCACTGAAACTGAAGTAAAACTCGCAGTGATCACATTCTATTCGGAACTTAACGCTTGCCATCGACAAGGACTTAATTTCAGTAATTGTAAAGCCATGCATGACTTGGCTGTTGATTCGTTCGATATGAATTCAGATGATAAGCAAGTTATCTGTTTTGACACCTACCCTGACAGCTTTGTCGTCAATGAGCTTATTAATAATCCAAAACAAGCTCAAGCAACCGTCCACGCATTATATGCTGGTATGACTAAGCTCTTGACAGTTGGAGTACAAAAAGTAGGAGAGAATTGGAAAATTGCTAGCGTGACCTGTCCTCGTTAAGTATCAGTCTCTTGCGTTTTTTTTACAGTTGTTAGAAGTTGTTCTTACGTGCAGACCTTACTATGAGGACATGCTCAAAGTAATTATCGGTTCAGTATTAGGACTAACTCTCTACGTTTCATTAAGCTTCTATCAACCACTCACTGAAGTAAGTGCGTCGTCCCCCGCGCAAGCAACACAGTTAAAGTTCTCTTTTGAGTCACCAATTCCCTACGACCTCGTTGTTAATAAATAATTACTATACCGCCTCAGATCATTGACATGGACCAGTGTTTATGATACTATCGGCCACATGACAAAAGTTAATGAGGTCTCACCAATTGTTGGCGTATTATTCGTTGCTGTTATCTTGCTTTTTGTGGCATTTTACTTAGGGTTAACAAGAGTTGATACCTTTTTGAAAGATAACGCAATCGATAATTGTGCATTATCAGCTCGTTTTGAGCGAAAAGATGGCACGGGAACAGTTACATATCCAATCGATTCTTTCTATAAGGATTGTTTAAAACAAAAAGGAATCTAATTCCCTTTGGTTTCCCCCCACGTTTCCATCTGATTAATAATATCTTTTAAGCTTTGTCCTTTTCTTGTGAGTGAATACTCGACATGCAGAGGAATTTCTTGAAATATTTTTTTTCTAACAATCTCGTCTTCTTCAAGTTCTTTTAATCGTTCTGACAATGTTTTGGGACTAATACCAGGAAGTGAACGCTGCAGTTCACCAAATCGTTTGGTACCGCTGCATAGTTGGTGAAGAATAAGAATAGTCCATTTTCTTCCGATGATTTTAATTGTCGTAGAGACTCCACACAGATTTGGTTCCATACTTTATTTTTTGTAACTACTTTACATTTTAAAGTATAGGTGTTACAGTGTCAATTATGAACTTAAAAGTTATTCTTGCAAGTACGAGACAAAATCGTCAGGGAGAAAAAATTGCTTCCTGGGTGCTGCAGGAATTAAAAGACTGCAAGAACTTCGATGTCGAGCTGTTGGATCTTCGGGACTATCAACTCCCGTATTATGATGATCCGATTCCAGCCGGGATGCTCAAACCACCATATTCTCCAGAGGTTCGTCAAAAATGGGCTGAGAAGATCTCAAGTGCCGATGCATTTTTAATTATTACGCCTGAATATAACCATAGTTACCCAGCCGTTCTCAAAAGCGCACTAGATAGCATCTATCATGAATGGAGTAATAAGCCCGTTGCCTTTCTCAGTTATGGCGGAAGTGCTAACGGCTCACGCGCGGTTGAACATCTGCGCTTGGTAGCAATAGAACTACAAATGGCACCGATTCGCGAAGGTGTCCATATCGGCTTATTCAGCGGCGAACAGGTCTTTGATGAATCAGGCAATATGTTAGTTGAAGCAAATGTTAGGAAGCTGCAGAAATTAAATGATCAATTATACTGGTGGGCTGATGCACTGAAAAAAGCAAGAGATGCTGATAAATCAGCCAAATAATTGTTTTTTAAGCGTAAAGAAAAATTTTCCCCAGAAGCCTTTCTTTTGATAACTCTTGTACTCTTCTTTTTTGTAGTAATCAATTGTTCCAGGTAAGGGTGGATCAATCCAATTTGAGAGAATAATCCATTCACGTTTTTCATTCTGCTTGGCGATTACAGTAACAACAGATGGCCCGAAACGTTTTTGATACTCAACAGTTCCAGGATTTTTGCCTGGGAAGTGTTGGTCAGGATGAGAAAAAGCTTGCCAGGCAAGATCTTGCGATAAGCCGCGTTGCCCAAGTCGCTCAAGTGCATGCGTCGTCCAGATAGCACCTTTATAATAATTTGTTGGTTGTGACATGGCTCTATTATACCTCGTTGTTATTACTTTAACATGTTTGTTACCATATTTAGTTTTTATTTTTACTGAGAGGGAGTAAAGTATAGTTATTATATTCCCTGGTTGACTATGAAGGATGGGCACACAAGTGCGCATCCTTTATGTTTTTAGAGACTAAATAAGTAACTTCTTCCGATCCTCTTACAATTTTTTTCACAATTTTTCACAGATACGGTTTAGTATAGGGTATATGACAATATTACTTTGGATTGGGCTAGGAATCATTATAGGAATTGCTAGTCGGTTTCTTGATACTAATGAAGCGAAAGGTGGACTCCTCGGATCAATACTTTTTGGTATTAGCGGTTCAGTTGCAGGCGGCTTAGCAGCAACACTTTTATTAGGCGGAGGATTTGGTGTAGATATCTCAACTTTTATTATCGTTCTCTCAATGAGTCTCCTTCTCTTAATGGTACAGCGAACTGTCTTCTCTAAAGAGCCTCGCTTTTAACGCTTCTTCAGCAGGGTAATTACTATGGTAATTATCAGGATATTTATCCCTAGTAATCCCAAAATAAGCGGAAGGGATGATGAATTCGTCTCATTAGACTTAGGAGAAGAAACAGTCTTATTGAATTGAACATAGGTGTCACTAATAAAACCATTTCTATCCTTGACGCGGAGGAAGGGAAAGATATAAAGCTGGTTTTGATCTGAGTATGTATGTTTAATATTACTTTCTTCACTTTTCTTCCCATCGCCGAGATCCCACATATACGTAACTATGGGAGCAGATCCGCTCTCTGAATTCCTTGCATCAAGACTGACTGGGTGTGAGGTTATTGTTACCGATTGGGTGGTTGGGTCAGTAATTTTCTTGTCATTTACACTAATAATGGCTTTTGGTAATCGATAAGAAGATTTAGGTAAAATATTGATAAGTATTGCTTGAATGAGTGATTTTGTGTTGGCATCACTGTATCCACCAAAGTCTGCATGAATAGTTAGGAGATATGATCCCATTTTCGTATAGCTATGCTCCGTTTTTACTCCTGTTGTTTTCGTGCCATCACCAAAATCCCACATATAGATTATCTTGCCGAGTACATCTTCAGGATAAGGAAGCATTTGCTGGTCAATTTCAAATGAGAGGGGTTGGTTAACCAAATAATTTTCCGGAGCACTATCTTGCGGTAATAAAAAATCTTTGAGTGATGAGACATAAATTGGATAGTAGCTTGAGTATTTACCGTTTATCAAAAAAAATGGCGGTTGGCCTGCTAAATGTGCAGATACTGGATGAGGCAATGTTAAGAGAAGAACGATGAAAGTAACACTAACTACAAAATATTTTTTGAGGATCATGTCGCGATTATTTTTTCCGTTTTGCTAGGGACATTCCCAGGGCAACAATTCCAATCCCAAGAGCTGAGTAGCTAATCACGCGAAGGGATGGGTCAGTAGTCGGAGCTATCGGCGGAGCTGATCCGAGGTCATTCATGACTTTCGTGGTTGAGTATGGAGGATTAGCATCGTCGTCTTCATTTTTTGATGGTGCATGAGTCCACTCAACTATACTGCCATCTGCGTATTCCTGGTAGGCTTTCCAGATTAGAGTCGTTTCTTTAGCGGGGACCTTGGCGCTAAAACTAAATTCATCTTTCTGTTCTGGAGGAATTGTGCCATTACTCCAGTCAATCTCAGTGACCGTATCACCATCTTTTTTCAATGATATCGTCCAGCCAGGTTTTACCAGTGGCACAACTGAAGTTACTCCGGAGGGAATCAGCAGGCGAAGCCCAACGGTTGGTATATCTTTCTCAGTCGGCACATTGACTTTGAAGGTCTCAGTGCTGCCTATCCCGATAGTGTTTGGTTTGACGACAACGTGGGCAGACGCCTGGGAGACAAGGAGAAATACGAAGGAACTCAGAATGATGCCAAGAGCTTGAGTTAATTTCATTTAGTGTACGTGACTTTTTCGCTGTTTCATAATAACAAAAATAATAAGAAAAACAAGTAAACTTACCCCAACAATATAGAGAAGATAGGGTGATTGACCATTTTCTGTCTGCGGTTGATTGCTACTTCGTGAGACTCTGACGTCATAACTTAAGGTGAACGGCGAAAAAGAACTCCCGTCCGTTGGCTTACCAGCTACTTTTATGGTGTAGACAGAGCGAGTCAGGAAGGTATAGGTCACAGTTGCAGTAGTTTTTGTTGATGCAGGAAGTGGCTGATTAAAGATTTGTTTGCCACTACTAAAGATTCCGAATTGGCAATCACAAGTCTGCAAACTGAAGTGATTGGTAGTATCTTTAAAATCAAAGAAAAAAGTACTCGGCTGGTTGGCTATCGGGTCATCATCAGGATCGATGTGGAGGACTGCTCCGATTGAGCCACTGGTTAAGAGCACATGAGCAGAAACGAGTCGCGGGATACTTAGGAGCATTACTAGTGCAAGCGTGAGCGAAAAAATTCTTTGCATAGTTATGGATTAATTTTAATCGTAAACTCAGTCGTGAGCAACGAATTATCAGGGTTGAATTCTGCGAAAACACGATAGATTCCTGGCGTAATAGGTCCATATAGACCAAGTGGTAAGAACTTCACAGTCGGACCACCGCTACTATTAGGCGCTGGTGGAGTAAGGGTAGAAGGGTGAACGTGAATAAAATCAAACGTTGCTTCATTAATCATACTCAAATGACCAAAGGCTGCAAGGTATGGTTTAAGATCGGTAACTGGTCGTTTGGTTTTAGCGTCTTTGAGGGTGAAGGCCAACTCTTGCTGGCCAAGAGAAAGCTGACCTGCTGTTAATGGCTGCGGATAGGCAAGGGTGACTAGGTATTGATCAAATTGTTTAGTAAGAGTAGTATCTGGTGACTGAGTACTTTTTGGCAGGGCATCTTTGTCACCCACAACGACCGTAAAAGCCATCTGTTGTTCAATCGCTCCGTATGGCTGAAAATTTATATATAAATGATAGCTGCCGTCAGTTGGGAAGGTCGTTGTAATCTGGAAGCCGTCTTCTGTCTGAGTTGGGTGGAGATGCTGGAAGTAGGTTAGTGACTCATCCACAATAATAAGATGGATGAGCTTAGTGTAGACGAGTGAGAATAATTTTACTTTCTCACCGCTGCTGGCGTTATAAACGGTGAAATTAAGATTTGTTGGTTGACCCGCTTGAATTGTATCGTGATTAAGACTGACAGTATAACGCAGATGAGGATCACCATTTAGCCCCGGAATTGCTTGGGCATTAGGAGGAAGTGGTGAGCTTTGGGCTAGTTTAGCTAATTGAATATGTTGAGCATGAATACCAAGCGAAGTAGGAGTTGTCGGCACATAAAGAGTTAGCAGGCCAATGGTTAGCAGAATGAGAACTCCGACTAGAGAGATGCCGAATTTGGAATTTACATATTTTTTTTTGCTGAGGTATCTGTCAAACCTAAGTGCCTCACCTATAAGAAGCAAAGCAACTAATAAAAAGGTTAATGCGGGTATAAATCCAGCCAAATTTAGGTAATGGGTTCCGAGTAATACTGTATGAATAAGAACTAATAGTCCAGCTAGGTACACGAATCGATGAATAATTTTCCAACGAGAAAACGATAAGTAGTCAATCGCTTTATCAAAGGAAGTCAGAGCTAAGACGAGCATGATTTCAAGTGCGATAAAGCCAATGATAAGTGAAATTAAGTAATCTGAGGTCAGAAAACTAAGTCCTGCAAATCCATGTAATTGTCCAAAAAAAGCAAAACTTGCATGAAAAAGAGCATAGATAAATGAAAAAATGCCAATGCTCCTACGAGACTTGACCGCTTGTTTGTGAAAGGGTAACTGCGGAAAGACAGTAAAAAGTGGAGAAATAAGAAGAGCAAGATACAGATAGATGAGTGAGAGAAAGGCGAAGATCTGGTCAAGCCGGATGATTCGTAGCTGATTAGAAGGAACAAATGAGATAACTAAAACATAGCAGAGACCGGCGAGAAGAAGTGAAATATACGAAATGATAAAACGAAGAGAGGAGTAGCGCATGAAAGGCATAGTTACTATAGCAAACTTGTGTACGAATAGGAAGAAAATATGCTATAGTATGGAAGAGCTTATGGCAAAAATATTATTTAGTGAACACGAAATCGAAAAAAAAGTGGCTGATTTGGCAGAGGTGATTTCATCCGAGTATAAAAACAAAGACTTTATCCTCATAGGTGTAATGAACGGCGCATTTATGTTCACTTCTGACTTAGCAAAGGCCTTATGGAAGAAAGGCTGTATTGAGTGCAAAATCGATTTTATTGGGATATCAAGTTATAGCGAAGGACGTGAATCTTCACGTAACCCTAAAATTACTAAAGACATGAGTGTTGATCCTCTTAATAAAGACGTCATCATCGTTGAGGATATTATTGAGACTGGCTGGAGTATTAAAATCCTCATCGATATCCTAAATGATCGGGGTGCTAAATCAGTTAAGACAGTTGTCTTACTCGATAAACCTGGTAAAAGAGAGACAGAATTTACTCCAGATTTTGTTGGGTTTACTGTTCCTGATGATGTCTGGGTAGAGGGATACGGATTAGATACTGATAACAAAGGCAGAGGCAATCCTGAACTCATTGCTCGTTAAGGTAGAGCGCATCTTCCACTCGATAGTTTCCTATTTTTGTTCGTTTGATACTAAATGCGAGTGCCCCACAGCCTAACTCTTCTCCTAATGTATGAGCGAGTGAACGAATGTACGTCCCACTACTGACTGTTGCAGTACATTCAGCAACAGAGAGGGTAGTGGGGAATGACGGGAACTGTTCCTCCCATATTTTTGTAATTTCTTCTTGGCGGAAATCTCCTGCGACAGCAGATATTTTTTCCAGAGTAGTTTTTTTCACCTCATCAGTAGTATCTTTATATAGAGATATAAGATGGAGCTCTTTAATCGTGACAGTTTTCTCAGGAAGGATAATTTCTTCTAGTTGCTTAGTTCTTGCATAGTGAAATAACGGTTTACCATTGACTGGTTTTGAGGAGAAAGGAGGATATGGTTGAGACGTTTTACCGATATGACTAGCTAAGAGCTTTGGAAGTTTTTCGCTAAGGACAGGGTAGGAATAAGAAAAATCAGTTTTTAGAACTTTACCTAAGAGGTCATAGGTATCCGTTGTGATACCAAAGAGAATACTAAACTCATAGGTCTTATCTAATTTCAGAAATTCATCACGGCGTTTATTGGCATCCCCGACTAAGAGTAATACCAGGCCTTCTGCCATAGGATCGAGTCTCCCGGCTGGACTTATTTTTACTCCTTCGAAGGATGGATATTTTTTCTTCAAGTCGTCAATAAGTTGGGAAGGCGTGAGTCCAGCAGGTTTGTAGAGCGAAATAACTTCATTCATCAGCGTATTGTAGCAAAACCGATGAAGTCTCTTGCAAATTCCTTACCCTTTTTGACAATGTATTCACACGCACGACAAGTAAAGTAGGTCTTAGCAGTAGTTAATAGATAAAGGAGGTGAATAATTATGGTAATATCACTGCCCGTACCAGTAACAGTAAAAAAACAAACAGCAGAGAAAGTTATTGAGGTAAAAATTCCAAATGTACCTCAAAAGGTTAAAAAGAATCGATTTATCGAAGCTTTCTATACAGTCCTATCGGCACCTGTAAAATAGATTTTGCCAAGGGTAAACAAAATCTTCATGCAGGTTTCGATATGATTACTACAAACGAAATTATTTCGCATATGACAAAAGCTACTAGATCTAGTAGCTTTTGTTGTACTTACCTCAAGTCCTCCAATAGAGGAGTTCTTAGCTATTTCTTACCTACTCTTGATGAGGTTTTCACTCCACAGGTATACACTCGTATCATTCTTGGAAGGAGGTGAGAATATGGATATTTTACTGATGATTGTTCTCGGAGCATTAGCAGGATGGGTAGCATCTATGATTATGCACACTGATGCTGAGCAAGGAGAATTCATGAATATTATATTAGGTATCATCGGAGCAGCAGTAGGAGGTTTTGTGATGAATCTCTTTGGTGCTTCTGGCGTAACAGGCTTTAACCTTTATTCCGTTGTAGTCGCAGTCTTAGGAGCAGTGATTGTTATTGCCATCGCTCGAACAGTGCTCTATAGATAATTAAGTGGCTAATTATTAAAAACAATCCGCTTTTTTAAGTGGGTTGTTTTTTGTTTAAGCATTTAGCACTCTATTGACAATAGTGCTAAAAAGTGGATATACTATGTAAAATATGGATAACATTAATGATTTACTCAAACCAGTCTCACCTGAGGAGGCTCTTCAGAAATTCACGCTTAATCTTACTGAGTCTGCTCGCAATCATAAACTAGATCCAGTTATTGGTCGTGAGATTGAAATTCGTCGAGCTATGGAAATACTTTCTCGACGAACTAAAAATAATCCTATTCTCATTGGTGACCCAGGTGTTGGTAAGACAGCAATTGTCGAAGGACTTGCACAAAAAATAGTCTCAGGGAATGTTCCTACTCCTCTTAAAGATAAAGAACTTATCGTCTTAGATTTCGCTCAGTTGTTAGCCGGAGCGAAGTTTCGTGGAGAATTTGAAGAGCGACTAAAAGGAGTTATTAAAGCAGTTGAGGAAGGCAATGGCAAATATATTATTTTTATTGACGAACTCCATACATTAGTTGGTGGAGGTGCTGCTGAAGGTTCAGTTGATGCAGCAAATATTCTTAAGCCATCCTTAGCGCGTGGAACTCTGCGTATGATCGGTGCGACGACTATTAATGAATACCGTAAATACATCGAAAAGGATCCGGCATTAGCACGGAGGTTTCAGCCAGTAACTGTTGATGAGCCGACCGTTGAGGATACTATCTCAATTCTTCGTGGAATTAAAGAAAAATATGAACTTCATCATGGAATTCGCATAACTGATGACGCATTGATCGCTGCCTCTAAACTATCTGCACAGTATATTCCTGAGCGATTCTTACCTGATAAAGCAATTGATTTAGTTGATGAGGCAGCTGCAGCTATTAAGATCGAGACTGAAAGTATGCCAACAGAACTTGACCAGCTCAGACGAAAAATTACGCAGATTGAAATTGAGTTAGCAGCGCTCAAGCGTGAGAAGACAGAGATTGCTAAGAACCGCAAAGAACAAGCTGAGAAGGAACTCGAAGAGCTGAAAGAAAAAGCAAAAAGTCTTCAAAGCAGATGGGAAGAACAAAAAGATATTATTAAAAAAATCCAAGAACAGCGAGCTAAGATAGATGCTTTACGTATTGAGTTAGAAAAGGCAGAACGGGAAGTAGATCTGCAGAAAGCTGCGGAGATAAAATTTGGTAAATTACCAGAGCTTGAAAAACAACTATCTAGTCTGACAACTGAGTGGTCAAAAATTCCAGAAGAGCAGCGAGTTTTACGAGAAGAGGTCGATAGTGATGATATTGCAAAAGTCGTGAGTCGGTGGACAGGAATTCCAGCCAATCGTATCCTTTCAACCGAGGCAGATCGCTTAGTTAATCTTGAAGAAGAGCTGCAAAAAATGGTAATTGGTCAGGACAAAGCGGTCGATGTCGTCGCGCGGGCAATCAGACGCTCTCGCTCTGGACTGGGTGAGAAAAATAAACCAATTGGATCATTCTTCTTTCTTGGTCCGACAGGTGTTGGTAAAACAGAGACTGCAAAAGCTTTAGCAACGCTTCTGTTTAGCGATCCACATGCCATGACGCGTATCGACATGACTGAATACCAAGAACCTCATAGCATCGCTCGTCTTATCGGTGCACCTCCTGGTTATGTCGGCTATGAGGAAGGCGGTCAGCTCACAGAGGCCGTCAGACGCAGACCATACTCAGTTATTCTTCTTGATGAGGTTGAGAAAGCCCATCCACAAATCTTTAATGTCTTTTTGCAGCTTTTCGATGAAGGACGTCTGACCGATGGAAAAGGGAGAGTCGTCGATTTTAGAAATACGATCGTTATCATGACGAGTAATGTCGCAAGCGATGTAATTAGAGAAAATATCGATGATCCACAGGAAATGAATACCAAAGTATGGGAAGTACTTAATACCTACTTTAAGCCAGAGTTTTTAAATCGTCTTGATTCAGTCGTCATCTATAAGCCACTGGGGGCAAAAGAAATCATGGAAATTGCTCGCCTCCAGTTAGAGCGAGTCAAAGTACGGCTGGCTGAAAATGATATCACGCTTGTGATAACTGATGAATTGGTCTCGTATTTTGCTGAAGAAGGTTATGACGCAGTCTTTGGAGCACGTCCGCTACGCCGTCTCATTGAGGAGAAACTCGTTGATGAAATCGCATTACGGGTTATTGATGGCTCAATAAAACCAAATGATACTGTTAAACTTCTTGTCAAAGACCAGAAGATTGTTATAGAGTAACCGCATGGACAAAACTCTTCAGTGTAAAGTTGATGGAACTCCACTTATCGTCAAGCATACAAAACGAACTCCCCAACAGTTAAAAAAACCTTACTACTATACTGCTTATTACTTTTGTCCTCGGTGTGGACGAATGTACTTTGACGAAAGCTTTAAGCAGGTTAATCAGAACTTCGATTTGTTCACGACGAAAAACTCACTTGATCGGGGAAGTTATGACGTAGAAATTTGGACCGATGGTGCATCCAGTAATAACGGACGAGAAAATGCTAAAGCCGCCTGGGCATTTGTGTCAGGCGATCATGAAGAGGCGGGGTTAGTCGATGGTAAGCAGACCAATAATCGGGGTGAGGCCTTAGCCATATACTATGCGTTAAAATGGGCGGTATCTAAGGACTTTAAACGAATTCAGATAAATACCGATAGCCAGATTACGATTCATGGAGTTATGAAACGCCCTGAATTAGTCAAAGAAAATCGTGATATTTTTCAACGCATTCATGACGTCGTCACACAGAACAATTTAGAAGTAGATTATCAAAAGGTTCTCGGACATTCAGGCGATGAGAATAACGAACGAGCTGACAAATTAGCTGTCAGGTTAACCCTACAATAGCGTGCTATACTTCTCAATTGAAGAGTATGAGCGTTGAAGGTCAACCTATTCCAGATACTGCTTTTTCACGACGAGAGCTTTTTAGAAGAGCTGCTGGCTTTGGGATTGGCGTAGCCTTGGCAGGGGTTCCTCAAGAAGATATTGAAGCGTGGCAGCGAAGAATCGATTTTTCGCGTGATCCTTTTTCATCGCTCCACGCAGCTGAAGCAGGCTCCCAGAAGTTTTCAGACAAAGAAAAAAGAGCTGCTATTGGAGAGTTAGCCTATCAGGATCTTCCTTATACGTCAGAGATCTTCTTTGATGGAGGTCTTGTCCGTGAAGTCCGCTTCTCAGCTCCTGAGGGAGAATTACCATCTATCTCAGTTAGAACAGAAGGTGATCCCAAAGGATCGTTAGCCTGGATTCAAGGCAAGGTTGACAATCAACTATTACCTAACTTAGCAATTGGTCAGCCTTTAACCTATAACATACCTATCATTAGAACTCCTCATTATGCTGAGCAACGTGTGCCTCTCCAATATACAAAGCCAGGAGAAGTAGTGATGCGCTTTTCAACAACAGTTGCAGGTGAAGATATCCAGATAGACGATTTGGACATAGTGCCACAGGTCCTTCGAGATCCTTCTCCGATGCAGAACGCCTTACTCTTACTCTCTCCTACTGTTGCAGTTCAAGTAAGTAATTTTTTGCAATATTACAAAGAAGGTGCAACAGATGAAGAGAAATATGAAGCATTGATGAATGATACGACATTTTTTGAAAATTTTGATCTTTTTAAAACAGCTACTGGTTGGATGTATAAATTCTCAAAGGGAGATGTAGCAGAGAGGGAAGGTACACCTCCGTTATTCCTCAATGCAAAGTACGACAGAATGTATGATGTTGATGAAATTGTCCTTGCCTGGCTTAACTCTAGATTCCAAGTAGAAAAAATAGCTGGTCAACAAGACGTTGCTAATAAAGACCATCAAATAATTACCCATGGGCAATTTGATCCTGCAATTGACTGTGATGATCCTCGGGTTAAAGAGCTGCTTCTTTATCACTCAGTTGAAGGACATGGAATGTCAGAGTTAGGTATTCAGCAGGTGTCTCTTAATGGTGACGTAGTATCGATTACCGATGTTGTTGCTGTTGAGCCGACGATAATTTCAACAACTAAAGAAAAAACAGCAAAAGCCCAAGAAATAGAACTTGTTAAAAAACTTGTTGCAGTTCAAGAGAATCAACGTAAAGTTTTGCGTGCTCTAAATGTGCTACCGCCTGATTCACAAGATGCGTTGCATATGCAAGATCGTGGTGAGGTATTACTCCAGCTTGAGGACCAACTAAATTCACAGATTGCGCGGCTTGCAGCAGGATCAGTATACTAGAAGTATGCTGTTAGCCTTTTTATTAGTTGTCATCACGGTAGCACTTCTTCTTTTTCTCCTATCTATGATTTGGCCGCCAGATAGTCCTTGGTCTCCATGGTGGCGGACTAATAGTAAAGTCGCTAAAGCAATGATTAAGTTAGCGGATATCACAAAAGACGATATCCTCTACGACCTCGGCTGTGGTGATGGAACACTCTTGTTGACTGCGAGCTCTTCTAAAGGTACAACTGGGGTAGGGATTGAGATCGACCCTTCCCGAGTATTTATTGCGAGAGTTCGTATCTTACTTGATGGACTTGGAGACAAAATTACGATAAAACGAAAAAATCTTTTTGATGAGGATATCTCACGTGCTACCGTCGTCTCTGTTTATCTCATCCCACAGACATTGCGAAAATTAGAGTCTAAATTTATTCGTGAACTCCGTCCTGGAACGAGAGTAATTAGTTATGTCTATCCGATTGACTATCTCCCACAGATCGCACGTGATGAGAAAAACCACATCACCATTTATGAAATCCCACGTAAAAAAGTTAGCAAGAAGAAAGCGTAATTGAGTTGATAACTCCTTCTGATCTAAACGGAAATCGGTTTACCACATGACAATTATTATTAACTAATTTGGTATCGATGATGTCTGTCATGAAGTCTTGGGTAATGCCTTGCTCTGGATACCAAACCCCCTGTGTCACAATGAGCGCGTGTTGTTTAATAGCATCCATAGTTAAGGTATTTGCATTGAGGTAGCCTTTCCGAAAAATATTGTCATTGGTATCAACGATATTGTTAAGAAGAGGCTTATGAGTTATATACGCGAGTGCTGGGGTAATTCCATTAACACCATACAGAACAGGGGCCTTTGTTTGATGAATCATCTTAGTTAGTTCATTAACTGGGAGCACCTGAAGCTTATTGTATCCTGAAAAGTAAGTCGCGAGATTATAGATAATTGCGATAAAAATAATCGTTGGTATGAGAAATCGATTGAGTGAGAGCTTTTTTTCTAAGAATTCTACACTTACAGGAAAAGCTAAGCAGAGTATTGGTAGCGTAACATTCAGGTATAGATAGTACACATCTTTATAAAACGTAAAAAAGAGAATACTAAAGAGCGAGAATAGGCCAAAGAAGAGCTGTTTTTTGATCATGAGAATTGTGCCAATCAGAATGAGAACAAATAGAAAATCATGTTGAAATACAAATACAAGAATGCCTGACTTACTTAACCCTTGAGATCTTGTGAGGGAGTAAAAAATAACATCTTTAATAAGGTCATTTCGAGCAAGTAGAAGTGATGGTAGGAGGACAATAAAACCTGTCATAATACCTCCAAGACAAAATTTGATAACTTGCTGAGGCTCTTTTAGCAAAAGAAACACCAGCATACTAAGGATGAGTGGAAGTGAATAAGCTTTTGTCAGCATTGCTAAAGCCGCAAAGACTCCTACGAGTAAATACCTTCTATGATTAAGGAAGAAATAACTCAGGGTAATCCACAATGTAGCTAAAAAGACTCCTGTTTGGTGATCAGTCGTTGCGAGTAGAATAAATGAAAAGAGGTAGAGGCTCGCTGTTGTTGTTGCAACGAGTCGAGATGAACTTTGTCGATAGGCAAGGAAGTAAATGAGTCCAGCAGTAAGCAAGGTTTCTAGCGAGGCAGTAAAATAGTAAAAGAGGAGGTTCCCCCCTGAGATAAGATAATAGAGTGCTCCAATATAAGGAATAAGCGGAAAGTTAGTAAAGAAGATATCTTTATAAAGCACTTTGCCTGAAAGTAGTTCCTTAGCAGTATAAAAATAAATATTAGTATCTGATGCGCGGATACCAAGGGAGGATAATTTTATGCAGAGGAAAAGTACTCCAAGGAGACTAAATGGAAGCCATAGTTTAAAATTCAGATTTTTCATGGTTGTGCCTTTAACTGATCTCGTAACAGGAGGAATTGCTGATTAACTTTGCCTAGATTAGTAAGACTTTCGTAGACAAAGTTAAGACCAGACTGATTATTAGTTGCTTTATAGAGTGAATAAAGTTTTATATACGATAGATAAAAGCTGGGGCTTATTCTCAGAGCATTTTTATATTCGGTTTCGGCATTTTGGATATCATGTAAGCTGGCATAGGCATTGCCAAGATTATAATGACTCTCTGGGTATGCATCTGAAAGAGAGATAGCTTTTTTATATGCAGTAATTGCGTCTTTATTATCTCCAGTCTCTGCGTAAGCCATGGCTAAGTTATTGTATGCTCGTGGGCTTTGAACATGTGAGAGAGTTTGGTTATAAAAAGTGATAGCGTCATGCCACTCAACATTACGTGCAATTGTTCTGATACATAAAGTAAGGACAATACAACAGATGAGAATTACTACGACTGATTGGAAGGTACTTGAGAGTTTTTCTAAAAGCTTTACTATCCCATATGAGAAGAGGAGGAAAAATCCTACCGATGGGAAGTACAGAAAATGCTCATAAAAAATTCCATTAATCGGGATAATGCCGCTAGCAGGGATAAATGCAATTCCGATCCAGAGCAAACTAAATAGCAGTATCGGATATTGTTTTCTCTTCCAAAGTGAGAGTATGAAAAAAATCACGACAGAGCCAAAACTAATAATTGTCTTTAGAACTGGATAGGTAAAAATTTTTATCGCAGAATCTCGCTCCATGAAAAGCTCTTTGGGAAAAATAAGCAGTCCGAGATATGAAGGAAGAATGGTAAAAAAGGTATACATTCGTACGAGTAGACTTGAAGAGTAGACGTTTTGCGAGTTATAAAAGTTGAGTGTGTTATTAAAATTAAGAACGGTGATACGTAACAGGAAATAACCACCGGTAATGAAAATAAAAGGAAGCGTCTGCACCATACTTTTATACAAGGCGTGACGCGAAAGAGATTTTTTGGAAAATAACAGAACTATAAAAATAAGTCCCGGTGTCATGAGTGCGATCTCCTTCGATAGAAGTGCTGCAATGAGTGAGAGGTAACTTATAAGATGATGTGTTTTATTTTTAGATATTACCAACAGAAGAGTTAATATGATAAATACAAATGATAATGGGTCACCTCTACCGGACGCATAGGCAACTGCTTCTGTCTGGATCGGATGGATAAGAAACAGAAGCGAAGTTACAAATGCGAGAAGTTGATTTTGGAATAATTTTTTGAGTAAAAGAAAAAGCAGGAGACTGCCTAAAAAGTGCAGCGTAAAGCTGTCGAAGTGGTAGATAATCCCAGCATCTTTAAAAAGTTGGTACTCGATACTAAAACCCAAGAAAAGAAGTGGTCGGTAATAATTACTGATTTGTCCTGACTCGGAAGAAAGACTTTTACCCAAAATGCCGCCAAGGTCAAAGTTTTTTACGTAGGTGTTGTTGTAAATAAATTGTTCGTCATCAAAAAATAAACCATTACTCAAGGTGTTGCCATAACAAAACAGTATCAGCACAAAAAAAATGGTACCGACGTAAAGTGTGTTAAGCTGAGAAATTTTGGACAGGAAGGACTGCATTAGTGTTTTATTTTCAGATAAAGCCAGCGAAGTTTGTCAGTTACTTTGTAAAGTGAATAAAGAACAGGATTAAGGACGAGGTCATAACTTCCTACGAACTCGACATGCTCAGGATGGAATCCTTGTTTGAATCTATGAAATCCAAACCATGGATCTAGTGGATCTGGCTCAGGGCCTAATGCTCCCCACATATCAAATTTCTTAAGCCCTAACTTTTTCCCAAATTTTATGGCTTCCCACATCATGAGCGTTGATGCCATCGTCTCACGATGTTCGTTACTACTCGCACCATAAGGATAGTAAAGCGTATCTTTAAAGACAAAGACGATCCATGTCACGAGCATCTTCATATTGTAGGTAGCGACAAGTAAGTGAGAGGATAGTTCGTTATAAGGACTTGTTGCTGTATGGGTTAAGGTCTCCCACTGAAGCTTGTGATAGGAATGTGTATGAGCATAGAATTTTTGCCGTTTGGTTGTCTCATCAGTTATTTTAAGATACATCTCAAAAGCGTCATCAGTGTTTTTCTCATTTACATTTACACTATGTCTCTGGGCGACTCTTACGTTATAACGGGTTTTAGGGTGGAGATTTTTAAATAACTCATCCTCTGACTGAGTGAGGTCGAGAATGAAGGTATATTTCGTAAAAAGTGGATGGGCAGCTTTTTGTAAACCAAGTGCATAGAGTTTTTTTTCGTTTTCTTCAGAATACCTTTCGTTAGGTTCAAGCTGGATGAAAATACAATGATGTTTTTTGCCTAATTCCTTAAGTACCTGGAGCTGTTCTTTAGTCGGCATCTCACCTTTTGGTAAATATCCGATATTCCATTTAGTTTTAGGTATAGGATGGAGTGTAAGAGTAAAGCCAGAGATGAGTTTGTCTCCATCATAAAATCCTTCTCTGAGAACTGTTAGACCAGTTTTTTCGCGGAATACTCCCCATTCATACGACTGGAGAGGGTGGTTAACGAGTTTGTTGTATGCTTTCCTTTCGTCTTTGGTAACTTCATGAGTACTCATGCACTCTATTGTAGCAGGAAGAGGTAAAAATAAGAAAAGATTTAGAACTCGTCACCAACCAGAATACTTCGATGGACATTGTGTTCGATGACGTGCTCAGGTAGCTCGATAAGAAAACGAGAAATGGTATTGGTAGCTCTTTGACCAAAAAAGAGACGACGTCGAGCGTGGGTCAGGAAAAGCTTTTCTTTGGCTCTCGTCATACCGACATAACAGAGTCGTCGTTCTTCTTCTAATTCTTGCTTATCCATTAGTGCGCGTGAATGAGGGAAAAGGCCTTCTTCCATGCCGATCATAAAGACTACCGGGAACTCGAGTCCCTTGGCAGCGTGAAGAGTCATGAGTGTTACCGTATTTTTGAACTGTTTTTCTTTAGGGCCTGAGGTATATTCCTGTTCGACGAGAGCGACGTTTTCTAAGAATTCAGTGATGTTTGGGAAATTAATAGCAACTGATCGCAACTCTTTAATATTCTCAAGACGAGCTCGATCCTCTTCATCGTGTTCGTCATATATCTCAAGGTAGCGTGTAGCCTCAATGACACTATCGAGTATCTCAATGGTTGGGACATCCTCGGTATTAGGGTGCTTCTCGAGATAAAGAAGGAATCTCTCAAGCCGACCTTTACCGAGTTTTTCAATTCTTTTCAAAGAAATCGTCTCATTGCGGTTGGCGGTGTGGCGAAGATAGGAAAGCACATCTTTAACTTCTTTTCTCTCATAGAAGCGTGTGCCGCCGATGAGTGTATATGGAATACCATGATGAAGAAAAGCTTCCTCGACGACGCGGGACTGGGCGTTAGTTCGATACAGGACAGCTACATCGCTTAATTTACTGACACCTAGACTAATAATGGTTCTGATAATGAAATCTGCTTCATCTTGCTCACTGGTTGCCTCATAAATCTCAAGCGGATCACCGGTTGGATTTTCTGTCCAGAGCTGGAGAACAGGATGAGACGTATTTTTTGAGATCACGGTTGAGGCGGCGTCAAGAATTTTTTGGGTCGAGCGATAGTTTTGTGAGAGTGAGAATGTCTGCGTATTTTTAAAATCATTATTGAATTTAATAAGGTTGCGGTAATCTGCTCCTCGCCAACTGTAGATACTTTGAGAAAAATCACCAACGACACAGACATTTTTGTACTTGTCTGCTAATAATTTGGTCAAAATATATTGAGCTCGATTGGTATCCTGATATTCATCAATGAGGATATAGCGAAAACGGTTTTGATATTTTTCTAAAATCTCAGGGTTTTGCTTAAATAATTTTACTGTTCGTAAGATCAGGTCATCGAAATCTAAGGCATCATTCTCCTTAAGAATTTTTTGGTAGAGAGGGTAGATCTTAGCGACAGTCTGTTGGAAAATCCCGCGAGCGAAGGTCGCATATTCATCTTCATAAATTAATTCATTTTTTGCTTGAGATATAGTTGCTAAGACAGATGCAGGTTTGAAATCCTTTGGCGAGATCATCAGTCGGTGCATCGCTTCTTTGACGACATCAAGCTGATCATTACTGTCAAAGATTGTGAACTTGCGCGAAATACCAAGGTGCTCCCCGTCAAAACGTAAAATACGGGCGCAAAGAGAGTGAAAGGTCGCGACAAATGGCTGGCCTGTTGGCAGGCCATCATGAAGGGTTGCAAAGAATTTCTGCATACGTTCCTTCATTTCTCCAGCTGCTTTATTAGTAAAGGTGACCATAAGAATCTCCTCAGGCGTTACTCCTTTTTCAAGAATGAGGTACATGACTTTATAGGTAAGTACTCGTGTCTTACCAGAGCCAGCGCCTGCTAAAATAATCATTGGCCCGTCAGTATTAAGTACCGCTTTTTTTTGTTCTGGATTTAGGTCATTGAGAAGTGAATGGTCCATAGCTTATATTGAGAATAGGAGAAAGGTGTTACTCATTGTAGCATATGAAAAAGCTCTTCTTAGTTGCGAATTGGAAATCAAATAAGTCTGTTGGTGATGCACATAGTTTTTTACGTGAATTTCTCAATCACGAATTTATTACGTGGTATCACACGCAGCGTGAGACGAAAAGAGTAATTATTTGTCCGCCAACAATTCTTCTTCCAGAACTTGCCCGTATGATTGAGAAAAGCGAGGCTCAGACGCCGATATTTCTTGGTGGTCAGGATGTCTCGCCTTTCAGTGAAGGACCACATACCGGTGAGATAGCAGCATCGCAATTAGCAGAATTTGCTAACTATGTTATCGTTGGACATTCTGAGAGGCGGCTTGAGCTGCAGGAGACAGACGAACTCATCGCAACTAAGGTAAAAGAAGCACGAAGGTTTGGACTCGAGCCAATTGTCTGCGTTCAAGGCAAGGACACGCCTGTCCCAGATGGGGTGCATATCCTAGCTTATGAGCCGCTTGATGCGATTAGTACAGCAGGTGTTGGAAAGCCGCTTGATCCCGCATCTGCTAATGAAGTTGCACACTTTTTTAAACACGAGAAGCATATACCGTATGTTCTTTATGGCGGTAGTGTCGATCCTACCAATGTGCATTCGTATACGTCTCAGGAAGACATCGATGGAGTACTCGTTGGAGGTAAGAGTCTTGACCCGCATGCTTTTGCAGCGATTGTAAAAAACTCATAACTATTTGTTATAATAGTCAGATCGTATGCCCACTCGTCGTCAAAAACCCCTTAAGCGACTCATCTTACTTGTCATTGGTGTAATCCTGCTTGGGATTGGTATCAAAGTCGCTCTTGCAATTTTGAGTTATGCTCCTGTTGCCTATCAGGTAGCTTTTAACAAGACCATTAGTCTCAAACAAACACAAGATCAGCGTGTAAACATCCTGCTCTTAGGTATTGGCGGCGGAAAGCATGACGGTCCCAACTTAACCGACACGATTATTTTTGCCAGTATTGATCCAAAAAATAAAAAAGTGACTATGGTCACTCTTCCGCGTGACCTTTGGGTACCTGATGTGAATGGAAGAGTTAATTCAATATATTCTCTAGGGTTAGACAAAGGAAAAGACAAGGGATTATTATACGCAAAAGCGCAAATTGGCAAGATCTTAGGTCAAAAGATTGATTATGGTTTTCGAATTGACTTTAGTGGGTTTGAAAAGGCAGTAGATTACCTCGGTGGTCTAGATATAAATGTAGATCGAACCTTTGATGATTATGCCTATCCACTCAGTGGTAAGGAAGACGAGAGTTGTGGACATACTGAAGAAGAAATTGCGAGTATGTCAGCACAAATCGCAACAGGGAGTGCAACTGACTCAGAGCTTTTCCCATGTCGATTTGAACACTTGCATTTTGATGCCGGACTGCAGCATATGGATGGAGAGACTGCTCTTAAATATGTTCGCTCTCGCCATGCCTATGGACCAGAAGGCTCCGACTTTGCTCGCTCCAAGCGTCAGGAAAAAGTGATCAGTGCATTTAAGGATAAAGTCTTTTCAGCCGGAACGCTTTTGAATCCAATAAAACTTGTCAGTCTCTTTGACACCTTCCAGGCAAGTATCGATACTGATATTAAAAAAGATGAATATGATGACTTTGTGAAACTGGCACAGAAAATGAAAGGTGCTACGACCAAAAATTATGTTATTGATACTGGAGATGAGTCAGTGGGAAGACCAGAGTTACTCATTAATCCTCCTATAGATCCTAATCATTATAATGGAGCATGGGTGCTCGTTCCTAAAGCAGGACCAAGCAATTATTCAGAAATTCAGAGTTATGTTAGGTGTCTTGTAGAGAATGTCGGATGCCCAATTACTCCAACCCCATCCCCCACAACGAGAACTACATCGAAGTAAGCTTATTCAAGCTGATAAATTTTAGTCGTTCCGTTTTGATAGGTGATCTTGCCTAACTTTGTAAATTTGGTTTCATTCACGTGATATTTCTCTCTCTCAAGAGTGCCTATAAAGACATATTTCACGTCATACTTCTTGAGAAGAGATTTTGTTAGATCGAGATCGGTTGATTCGTACATCGTCTTTACCTCATCGATGCGAGGGGCTGGGATGTCATACGTCCCACGCCACAGCCACTCATGAACAGTCCAGCCAAGCACCGTAGGCAGACCAGTATTAGCTGAGACACGTGCATAATCGGTATAGGAATCCCCCTGTGCCTCTAAGATAACTGGCTGACCTTCAATAAACTCATTCATTGCCTTAATAGCTGCGTAGTCTGATGGATATTTCTCGGAAAGATATTTGGTACCATCGAGGCCTTTATACGTTTTAAGATCTCCATAATATGATATGACGGCAAAATAAGGATAGATAAAGACGATAGTCAGCATACCGAGTGTTACGAAAAAGAAAAAGACATAGACAACACCGCTGTAAAAACTTCGATGACTCTTTATAAAACCTGAGATTCTGCTAATGATATAACCACTTGAGAGAGCGAGCATAATGAATGATTGGAAAACGAGTTTGAACATGGTATTTGCACGGTAGTGCTCAGGATAGATATCTTTGGCATAGATAAATTCTGGAATAATGATCAAGAGTGCTGAAAGTAAAATGAGGAATATAACATAAAGGTCAGACTGCAATAATTTTTTAACTCTCAGAAGAGTTAGCCCAAAGAGAGCTACGAAAAAAGCGAAGAAACCATACAGAATTAAGAGCTGCCACCAGGGTGAGCGTTGGCAATGGTTTGGCTCAAAAAGCAGTGGGCCGAGATGACCAATATTGGTTAGAAAAGAAGGGGCACATAAAATGCCAATCCCTGAGACGAACGGCTTAAAGAAAAGTGATAAAGGAAGCGTAAAGATAAAAAAACTGACTCCAAAAATAACGATAGGAATAACCAGCTCAAGAATTAGTGCTCCCACTTTCACAATAATATGCCCAGCTGTTTTTCTGATAGCCTGCCATTTTCGATAGACAGTAATCAGTAGTGTTAATAAGAGATAAATGATGCCATCCCAGGCATTAGTCATATACATGACACCTAAGAGCAATGTCAGAAAGAGAGTGGAAGGAATACTAAACGGAAGTTCCCTACTTAGTTTTGAGTAGTAAAAAGCTAAACGATTTTTAGATTTTTTTACCTGCTGATTTGGTCTGCCTTCTGATAGTAAGAATAAGGAGTAGAGATAAGCAATAGTAAGGATCACAAAAGGAATATCACTTACATGTCCGTGGAGGTCTGAGACAGTCCATGAATAGATAGGAAATTCATGAATTGTGTGATAGATGAAACGTGTGGCATTAGGATACCAATAGGAGTTTGGAAATGTGCTTGGTGCGAATTGTAATTGCCAAAAAGGAACTGGATGGTCAGTGTCATATGGTTTAAAAAGTGTGTAGAGAGTATGTAAATTTCCGGCGAAGGTTACCAGAAAGGCAGTGAGTAATCCGACTACTATATATTTCAAGACATGAGTCTTGGTTGAGATTTTCTGGTAGAGGTTGATGCCGAGAGAAAAAGAGCTCGCAAAGGTTAACCCCGCAATTGTAGCTATCATGAGATTGAAAGTATAGTTGGAGGAGATAAGGGAAAGTTTAGTTAAGACAGCAGTGACGAGATGGCCAAAATAATAATAGTTAATCGAGAAAGGAGTAAACCACATGTCTTTAGGCGGGAAATAAGTACTCTTGAGAATTGAGTTAACAAAGCCATAGTCCATGAATTTCTCGAGTCCGTTAATATCCGGTGAGAATGCTCTGATATATGCCCAAAGAAGGAAAATAACAAGGAGAAGTATCTCCTCAATAAGTAGCCAGCGAACAACTGGTGTATAGAGTTCACGTAATGAGAAATTGCTCCACTTCTTAAGTACCCAATAGAAAACTATGCTAAAGATAATAAGGATAGTAATCAGACTAAAAAAATGAAATGGAAGGATATGCAGGATGCCAATAACCAGCATCAAATAGGAGAGAATAACCATAGCGATACTTTTACTAAAAATATAACCGCGATCAATAAATTGTGGGAAAAGTAAATGAGTTAAAGGAAGAAAAATAAGGCCAAGGATAAAAAGACAAAACCACCATTGAAGTGAGAGGAAAAGATCAGAAAGTATCATATGACAGCCAGCATATCAGATAGTTCAACAATTTGGGTAATTTCTTTTGGGTGAGTGATGCTCGTTGGAGCAGGATGGAGCCAAAAAAGCGCAGTTTTTTTATTTTGTTTAGCAATATACTTTAAAAGATGAATGTCATCATCAACGTAACTGTCTAACTTGAGCTGTTTGAGGATCTCATTTTTGAAGATGTGTGGTTGCTTGTTCTCGAAGTTAAAATACATAGCCTCAAATAACTGATCAAGTTCTAGCTTTTGCATAAGCGCGAGAGTCTGTTTTTGTAGAAAACCAAATCTACTTGATATGAGGAAGAGATGATAATTCTTTTTTGTGAGGGATTTGAGGAAATGGATGTTGTTATGAATTGGCGGGCGGAAATAACTGAGATGGGAAAATTGTCGAATTAATTGCTCGGGTCGAGAAGGCATCCGATAGAGTAGCTCACCATTTGCTTTCTTGCGATAAAGCCTTTCTACCAATCGATCAGGGATGAGTGGGGGATAGTCAACAAATATTTTATCTAAATCAAAGCCTATCCTCATAGCCTTTATATTTTGGAGACTAAATTAAGTAACCGGAAGTTCCAGTTTACTCGATGAGTCTTTCCTTTCCTATCTAAAATTTTATTCCTGTTTTTCTTGTACCATAAATAACTCTCGAGCAAAAGGTCTTGGTTAGATTTTTTTGGAGTCCAGTTAAGTAATTCGTGTGCTTTAGTAATCGATACATACGAGTCAACCGGCATTGTCTTATAATGCCAGGCAGCTAGTGGAGATAAATGGAGAAGTTCAAGTAACTGTAAAATAACCTGTGTTGGTAAGACCGGCAGTCCAGTAATCTTTGAGCGTGATTTATCAGTTTTAATCACAAATTTTAAATCCTTCCGCCATGTCTGGAAATCTTTGGCACCGATATTAAATATTTCGTTTTTCAC
>CAZRDR010000066.1:0-6656 GCA_964598995.1 uncultured Gammaproteobacteria bacterium | reverse complement strand
AAAAACTAGCTCTACTAGCGTTAGTAGATGAAGGTATAGTCAACACTTTTGGTAACAAAAGAATTATTTGCGATGTCGGCTCATCACATCCTGGGGCTGGAGAAGGTCCCAAGGGTCTGGCTGTTCGCCAGTTAAAGTGGTACGCGAGCTGGGTTCAGAACGTCGTAAGACAGTTCGGTCTCTATCCTGTATGTTCGACGAGATTTGAGGAGGTTCGACCCTAGTACGAGAGGACTGGGTTGAGGGAATCCCTGGTGTGCCAGTTGTTCTGTAAAAGCAGTGCATTGCTGGGTAGCTAGATTCCCATCGGATAACCGCTGAAAGCATCTAAGTGGGAAGCCGTCTCCGAGATGAGATCTCATGTGTCGCAAGACACGTAGACCCCTTGAAGATTACGAGGTTGATAGGCTGGCGATGGAAGCACAGTAATGTGTTGAGTCTACCAGTACTAATGGTCAAGCAGTAGATTTTTAGACAAAACAATAATTTCCACCCTAGGACATATTTCCTAGAAATAGGGGAAATGCCTTAGGGTATATATCTCTTCACTTGTTAAGTAGCTCTCAAAAAGCATTTAAAAAAGAGAAATTTTCTGGTGATTAGAGCGAGATGGTACCACCTCTTCCCATTCCGAACAGAGAAGTGAAACGTCTTAGCGCTCACGATACTAGGTTTACGCCTGGGACAATAGGCCATCGCCAGAATATTTCTCTTTTTTAGTACTTCGGCAAGCTCAGTATAAATAGTTAGCCTCCGCAAGGAGGCTTTTTGTTAGGTAATTGTAAGCAACTGGACAATTGTCAGGCTCAAGGATTGTCAAGCAGGAGAGATGAGTATCCTCCTACAATATCCATACTATGAGTCCTGAAGTTAGTGCAACCGGAGCAGATTTTCATTCGCAGCCACGGTTTGATGCTTTTTCGTCTGGGGTGGCGCTTGAAGAACGTGAAGAAGTCCCAGGTAGAGCGTTTCGTAATCCTTTATTACCTCGTGGGCAGGACCCTTTTGTAACGAGACATGGTGATAATTATTATTATGTTCATGCCGGAGCATCACTTGGTTGGACTCCTGTCTATGTTTCTGAAGCGAATAGTCTGACCGGATTTCGCACGGCTGAACGAGTACCTGTCTGGACTCCTGCTCAAGAAGGACCAGCATCAAGAGATATCTGGGCACCTAAAATCAAGCGAATACAAGGTACGTGGTGGATGAATGTCGCCGCTTGGAGTGGTAGACCTGGCGATCCTCACCGAATGTATAGCCTTCAAGGGGGAGAGCATCCCCAAGATCCGTATACGATAAAAGGTGAATTACGATCTGAAAAGACTTCCTGGGGGATTGACGGAACAATGTTTGAGGATGGGGGGGACCTTTATTATGTCTGGTCAGGTAAAGATACCATCTCAGTCGATGGAGAAAGAGATGAGAATGGGAACACTCGACCAGACCCTCAGAACATCTATATTTCTCGAATGGAAAACCCCTGGACCTTAACAGGTGAGACGAAGAAGATTTCGGTACCGCAATACCCGTGGGAAAAGAAAGGTCCACAGCCCGTTAACGAAGGTCCGCAAGTTATCCAAAGAGATGGTACGACAATTATTATTAATTCTGCCTCAAATACCCTCACTGATGATTATTGTCTGGGTATGATAACTAATAAGACTAGTGATCTGCTTGAGCCTGAGGCATGGGTCAAATACGACCAACCCGTCTTTGCAAAGACAGATGAAGTATTCGGACCAGGGCACGCATCATACATTACTACCCCTCGAGGAGGAGATTGGATTATTTACCATTCGGCTCAGTACTCCGGGTCGGGTCTTGAAAGGCAGGTAAATGCTCAACCGTTTACCTGGAGTAGTGATGGGTTGCCGCTGTTTGGTAGGCCTGTCTCACCGCATGAAGTACTGCTCGATACGACAGCTATTCGGGATGAAGGCCAGACGTTTTTGTATAGACAGGACATGGCTGCCTAATATTGTTCTGCTTGCATACATATTTCTTTCCTTATATTATCCTCTTTTGTTATTATTAAGGGGAATTGAAGTTATCTCATTATGGTTTTATCTAATCCTTTCCTGCCAAGTGGACAAGATCCTTATGTGATTTTTAAAGACGGCTGGTACTACCACGTCTTTGTAGAACTTCCATCCGGATGGTGTCCTATCAAAGTTCGAAAAGCTCGTACTATTGCCGGGCTTCCTGCTGCAGAATCTGTCATCGTATGGAATCCACCTCATACAGGAGAAGGATCATTTGATATATGGGCTCCTGAGCTCCATTACATCTATAACAGATGGTACCTTTATTATTCCGCAGCAGATGAGAATGGTGATAACAATCGTATCTATGTTCTTGAAAGTGATACGCAGGATGCGATGGGAAGTTATCATGCCAAAGGGAAATTATCTGATGAAATCGATAAGTGGGCAATTGATGGAACTGTACTTCAGAAACCTTCGGGAGAACTGTATTTTATCTGGTCAGGAGATGATGATCAGATCCCACACGAAGTAACGAAAAGCCATCCGCAAGATATCTATGTTACTCCTATGAAGAACCCGTGGACATTAATCGGTAGACGAACTTGTATCTCAAAACCAGAGTATGCATGGGAGAAAAATGGTCCTGCACCTATTAATGAAGGACCTCAGATCTTGGAACGAAACGGTATTTATTACATTGTGTATTCAGCGAGTCATAGTCTGACAGACGATTACTGTTTGGGTCTATTAATAAATAGAACAGGGGACATCCTTAATCCTCAGGCATGGGAGAAATATCCTGAACCTGTTTTTCAGAAAACAGAGACTGTTTTTGGACCTGGGCATTGCTCATTTACGACTTCACCAGATGGGACAGAGAATTGGATCATTTATCATTCTGCTAAGAGAAAAGGTTCAGGCTGGGACAGACAGATTAATGTACAGAAATTCTTCTGGACGAGTGATGGCTTTCCAGTATTTGGAAGCCCTATTACCAAAGTGGCAGCTTAATCTTTTTTGTTCCGTAATGATTTGAAAAGTTCCCCAAGAAACTGTCTTCGCGTCATAACCTTCGGTTGTTGTGGTTCACTAGTTGAGATAGTGCGATTGTAAGGTGTTATGTCGGGTTGGACTAGTGGTGTGGTCTGTGCCTCAAAAAGAGTAATACCCGATGAAGGCTCAATACGGGGAAGTGGTTCAGTTGGGTCCTCAGCAAGGAGTAAACGGCCAGGGTCATCATCGATAATACTTAACAGATCGTTGAGTGGGAAAAGGATATCAGGAGATTTGGGTTCAATTGTCGTATGCTTATCCCGCAAGTAAGCTTGGTGACCAAGTGGGGAGAGGTCTTCGTAGGGTGTGAAATTACGTTCACTGTCAGCCATGCGGGTATTTTAGCATAAAAGAAAACCCGCCTTATCGGCGGGTTTCTGCATTATGTTATTCATAGCTAAAATGCTTGAGGCATATCCATGCCTTTGTCTGCTTTTTTATTAATAAGTCCTTCAGCAATACTCGAGAGCTTTTGGTCAGCATTTTTTTCTTCCTGGAGGATATCAAGTAAGACATTTAATAAATCATTGTGTTCCATTTGTTTGGCGTAGCTAGCCGCTGTTCCGTAGCCTGCGATTTCGTAATGCTCGACTTTCTGGGCACAACTGATTAGCCCAGCATCAAGTGTCCAGGAGGGGATAGCTTCCTGCATCAACTCAGTTGCCTCCTCGATAATGCCCTCCATGCCAACGCACGTCTTACCTTCAAGATCAATATCATATTTTTTACAGACTTCTTCTAGTTTTTGAGATTGTGCACGAGTTTCTTCTAGGTGAGAGGTAAGAGCTTCTTTCAGTTCATCTGAGGTGACGAATTGCAGCATCTGAGGGATAGCCTGGGTGATCTGCAGTTCACCGTCATAGAGATCCTGCAGTTCAAGCACCAAAAGATCATGGAGTTTATCGAGCTTCATTGTCTAGAAACTATACCGACAGGTCATAAGAAAGAACGCAGGAAGAGGAAAGAAACCGGTAAGAAAGCCTTGCATGAGATTGGTTCTGAGAGTATAGTTGAGGAAGATGAAGACAGTAACATTTAAGCGCATGATTACACGCATTAATCTCTGAAGGAGGGGAGAATTCGTTGTATGTTTTTCTCCCCGCAAGGGGATTTTTTGTATGTACCGAGATTTAGAACCACGAACTATTGGAGGTAAAGAATTTCTGCTGGCACCAGGAAGACGAGTCTCAGGTGACCCGAGAATCGAACGTGAGGTACTCGAGCCTTCGCATTTCCAGCCCAAAGTAAGATCTGAGCGAACGCTCATAGGTATCGGTGGGGCAGCAGTTGACTCAAATCTAGGAGTGGTCGTTGATCATTTGCCTAAAGATGGTCTGCTAGCTGTCTCGACAGTAAATACGCAAATCCCGACAGAGCAGTTTGAGTCTTACAGTGAGAGATTTAAGCAGATGGGGCATCAGCAAGAGCCTATTCATCATGGTGTGCACCTTATACCCCAAGAAGCAGACGCAGCCATGCGTATAGCAGATGGCATGTTCTTTACCGGAGGAGACCAATCCAGAGGAGTTGATTATTTCTCAAGGTCAGGTCAGTTAGGGAGGCTTCATTCCTTCTATCATTCTGGAAGAATTGTATCTGGGACTTCAGCAGGTGCTCATTTAATGGGGGAGGTTACCCCCTTCCATAATGAGGTCAGACCTGGAGTTGGTCTGACTAAATTAATCAGCTTTGAGACACACCTCAATAGACGTTTTGAACCTGACCAACAAGATAGACAAAGGAGAGTAGTAGATGAAGCAGATGTTGTGAGTGTAGGTTTGGAAGAAGGTGGCGTAGTTGTCGTTACGAATGATGAAAAGCTTAATTTCCATAATAAAGATGCCAATCTGAGATGGCGTTATAATGGCGTACAGAGAAGCAGAGAAGTGAGCCCCCGGCAAGAAGTGGTAGTATGGAAACTACCCCGAAAATATTCGATATTATCATCTGAGAAATAGTTATTGTTATGAACCTCGAGAGTGGTAAAATGATAACATGACGAGTTTAAACGAATTATCAAAGCAAGCTTTCGTTGTTATCAGAAAAGATAAAGAAGTGTTGTTATTTACTGGTATTCTGGTGATAGTAAATGCAGTTGTAACAGTGCTTATATTTTTAAGCTTATTTTTTAATATATTCTCACGTTTTCGGACTAACCTGCCTTCAAGTAATGATATTCTTCTAACAGTCTTGTTGAGTTTTGTCGCCTTGCTCATACTGCGTTATCTGGCGTTTTTCTTCTATGCCTTCATTCGTTCGGCAATAATTATTACTGTCGCAGAAAGAAAAAATGGAGGAGATCCACGTATCATATCTACTATACGAAAAGTGATGAGTGTTAAAAAGAAAATTATTCGAGCAGGAATTCTCGTAATACGTCCCAGGATGTCATCGTTGATTAACTGGGGAGGTAAAAGGTTTATTTTTGAGGAGCTTCTGCTAGATAGCGTGACGCCTGAGCAGGCTATAACAAGGGCAGCAGATTATTATGATACGGCCTGGGCCAAAGAAATGCTTGTCCACTTAAAATGGGGAGGTGCTGGTTTTGTTCTGAGGCTCGCAGGTTACTTATTCCCGTTTGTGGCAATGACTGTTACTCAAAGACTGAACCTCATTAATATAAATGATCCAGTTCGTACTCTAGAATACATCGCTGGTTTTGTATTATTGGCTGCTGGGTATCTGCTGATTTATAATTCAGTATTTAATGCCTGGAATATGATTTATGATACGCTTGTTTATTTGCACTTTGTGCAAGGAAAAGAAGTAACTCAAACATCATCAGTAGTCGTTGTTAAGCATGGGGATAAAGAAAAGATAATTCCGTTGAGTTAATAACTTCATTGCATCTCACCGTTACAAGTGCTATACTGCATCCTATCTTCATCATGAAAGGCGTAATGACAAATGGCTTCAACATCTTCTAATACAGGTGCTACTTCAATGGCCGAACTGATGGCCAGACAATCATCTAAACCAGTCGTTTCTCTTAAAAAAGGTGACCTCGTCAAAGGCCATATCTCACGTATGGACAAAAGAGATATTCTCGTTGATATCCAGGCTAAAGGTCAGGCAATCGTTCTGGAACATGATCCACACATGCTACATAACATCAAAGCATTCCTTAAAGTAGGACAGGAAGTAGAGGTCAGTGTGATTAGTCCAGAGTCAGAATCCGGTCAGCCAGTTGTCTCACTCCGTCGCTTTATTCATAACCTCATCTGGTCACGCTTAGAGGAACTCAAGAAGTCACAAGAAAAAGTCGAGGTCACCATCCATGAAGTCACCAAAGGCGGCTTCGTCGTGAGTACCAAAGACGGTCTGAATGGCTTTTTACCTAACTCCCACACGAATACAGCCCAAGGACCACTCAGTGTTGGTAAGACGATCAATGTCTCAATCGCTGATTTGAATCGTGAAGACAATAAGATCATCTTCTCTCAGAAGACGACGATGTCACTTGATGAATTCAACGCTCTCATTAGTGAGTTTAAGAACGGTACCAAAGTAAAAGGCGAGATCGCAAGTGTTACTAACTTTGGCTATTTCGTTCTTCTTCATAAAGGTGATAAGACAATTGATGCCTTAATCCACATTTCAGAAGTCTCATGGGAG
>CAZRDR010000065.1:0-25768 GCA_964598995.1 uncultured Gammaproteobacteria bacterium | reverse complement strand
GTCGAAGGATTGATGCGCTTGATGTTCTATCCAGATACCAAAGGCGAGATTGTGAATCTTGGCTCTACAGATGAGCATACTGTTCTTGAATATGCTAAGCTGGTTAAAGAATTAACTCAGTCAAAAAGTGAGATTGTCCATGAGGAAGGCTTACCTAAAGATGATCCCCTCATGCGACGACCTGATATATCTAAGGCTAAAAAACTTCTTGACTGGGAGCCGAAGGTAAGTCTCAGGGAGGGACTGACTAAACTGATTGATGCTTATAAAGCATAAGATATGAAGATTGTTGTTATTTCACCAACCTATAACGAAAAAGAGAACATCGAGAAGATGATTCCTGTTCTTGAAGAAGAAGTCTTCCCGAAGATTAAAGATCACGAGATGATGCTTCTTATCCCAGATGATAGTTCGCCGGATGGTACGGGGGAGGTAGTTAAAAATTATCAGAAGAAATGGAAAAATATTTATCTTCTTGAAGGAAAGAAAAATGGACTCGGAGCTGCCTATATCCGCGGTATGAAGTATGCGATGGATGAGTTAAAAGCAGACGCAGTAATCGAATTTGATGCAGATTTTCAACACGATCCTCATGATATTCCACGTTTAGTAGCAGCGATGGATGAAGGTTATGACTATGTTATCGGAAGTCGCTATATTCCTGGCGGATCTATTCCTAAAGAATGGGGTGCTGACCGAAAAATATTAAGTAAATTCGGGAGTCTTTTTACTCGTATCGTCTGGCTTAAGTTTAGCATTCATGATATGACATCTGGCTTCAAACTTACGAAGACAGATTATCTTAAAAAAGTCGATCTTGATCATCTTTTGTCTAAAGATTTCGCTTATAAAATGAACATTCTTCACGACATAGTCAAAGCTGGAGCTAAAGTCAAAGAGATTCCAATTACTTTCTACGAACGAACCCAAGGTAAAAGTAAAATTAATAGAAATGATCAGATTGATTCATTAAAAGTAGTGATACAGCTACGCATGCGAGATTCAGAGAGTTTTATGAAATTTTTAGTCGTCGGAGGAACAGGGTTCGTCATTAACGCAGTGATGCTAAAACTTCTTGTCGACAAAGCGAATTGGAATCCATCAATTGCAAATCTTGCGGGAGCTGCTGTAGCAATCTTTTCTAATTACAACTTTAATAATTTCTGGACATTTCGTGAACATCGCGTAAAGAGTGTTGCTCAGTACTTTATTAAAATAGTTCAGTTCTATCTCACATCAGCAATTGGCGTCATCTTAATTCAGACTGGAACAATTTATTTAGGTGATCATCTTATTGGAAGAAAATTCTATTTCATTTACTTTTTAGTCGGGACATTCTTCCTCCTCATTTGGAACTTCACTATCTATAACAGATTCATCTGGAAGAAAAAATAACCTCCTATTCTAGTTATTATGATACTTCGATTGCAAAAGTTTTTTATTGATAAAACCTATCTTATCCTCAATGTCATACTGGCTCTGGCTGCTTTCCTTAGACTTTATCGCATCTCAGATTATATGAATTTCTTAGGAGATGAGGGACGTGACGTTTTGACTGTTAAGCACATACTAGAAGGGCAGATAACGCTACTTGGTCCTAGGTCTAGTGCAGCAGATTTTTATTATGGACCAATTTATTTTTATGTTATTACTCCATTTCTTTGGCTATTCAATTATGATCCAGTAGGTCCTGCTGTCTTTATCGCACTGCTTGGAATCCTCACAGTGCTCTTAGTGTTTATTGTAGGGAAGAAATGGTTTAGCACAGGTACAGCTCTTATCGCGGCTGCATTGTATGCGGTTTCACCGATTGTTATAACGTATTCTCACTCGTCTTGGAATCCAAATCCTTTACCTTTTGTCTCATTACTTGTTTTGTATCTTTGCTATTTGTCATTTACCAAGCCAGTATTTTGGAAGTATCTGCTGATCGGACTGCTATTAGGAATAGCTATCCAATTACAATACTTAGCGCTTTTTCTCATTGCCATTGTCTTTATCTATTTATTTGTCGGCTCTATCGTAGCAACAAAAAGATTAAATATCCTGTCACTTATATCTCAATACGTGCTGATCGTCGTTGGGTTTTTAGCAGGGTGGTCACCATTTCTGGCTTTCGAGTTCCACCATGGATTCCCAAATCTTAATACTATTTTTAGATTTTTAACCGGGCAGATTCCTTCTAATACCGTGGTCGTCTCGTCCCCATTTGCTCAAGTGTCTGAAGTGTTTTTTAAACTTTTTGGTAGGCTGGTAACTGCATATCCTTTAACTAATCTCACTCAAATTCATACGACTCAGACTCTTTATTTTTGGTATGTCATAACTTTAGTAGTGGCCATAGCCTCGGTTATTGCAGTTATTATTATCAAAGATAAATTGGCAAAGACAGCTCTGATAGTTTGGCTTGTCGTTGGTGTTGCATTATTCGCATTCTATAAAAAAGAAATTTATGACTATTACCTTGGATTTATGTTTCCATTGCCATTTTTCTTAGTAGGTAATCTGATCCAAAAAAGTTATAACGCTACTAAACAAAAAATAGTTCAAGGATTGCTTATTATCCTAGTTACTTATTTATTTATTCATAATCTTTCTTTCGTACCGCTTCGCTATACGCCAAATAAAATTAGAGATCAGGTCAAAACTATTGCTGAGATGGTGATCGCTCATACTGACAACAAACCATACAATTTTGCCTTAATTACAGGTGGTAATTCAGATCATGCATATCGCTACTATCTAGAAGTTTTGGGACATAAACCTGTTGAGATGCAAAACCAGTTTACTGACCCAGAACGAAAGACAGTCACCGATCAATTAATGGTGGTTTGTGAGGATCTAAGTTGTGGACCATTGGGCTATCCTGTATTTGAAGTTTCAGGATTTGGCAGAGCAGAAATTACTGGTGAATGGGATGGCCCGCATGTTAAGATTTTTAGACTTGTACACTATACTGGTAAGGAATAATTTCTTGACACCACCCAATCAAGCAAGTAAACTTGATGATTAATGCTTCGCATCGGTAACCTCAGAGCGGGAACTTCTGCTAAAGAAATTCTTCAAGGAGTAAATCTAATTATAATACCTGGCGAGATTCATGCCATCATGGGTCCAAATGGTGCTGGTAAATCGACACTCGCCATGAGTCTCATGGGACACCCAGGTTATGAGGTAACAACAGGATCAGAATTTGTCATCGAAGATAACGACATGCTTAGTACTACTCCCGAGGAGAGAGCCCAAGCAGGACTCTTTGTCTCATTTCAAAATCCGGTTGAGATAACTGGCGTCTCATTTCTCGCCTTTGTCCGGACTGCCTATAAAACACTTCATAAAGACGAGAAGATGCCACTGTCTGAATTTAAAAAGAAAGTGAAAGATGCTCTTACAGCTGTTCAATTAGACGAATCATTCATGCAGCGAAGTGTAAATGAAGGATTTTCAGGAGGGGAGAGAAAAAGAGCAGAGATAGCTCAACTTTTAATACTTAAGCCGAAGTATGTCATTCTTGATGAAATTGATTCGGGTCTTGATGTTGATAGTCTAAAAATTGTTGCCCGGGCTTTGGAAAAAGTCGTTAAAGAAGAAAAGATTGGTATTCTGATTATTACTCATTATCAAAGAATTCTTCATTTTCTTAAACCTGATAAAGTGCATGTCTTAATTGACGGCAAAATAAAAAAATCTGGGAAGATCAGTCTTGTTCGTCGAATTGAGAAAGAAGGATATGCAGCAATTTGATTTATCATCGTACCAGTTCGGATTCCACGACGACATTATACCCATTTACTCTACCCCTAAGGGATTATCAGAGAACATAGTTCGTGAGATTTCACACCAGAAAAATGAACCTGCCTGGATGCTTGATATCCGATTAGCAGCCCTAAAAATTTTTGAGGAAAAAATGATGCCGACCTGGGGTGGAGATCTTTCAAAAATTGATTTTAATAATATCTACTATTATGTTAAGCCCACAGAAAAGCAGGTAACTAAATGGGAGGACCTCCCGCAAGAAATTAAGACTACCTATGACAAAATTGGTATTCCAGAAGCTGAGAAAAAGTTCTTGGCTGGAGTTGGCGCTCAGTATGACTCCGAAGTCGTTTATCATAATCTTTCAAAAATGCTTGAGAGCCAAGGAGTTATTTTTTGTGATACTGATACCGCGGTTAAGAAGTATCCTGAGTTATTACGAGAATACTTTGGAAAGATAATTCCACCTGGTGATAATAAATTCGCTGCGCTTAATACTGCTGTCTGGTCCGGTGGGTCATTTATTTATGTTCCCAAGGGGGTTCATGTTAAGCTGCCACTGCAAGCATATTTTCGTATTAATGCTCGTAACATGGGACAATTTGAAAGGACGCTTATCATCGCAGATGAAGGATCATACGTCCATTACGTTGAAGGATGTACAGCTCCTATTTTTACGACAGATTCACTCCATGCAGCTGTTGTTGAGATTATGGTTAAAAAAGGTGCAAGAGTTCGCTACACAACTATTCAGAACTGGAGTCGTAATGTTTATAACTTAGTCACTAAAAGAATGTTCGTGGAGGAAGAAGGATTTGGTGAATGGATAGATGGGAACTTAGGTAGTCAGTTAACGATGAAATATCCATCTGTTTATTTACGAGGGAGAAAAGCCAGAGGAGAAGTCTTGTCGTTAGCTTTTGCTGGGAAAGGGCAGCATCAAGATGCTGGTGGGAAAGCTATTCATCTCGCACCGGAAACGACTTCTGTTATTACTTCTAAGTCAGTAAGTAAAGACGGTGGTAGGACGTCGTATAGGGGACTATTACATGTTATTAAAGGAGCTGAAAATAGTAAGTCGACTGTTAGGTGTGATGCGCTGCTACTAGACGAGTTAAGTCGCTCGGATACATATCCAGTAATGAAGGTTAATGAAGAGAGAGTAAGTATCGGACATGAAGCATCGGTCTCGAAAATCGGAGAAGAGCAGTTATTTTATTTTCAAAGTAGAGGAATACCACAACAACAAGCCGAGGTTATGATAGTGAATGGATTTGTCGAGCCAATTGTCCGTGAATTACCAATGGAATATGCTGTAGAGCTTAATAGGTTAATCCAGTTAGAAATGGTCGGATCAGTAGGTTAATACAGTAAGAGTGATGGATACAGAAATTATTGAATTATGTGTTAAGAATAACGAAGAAGTTATTTATCCATTTATTTGGCTCAATGGTCGTGAGAAAGAAGTAACTGTAAAGGTAAGACTAGAAGGTGATAATTCATCTTTTCTGCTTTGTGGTATTTTTTTAGGTAGTAAAGATAACAGAATTATTTTTAACACTGATGTAGATCACATCGGGAAAAACACAAAAAGTCTTACAATGCTGAGAGCTGTTTTGTTTGATAAGTCAGTCTTTAGCAACGATGGCTTAGTGAGAATTACTAAAGGAGCGAAAAATAGTGACGGATATTTTCGCTCGAAAATACTTCTCTTTGATGATGCCAAAGGTAAAAGTGTCCCTTCACTTGAGATCGATGAAAATGAGGTGAAAGCAGGGCATGGGTCAACTATTGGAAGACCTGATCAGGAACAATTATTTTATCTGCGAAGCCGGGGACTATCTGAGAAGGAAGCTGAAGCCTTAATCGTAAGCGGGTTTTTTGAACCATTAATAAAAATGTTAAGACCTGAAGAACAGCAAAAAGTAATAAAACAAGTTAAATCATTCTTACGAAAATATGAATTATAAAAAAGACTTTCCGATTTTTACAACGCATCCTCATCTTGTCTATTTAGACTCAGGAGCAACCTCGCAAAAACCACAAGCAGTAATCAATGCTGTCGATGAATTTTACAAGTCCTACAATTCAAATATCCATAGAGGACTATATGCAATTGCTGAGCAAGCCTCAGCAAAAGTTGAAGAGGTACGCGAGAAAGTCTGCAAATTTATTAATGCCTCAGCTAAAGAAGAAATTACTTTTACTAAAGGCACCACAGAGAGTATAAACCTCGTTATGTCGACGTGGGGACAAAAAAATATTAAAAAGGGTGATGTAGTGGTTACAACTATTATGGATCATCATGCTAATTTCGTCCCTTGGCAGCAGTTGGCTATGCATAAAGGAGCTGAGTTTCGTGTTATCGGTATTAATGAAGTTGGCAAGCTAGATGAGAATGAAGTTATCCAAAAAACAAAAGACGCTAAGCTATTTGCACTTCCATATGTCTCTAACATGTTAGGTTCTATTAACTGGGTAGCGAAATTTGTTGATGAAATTAGAAAACACAATCCTGATATTGTTATCCTTGTTGATGCAGCCCAAGCTGTCCCGTTCAAACCAGTTGATGTACAGGAACTAGATTGTGATTTCTTAGCTTTTTCAGGGCATAAAATGATGGCAGAGACTGGAACAGGCATTCTTTATGGCAGAAAACATTTGCTTGAGTCGATGCCTCCATATCAGTTCGGGGGAGATATGATAAAAGAAGTAAGTATAGAGAACTCAACCTTTATGCCTCCGCCTACTAAATTTGAGGCAGGAACGATTAATATCTCAGGCATTATTAGTCTTGGCGCAGCGATTGATTATTTAACAACTATTGGTATGGAAAATGTTCGTGAACATGAAAAGTCTCTCGCTTTCCGTTGTGTTGAAGAATTAAAAAAAATTGAGGAAGTGAAAGTCTTTGGACCTGATGACAAATTTGGGCGCAGTAATGTCGTATCTTTCGTAATGGAGTCTGCACATCCGCATGACATTGCACAAATCCTCTCCGATGAAAATATTTGTGTCAGGGCAGGTCATCACTGTGCGATGCCACTCCATACTTACTTAGGAATACCCGCGTCAGTACGTGCAAGCTTTTCTCTTTATAACTCTGAAGATGATATTGCAAAGTTATTAGAAGGAATTAAAAAAGTCCAAAAAATATTTAGTTAATATGAGTATTTATCGTGATGAAATCTTAGAGCACTTCAAAGACCCACAAAATTTAAGAAAAATTGAAAATCCGGACTTTTCATCAAAAGAAGTAAATCCATTTTGTGGTGATGACATCGAGATATTTATTAAAGAAAATTCCGATAAAAAACTTGATGTAGCATTCATCGGTAAAGGGTGTGCCATTAGTATCGCTGCAGCATCGATGTTAACTGAATTTGCAAAAGATAAAACTATCGATCAATTAAAAAAGATAAGCTCGGAGGATATGCTCGGACTCCTCGATATTGGAATAAGCGAGTCACGTAAAAAATGTGCATTACTTGCACTTGACACATTGCAGGATGCAATCAAGTAAATATTGGTTTGACTGTAGGGGAGAAACCCTTTCTTTATGAATACAAAAGTAGAGGGGATTTACGAATATATCAGTGATCCCTATAATGATGCTAAAGAGCAGTTGTGTCCTGTCTGCAAAGAGCCGATCGGACTTATGCCAGGAAGCAGAGATGCTGTCTGTCATAACTGCGGTTATAAAGATCCCTGCTGTGAATAAATGAAAGTTGCAATCGGAACAAAAAACCCCGTAAAAATTCAAGCTGTTGAAGAAGCTTTTACTAAAGTTTGGCCAGACAAGAAGTTTGAATATATTGGTGTAGACGTCACCTCTGGTGTGCCAGATCAGCCAATGTCTGATGGTGAGAGCATTATGGGTGCTACTAATCGTGCACAAGCTGCATTAGAAAAATTAAATTCAGACTTTGGAGTCGGTTTAGAAGGAGGATTACAACTAATAGGTGATAAATGGTTTGACTGCGGCTGGATAGTCGTACTAGATAGTAAAGGTCATAAAGGCGTCGGATCCTCAATAAAAATGGAAGTACCGCCTAAAATGATGAAATTAATTCAAGAAGGTAAGGAACTCGGGAAAGTAGTAGACATCGTTTTTAATGTCGAAAATTCCAAGCAGACTAATGGTCACTTCGGTCTAATGACAGGTAAAACGATTACGCGCAAAGAAGGGTATCGAGATGGTGTGATCGCAGCCTTAGCTGCATTTATAAATCAACAGGTTTTTGAGATCTAGACGTATAAATCCTCGAGGATATCTTTCACTCCTGGCTTTGGTCGCGCTGGAGCGTATTCACGACCGTAGAGAATTAACAGGTGGGGGAATTCGATCCACCATTCCTTAGGAACTATTTTCATCAGATCTTCTTCAATTTTCTCAGGTTTGTCTGAGTCACTTAATCCCAGCCTTCCAACAGCTCTTATGACATGGGTGTCAACGACGATGCCTTCTGACTTATGGAATGCGTCACCTAAGACGACATTAGCTGTTTTTCTCGCAACACCTGGAAGTGCATCTAGGTTTTCCATGTTATCTGGTACCTCTCCATTATGCTTCTCAACTATCTGCTCAGATGCAGCTTTAAGATTTTTTGCCTTATTCCCATGGAAGGTAACTTTAGTGATGAGTTTATCGATATCTTCAACAGAGGCTTTAGCCATAGATTTGGCGTCAGGATAGTGCTTGAATAATTCAGGTGTTACTGTATTTACTAATTTATCAGTGCATTGTGCTGACAGAATAGTTGCGATGAGTAATTCGAAAGGAGTCTTGAACTCAAGTGCAGTTCTCGGGTGCGGATAGATTTCTTTAAGTCTTTTATAGACTTCTTTTACCTTTTCCTCTTTTGTCATGTTTCATTTCTACACCACAAATGACTATAATGCAAGAGATGGAATTGTATTTTGTAACGAGTAATAAAGGAAAAGTTGCTGAAGCTCAAGACATCTTAGGGATCCCGATTCAGATTGCTGAAATTGAATTGGATGAGATACAGTCGATGGATTTACATGCAATTGTCGAGAAAAAAGTCAAAGCAGCATACGAGCAAATAAAAAAACCTGTCTTTGTCGATGATGTTGGTCTTTACGTCGATAGCTGGAATGGATTCCCTGGTCCATTCGTAAAATTCATGAGACTTTCGGGTCAGACAGAAAATGATCTGCTTTTAAGGATGCTGAGTAACGAAAGTAATCGAAAAGTTACTGCAAAAGCTGTAGTCGGATTTTATGACGGTGAAAATATCCATATGTTTGAGGGAGAAGTCAGTGGCGTACTGACAACTGAAGAGCGGGGTAATGACGGCTGGGGATTTGATCCGATCTTCGAGCCTGAAGGAAGAGGTATGACCTTTGCTGAATTAGGAACTGAGGAGAAAAATAAGATCTCACATAGAAGACGAGCGCTTGAGAAATTTAAAGAATACCTCGAAACGATTGTAGACTAGTAAGAAAATTATTTCCTTGCTACTATAAAAGTAATGATTGATCTTCAGTGGCTTATTGGTGGAGAAGCCGGTTACGGCATTATGACGACTGGCGTCACCATGTCCAAGATTTTTACTCGGCTTGGTCTCTCGGTCTTTGATTACGTAGAATACCCTTCACTTATCCGTGGCGGACATAATGCTTACTTCGTAAGAGCTTCAACAGAGGTCATCCATGCCCCTAAAAAAACAGTCGATATCCTCGTCGCGTTAAATAGAGAGACGATCGATAAACATAAAGAAGAATTAGCAGAGAATGCAGCTATACTTTATGACTCGAACATTATAAAAATTGCCGATGGAGAATTCGGTGATGATAAATTGCTGATTCCGCTTCCTTTGGGAGATATGGTTAAGGAGTTAGATGTAGAGCGGTTAATGACTAATACGATAGCAATGGGTGCATCATTAGCGCTTTTTTCAGATGACTATACGATTCTCCAGAACATGATGGAAGAGACATTTGGCCGTAAGGGAGATGACGTCGCAGAAATTAATATTAAGACCTCAAAAGCTGGCTTTGACTTCGTTAAAAAGCATCCTAAACGTTTTCATATCCACATCGAAAAGAGAGAGCAAAAATGTTTACTTATCTCAGGGGCTGAATCAGTCTCGTTAGGCTCTATTAAAGCAGGACTTAAATTCGCCGCGATTTACCCGATGACTCCCGTTAATATGATCATGACGAACCTCACAGGGCACGCTCTTAAGTACGGGATCGTTCTCAAAGAGCCTGAGGATGAGATCAGCGGCATTAATATGGCAATAGGGGCTGCGTATGCAGGTGTTCGTTCGATGGTCGCGACATCTGGTGGTGGATTTGCCCTCATGTCGGAAGGTTTAGGTCTGGCAGCCCAAGCGGAGGTCCCACTGGTCATCGTCATGGGTATGCGTCCTGGTCCTGCCACCGGCATGCCGACCTGGAGTGATCAAGGAGATCTGCAGTTTGTACTCCATGCAGCTCAGGGAGATTTCCCACGTATCGTTCTCGCTCCTGGTGATATGCGAGAGGCGTTCTCATACACCATGCGAGCCTTCAACCTCGCAGAGAAGTACCAGCTCCAAGTTATCATCCTCGTTGATAAGCATTTGATGGAGGGACATGGAACTGTGCCTATGACTGAGATGAAAGCAGATGCATCGTGGTTTAAGCTTGAGCGCGGAAAATTCATCAAAGACGCGGATTTAGCAAATGAAAAAGATTATAAGCGGTATCTCCTAACAGATGATGGCGTCTCACCTCGCTCGCTTCCCGGGCAAAAAGGCGGGATCGGGTTGAGCGGATCAGATGAGCATGATGAACACGGGCTGTATAACGAAGAAGCACATGTAAGAACTGCCATGATGGAGAAACGATTTAAAAAGCTAAAAACAGCAGAGAAAGATATCTTTTTACCTGACATCATTGGTGATAAAGATGCAGATATCACACTCGTATCATTCGGATCTACCAAACTTTCAGCACTCGATGCAATCGAAATGTTACGAAAAGAAAATATTTCAGCTAATTTACTTAACATTTCATTCCTCAGCCCGTTCCCTAGTGAAAAAGTAACGACTCTTCTTAAAAGAGCAAAGAAAACGATAGTGGTTGAGGCTAACTATACAGGTCAGTTTGAAGCTCTGATCAGAGAAAAAACAGGTATCACGTTTAGTCACCGCTATCGCAAATATGACGGCAGACCATTTTTCCCAGAAGATATCGTAGAGCAAGTAAAGGAGGTGCTCCGTGGCTAGTTTTAAAGAATTAGAAGTAACTCACGATCATCCTAATTGGTGTCCTGGGTGCGGTGACTTTGGCATCTGGGTATCTTTGAAAAATGCTATCGTTCAGTTAGGGCTAAATCCTTGGGAAGTCGTTCTCATTTCAGGTATTGGCTGCTCAGGAAAGCTCCCGTATTGGGTCAAGACGTATGGCTTTAACGGTTTGCATGGCCGTCCGATGCCTGTTGCTGAGGGGATAAAACTCGCTAATGCCGGGATTACAGTCATTGTTATCGGAGGAGATGGAGATCAGTATGCTGAAGGGTTCAATCACCTCGTTCATGCGGCAAGGCGGAATATCAATCTGACACTTCTGGTGCATAATAATCAGATCTATGGCCTGACGACTGGTCAGTACTCGGCTGAGACTGATATTGGAACGAAAAATAAAGTTACTCCGGTGCCGACTGTTGAAGCACCACTCAACGCACTCAGTAGTGCCTTAGCAGCGGGAGCGACGTTCGTCGCGAGAGGGTATGCAGGGGATACTAAACTTGAGACTCAACTTATGGTCGAGGCAATCCGACATAAAGGATTCTCAATTATCGACTCGATGCAGCCGTGTGTAACATTTAACCTCAAGAATACCTATACCTGGTTTAATGAACATATTTATAATGTTCAAGATACTGGCCACGACGTCTCTAATAAACTCAAGGCATTTGAGGTCGCTGAACAGTGGCCTCTTAAGCACGCTCTGCAAGAAGGAGAAAAGGAGCGAGTGGCGGTCGGACTTCTGTACCAGGAAAGTCGTCCAACGTGGGATGAACAGATCCCGCAGATTGCTGAAAAGCATCTCGTCGATCAGTCAATTGAGGATATCGACATAAACCCAATTCTTGATTCATTGATGTAATCACGAAAGCTGTGACTAGTCCACGAAAAACCCCGTCTTAGACGGGGTTTTATATGTTTCTTGAAGGCTCTATGAGAATCTTCAAGAAGAAATAGTCAGCAAAGGTTACTTAGCTGCACCAATCTTGTACATTCCTGTACCACAAACTGGGCACTTTCCCTTCATAGCTGGTTTACCATTTTTCATAGTAACAGCTTGAGCGGCTGGATCATCGCGCTTTGCACGACATTTTACACAATACATTTCTGCCATGGATAAGTCACCTCCCTTCAATACCATTTCTTGTTATGGACGAGCCATAGACGCGTTAATGGTAGGCGAGAAAAAGGAAGAAAAGTATGTCATAGTATGCATTTTATAGCTTCACTACAAAGAATAACACAAGCTCAACAAGAATAATAGCTCCGGTGATTGTTGAGGTTTTTATGAGGTCATGCCGCACGAAATGATATTCGGAAAGATTTGAATGAGAACTAACGTGAGAGGTCTTAAGAGGCTGAATGCCTACTTCTGAGAGTGAAACAGCCGTATTAGTAGTAAGAGAAGAACTCACATGCTGACGAAGATCCGCAGCATATTTTTGTGAGCGTGTTTTTCTCTTCTTTGCCATTATAGTAGGAAAGGTTACACTATTGACACTGAGGCTGTCAAGAGGCTAAGATGACCATGTATGCTCGGCATTGTCCCCCTCATTGTTCTCGGAATTTTCTTCATTTGGCTTATAGTTTTGACATTTGTTGTCATCCTTTATAAAAGGCATTATGATCAACTTATCAGTGGTGTTACCACAGAATCACTGACTTCTGTACTCGATAAAATTCTAGGCGAGTTACATGTCGCAAAAAAGGATATTGCCAATTTATCGGGGCAGTATGATAAGATTGAACAGGATAGTTCGTTGCATATTCAAAAGATAGGTCTGGTTCGCTTTAATCCTTTTAAGGATACAGGTGGTGACCAGAGTTTTATTTTATCCCTACTTGATGCACATAACACAGGAGTCGTAATTTCTGGTTTGTATTCTCGAACCGGTACAAGATGGTATGCAAAGAAAGTAATAAATGGAAAGGGAGTTGAACATGAGTTGTCTGACGAGGAATTAAAAGCTGTCAGTCAGGCAAAGACATTTGGAAAAGAACATGGGAAATAAAAATCTGCTCATTATCGCTGCAATAGGGTTATACCTTTTATCTACAGGTATTTCTTATTCTCTCTTCGCTAAATCATCAGGTACTACAGCTGTTGCTCCAGTTGATACCAAGAAGACAAATGCTTATGGTGCTTTAGAATTTGATAATTCAGGTCCAAAAACTGAAGAATGTCCCCTCAACGGTGCCATGTATACCAAGCAGCAGCGAGACTGGTGGCAAAAACATCGTCCACTTGGCGTAATGGTCGAAAATTCCACCGATGCGCGTCCACAGTCAGGTCTGTCCTTTGCTGATATTGTCTATGAATCTCTCGCTGAAGGCGGAATTACTCGATTTATGGGAGTCTTTTATTGTCAGGATGCAGGCATCGTAGGACCTGTACGATCAGCGAGAACCTACTTCTTGGACTGGATATCAGAATATGGTCCGAATCCTCTTTATGCCCATGTTGGCGGCGCAAATACGCCAGGACCAGCAGATGCTCTCGGGCAGATCGTTGATTATGGCTGGAATACCTATAATGATCTTAACCAGTTCTCGATCGGCTTCCCGACTTTTAAGCGTGACGAAGGAAGACTCGGTCATCCTGTGGCTACAGAACATACGATGTACTCAACAACTACAGGTCTGTGGGCAATTGGCGCTCAGCGCGATCTGACAAATGTAGATAAAAAAGGTGATGCTTGGGATGCAGACTTCGTAAAGTGGTCATTTAAGGATGATGCAGCTTCCTCAAATAGACCAACGAGTCAGAAAATCTCGATGAACTTCTGGGAAGGAAATCCAGCGTATGATGTAGTTTGGACATATAATCCAACCTCAAATACTTATGCACGAACTAATGGCGGTACTGCACATCTGGATAACAATACGAAAAAGCAGCTTTCTCCTAAAAATGTTGTCATTCTTTATGAGAAAGAAAGCAGAGCTAACGATGGCTATGAGAATAATCTTCATGAATTATTTAAAACAATCGGAAGTGGTACAGGCGTAGTCTTCCAAGATGGAAAAGAGATAAAAGTCACGTGGAGTAAAGCTGACCGAGAAGCAAGAACAGTCATCAAAAATGTAGCGTCTGGGAAAGAGATCGAATTTAATAGGGGTCAAATTTGGATCCAAGTTGTCCCTACCTACAGCGATGTGACTGTGTCATAAGAGTAGGTATTGTATTCAAAAAGCTCTTTCCTCATTGCCAACTGAACTCATTTATTATATAGTATAGCTACTGTCCCCACTACTCATTCTAGAGCTATGTTATCTGATCTGATTACATCAAAGTCTCGTGTCACATTACTTAACGTCTTCTTGGCTACTCCTTATGAAATGTATCATGTCCGCGAATGCGTCCGCAGAACGGGGGATGAAATTAATGCTGTTAGACGCGAACTTCAATTTTTAGAGAAGCACGGCATCCTTCAAAAAGAACAACGAGCAAATAGAGTCTATTATTCCCTGGATAAAAATTATCCATTTTATTTTGATCTCCTCGAAATTGGGGTAAAAACGATTGGACTTGGTAATGAGGTCTTGAAAAATCGAGCAAAACTCGGCAAGATTAAATATGCTATGTTTTCTTCTAAATTCGTAAGACGCATTAAGAAAAACCCAGATGATGTCGATTTCATGGTGATCGGAACTGTCGTCTTACCAGAGTTAGCAGCGCTTGTTCGAACAGAAGAGCAGCGTCTCGGTACTGAGATTAATTACACGGCTATGACTGAGGACGAGTTCAAATTTAGAAAAACTCGTAATGATCCATTTATCGCAGGCATTTTGGCAGGAGGAAGGGTTATGCTCGTCGGTGACGAGGAAACAATGTTGTCATGAAACGCCAGTCGAACTTCCTCACTGTTTTTATCATTTTAATTGGTCTTATTGCTCTTCTTATTAATATTCCTGATAGTATTTCTCTTCCTTTTGCTAAGAAGCCAATTAAGCTTGTTACTATCAATACACTTCTTAAACCTCTTAATCTGCAGCAAAATGTAGCTTTTCGTGAAGGTCTTGATCTTCAGGGAGGAACGAGTATTACGCTACGTGCAAATATGAAAGATATCCCGGCGGATCAGCGTAAGAACGCATTGGATTCAGCTAAAGAAGTGATTGAGAGACGTATTAATTTCTTTGGCGTCTCAGAGCCACTCGTCCAGACCTCTCAGGTAAATAATGATTATCGTGTGATCGTTGAAATTCCTGGAGTTACCGATGTGAACCAGGCAGTAAGTCTTATTGGTCAGACAGCGCAGTTATCGTTCTGGGAAGAAGGTGCCAGTTCATCAGCTAATACGACGAAACCATCTCAAGCACTCCCATTAGGTGTTGAACAGATTTTAGGATCTAGTGCTCATAATACTGGCCTAACCGGAAAGGATCTCAAGAAAGCTGCTGTTACTTTCAACCAAAACACCGGCGAGCCACAGGTCGAAATTACTTTTACTTCTAATGGTGCTAAGAAATTCGCTGATATCACCAAAAGAAATGTTGGAAGAATAGTTGGAATCGTCTTAGATAATCAGCTCATCCAAGCACCTCGAGTTAATCAGCCTATTCTTACAGGTACAGCAGAAATTACCGGACAATTTACTATCCCCCAAGCGAAAGCACTCCAGATTCAGCTTAATGCTGGTGCATTACCAATCTCTCTTCAGATCTTAGAGCAAAAAGCAGTTGGTGCAACACTGGGTAGTCAGACTGTGCATAAAAGTCTTATCGCAGGACTGATCGGATTTGCAGTAATTGTTATCTTTATGATTAGTCTTTACGGAAGACTAGGAGTTATTGCGAGTATTGCGTTGACTATTTACACCTTAATCACCTTGTCAATTTTCAGACTCGTCCCAGTTACGATGACCTTAGCGGGAATTGCAGGATTTATTCTCTCAATCGGAATTGCGGTTGATGCGAATATCCTGATCTTTGAACGTATGCGTGAAGAGATGCGTAAAGGGAAGTCAGAATTTGCATCACTTGACCTAGGGTTTTCGAGAGCCTGGGCGTCAATTCGCGACAGTAATATCGCGAGTCTCATTACGAGTAGTATCTTAATGATTTTTGGTACAGGTATTGTGCGAGGGTTCGCGTTAACACTTGCTATCGGAGTTGTCGTATCATTATTCTCAGCGATTACTGTGACGAGAACATTATTACGAATAGTTTATAGATAATACAGAGGAGACACCCCGCAGATTGAATAGAAGGCGGGGAGTCACCTCTTCAAAATATATGTTAAATATAATTGGACGAAAAAATTTATACTTTATCATCTCACTCCTGATCATCGTGCCTGGAATTATCTCACTTTTGCTTTATGGACTTAAGCTGTCAATTGAGTTTACTGGTGGATCTCGAACTACCTATACGTTCGCCAAACAAGTATCCCCTGAGACGGTCACAAAAGTAAAGCAAGTGTTCAATTCAGAAAAGATCGAGGTCTCAACAGTTCAGCCATCTGGTAAAGATGTTATTATCAAGGCAGCACCGATTAACGAAAAACAGAATGCGAAATTGCTCTCTGATCTTAAAAAAATTGATACGAGTGTCAAACAAGAATCATTTGAAAGTATCGGTCCGACTATAGGTGCAGAAACGACAACAAAAGCATTTTACTCTGTCTTACTCGCATCTGCGCTGATCGTTCTTTACATCGCGATTTCATTTAGAAAAGTTCCAAAGCCTGCGAGTAGCTGGAGATTTGGTGTCTGTGCGGTAATCGCGCTTCTCCATGACGTACTCGTCGTTTTAGGCATCTTCTCACTTCTTGGTCACTTCCTTAATGTAGAAGTTGATAGTCTTTTCATAACTGCTGTATTAACCGTCATCGGCTTTTCAGTTCATGATACGATCGTTGTCTTTGATCGCATTAGAGAGAATCTACTGAAAGTAAGCGGTGTACCCTTCGCGACTGTCGTTAATAACTCAATTCTACAGACAATCGTTCGTTCATTAAATACTTCACTTACTGCAATTCTCGTTTTACTTACGTTACTCATTTTCGGTGGAGAAACGGTAAGATGGTTCGTAGTCGCACTCCTGATAGGTATCGCCAGTGGAACGTATTCAAGTATTTTTAATGCCTCACCACTTCTTGTCGCTTGGCATGAATGGGATCAGAAGCGAAAGGTTTCGTCTAAGAAATAGTTTTATACCAATCTGCAAAGTCATTCCAGATTTTGTGTTCATCAAAAGGATCTATCCCTTCATTTATACACTCCGCCATTGATTTTCTATCTTTCCTAAATGTTGATAATTCAGAAAAAGGAAGATTATTACCTCTAGGTTCATCAAGTAGCTCACCACTTATTTTATTACTGAATTGTTTCGTCTGCGTGTTATCGATATAGATAATAACCTCATGAAATAAAATAGTTCGGTTCTTCTTATCTTTCATCAGATGTTGAATATCTTTCACCGTTAGCCAGGAGTTAATGTACTTCATGAACGGGCCAGGGAACCCATTAAGACTTTCTATGAACCAACCATCATCTTTAACAATGAGTGGTTTTTGTAGCAATTTATATGCTTGCTCTGCTTTATCAATCGCAATTTCTTTAATTGATTCAGATTGAATTTCCTTAAGAGGGAGATCTTTGGGGGTAAAGGTAATACCTTCTGGATCTAATTTAAGTCGAGCGTGGAATATTTTTTCTTTATTACCGGTAACGAAGTAGAGCATTATTGCGATAACTCTTCACGAACTATTTTACTTACCAAGCCACCATCAGCTTTGCCTTTGGTCTTAGGCATTAAAGCACCCATGACTTTACCCATGTCTTGTGCTGAAGTAGCACCAGAAGACGCAATTGCTTCTTTAACTAAAGTTCTGATTTCATCCTCACCCATTTGGGCTGGTAAATAGGTCGCGATCATATCAAATTCTTTCTGTTCTTTTTCAGCTAATTCTGGTCTATTACCAGCGGTAAATTGTTCGATAGAGTCTTTGCGCTGTTTGGCTTGAGACTGCAAAACATTTAAAACATCCTCCTCGGTTGCTTCGTAACCAGCGCCACCTTTATTAATTTCGTAATATCCGATCGCAGAAATAATCATGCGAAGAACTGATGTTTTATCAGTATCGCGGGCAAGCATTGCTTGCTTTAATTCTTCTTGGAGTTGTTGCTTAGTCATGGCTCTATTATAGCAAATTATTATTTTCTTTTAGATATTCTTGGTATTTCTCAACAATTAAGCGATTTGGGTATGCGAGATCAAGCTCGAGTGCCTCATCAGGTGTGACCCAGCGATAGTCGACTAGTTCATTATTATCTAGAGTCGGTTCATTCTCCTTAGTAGTTACCAGGTTGGTAAAGTAAATAAAATGAGCAGGTCTTTTATATTCTTTTGGGTCGATTATTTCGCCAGCGTGAATGAGTGTTACATAAGTGACATCTAACTGTGTTTCTTCTTTTACTTCTCGAAGTGTGGCATCGATGATAGTCTCACCGATCTCGATATGTCCGCCAGGGATGACCCATTTGTTAGACCATTTCGGCGACTTTGCAAACAGCAATTTGCCATCTTGTCTTCTGACGAGGCCACAGGCAGCAACCTCTATGCCTTTTGGAAATTTATTGTCCATATTCTTTAATGATAGTTTGGAGTTGTTCATGAAGAGAAGGGGATGCAGCGCAGAAGGTGAAATTAGCTTTAGCCTTAGTGAGAGGATCAGAATAATCCATTGGATTACCAAAAAAGTCTGAGTAGATTCCGCCTGCTTCTTCAATAATTATCTGCTGCGCAACATTATCCCAAATTTTACTCGTGCGGTTTAATAAGCCACCATATTTCCCCTCAGCTATCATGACTAGATCGAATGCACTATTACTACAGCGAAGGTTTCGGATATTCAATACTATTTCACCTAACAATTTCGTTTCTTGCCTAGTTAATTCTGGATTTTCTTGATGGCCATCGATACAGTAGCCAACAAGCGTTTTCATAAGATTTCTCTCAGCCGTAACTGAAATACGTTTACCATTTGATGTTGCTCCCTTACCCTTCTCAGCAATACAAAGATCATTAAAGTAAGGAAGGATGATTCCTCCAGCAATAGGAGTGGCATCCTGGAGAAGGCCAAGCATAATTCCATACATCGGTAGACCTGATGCGAAATTACTTGTGCCATCGATAGGATCGATAACCCATGTGAAGTCTGAACTATTATCGATTACTCCAGCTTCTTCATCGATGACGTTATAGTTTGGGAATGCCTTTTTTATTTCTGCAATAATAAATTGACCGATAGCAAGGTCAGCTTCTGTTAATACTTGGTTGTTATCACCTGTCTTTGTCGTTCCAGTGACATGACCAAATTTGTCATTTGCAATTTTAGCAGCTTCAGTCAGAGTGGAGGAGATAAAGTCGGTGTATGACATCAGGCTGAGTGTATCTCATGCAGTCTTTTAAGTAAATACTCTTTCGTATTTTTAGAAAGATCTTCATCTACTTCCTCAAAGAGTTTTTGTAAGAGGTCGCCGATAATTCGTCCTGGTTTGATCTTAAGCTCCTGCATGATATCATTTCCATCTATTGCTAGATCATTGATACCAAAGGGTGCCGGAGCGAGCTGCTCCTCGACACGTTTTTTAAAGAGTTTTAGTCTCCAACTTTCAGCTGTTTGAGTACCACCGCCAAGCCGGTCACCTATACGTAAATCCATCATGTCCTGAACATTTTCTGCTCCTATACGTCTAATAAATCTTCTGACAGCGCTATCAGTGATATGCTCATCTACAGTAAACATATGCCATCTGATAAGTTTGGCTACTTTATCACGATCTTTTTTAGAAAAGCGCAATCTATCAGCTATTTCATACGCCATTCGACTGCCAACGATTTCATGATTATGAAAGATAACGTAGCCTTGTGCATCTTTAGCTGCAACGCGCGGCTTACCAACATCATGGATAAGTGTCGCGAAGCGCACAACTGGATTCGGAGACGGACAGAACTTAAGTGAAAAGACATTGTGTTCAAAGACGTCTGTAGTGTGATGTCGTCCTGGACGCTTCTGAGATACACCTATACCTTCGAGCAGCTCAGGTAAAATAAAGTGGAGAAGACCAGTATTTTTAAGAAGCATAATCCCATCAAATGGATAGTCGCTTGCGATGATCTTCATCAACTCATCACGGATGCGCTCATTGGCGATGTCTTGGATGAGCGGAGCGTCTTCAACAACTGCAGAAAGCGTTTCCTTCTCGATGCTAAAGCCTAGTTGTGTTGCAAAACGAATTGCTCGCATGAGACGAAGTGCATCTTCTTTAAATCGTTCCTGGGGATTTCCAACTGCCCTAATTATTTTTTTCTCTAAATCTTTCTGACCATGGAATGGATCAACAATTTCTTTATGATCAAGCTGTCCATCTTTAAAAGGAATCGCCATGGCATTGACAGTAAAATCTCGACGCGATAAGTCTTCATCAATTGTTTTACCCCAACTTATATTATCTGGATGTCGTCGATCAGAATAGCCTTGCTCTGTACGGTATGTGGTAACCTCTACAACAGATTGGTCTGGAGTATCTTTAGCGACAGGAACTCCTACTGTTCCAAATGCATTATCATAGAATGCATCTGGAAAGAGCTTAAGCATGTCTTGGGGGGTGGCGTTAGTTGTAAAGTCCCAATCCTTAGCTGGCTTATTAAGGAGTAAATCGCGAACTGGTCCGCCAACTAAATATACTTCAAATCCGTTAGTAGTGAGTGTTTGAGCGACAGCTTTTACGTGGTCAGGAACTGTAATAGTCATGAGCTTGTTGGTACTTATTGGGTCTGCTATAGTATACCAAATTACATGCAGACACGAGTTTGCAGTTGACGAACTGCTTCGTCAGAATCTGCGATGCTCAACAACGTATTTAAAATACGTTTTATTCCGCTCCTCGATTCTTCCTTGCATTTCATTCAATGCAAAGCTCGTGAAGCAAAGTATATAGTTATGAAAAAATGGGAAGTATTAGCCTCAGATAGTCACATTGAAGACCCTCAAGAAATCATTGACCTCCTTCTCAAACAGCGGGGGATCACCACTAAAAAAGATCGGTCCAATTTCCTCAGTCCTATACTTGAAGATGTTACGCTCTCAAGTGTAGAAATCGATAAAAAACAAGTAACAACAACATTAACGAGGCTTGAGAAGGCTTTTAAAGATAAAGAGTTAGTTATGGTCTACGGTGATTATGATGTCGATGGTATAACTGGAACGGCGATACTTTGGGAAACACTTAAATCACTCGGGTTTGAGACCATGCCGTATATTCCGCATCGGGTTGATGAAGGATACGGCTTATCTGAAAAAGGAATTGATAATCTTCTGACACAACATCCCACTGCCAAACTCATCATTACAGTTGATAACGGTATCGTCGCTGCAAAAGCAGTTGAGTATGCTAAAACAAAGAAACTTGACGTTATTATTACCGATCACCATTTACCTGATGATGGTTCTGAAAATCCTAAATCTCTGGCTATAGTTCATACGACTAAGCTCTGCGGAGCAGGAGTTGCTTGGCTCTTATCTAAAGCGATTCAGGAAAAATTCGGCGATATATCCCAAATTGAGGAGGATATTCATTTAGAGTTAGCTGCATTAGGGACTGTCGCTGACTTAGTACCACTTACAGGTGCTAACCGAACGATTGTTTTTCATGGAATTAATAGGCTTTGTCAGACACAGCGATTTGGTCTAGTGGAATTATATGCACGTGCTGCTATTGATGCGGCAAGAATTGGCGTCTATGAAATCGGTCATGTCATCGGCCCACGTCTTAACGCTGCGGGAAGGCTTGAGAGTGCGATGGATAGTCTCAGACTGTTATGTACGAAAGATAGAGCCCGAGCAAAGGCATTAGCTGAACAACTCGACATCACAAATACTGAGCGACAGCAAATTATGCGTTCAAGTGTTGAACATGCAACAGAGATCGTAAGAGGGAGAGATGATAAAAAAATTATCATTATTGCTGATGAATCATATGAGGAGGGAGTGATCGGGTTAGTAGCAGGACGACTCGTTGAAGAATTTTACCGACCTTCGATAGTTATCGCAAAAAGAGAGAAGATTAGTAAAGGATCAGTGCGGTCGGTTAGTGGATTTAATATTATTGAGTTCCTTCGATCAAAATCTGAATTATTTATCAATGTTGGCGGTCACCCGATGGCAGCAGGATTTAGTATCGAAAGTGAGAAAATCGATGATTTTAAAAAGCTACTTGAAGAACATGCTGAAGTTCAGGTCGCTGAAGCATTGTTACAGCGAAAAGTTAAAGTGGATTTGGAGTTGCCGTTTAACACTATCTCCCCCGATCTCTATAACAAGCTGCAGGAGCTAGCGCCATTTGGAATGGGTAACCATGAGCCAACATTTATGTCCAAAAATGTTCTCGTCAGGGAAAAAAGAGTCATGGGGAAAGAGGGTAAACACCTGCGTCTTATTCTCCAAGGTGGAGAAGTAGGAAAAGTTTTAGAAGCTGTGGCGTTCGGGATGGGTGATAGGTCAAGTGAGATTAATGAAGAAGATTATATCGATATTGTTTATACTATTGATGAAAATGAATGGAAAGGAACAACAAGATTACAGCTCAAAATCAAAGACTTTAGGCCGCCTTCGCAGTAAAAATGACATCTCTTCTCTGCAGTTCCAGAGCTTTTATATCCATTGCTTGTTCTGCTGAACCTTCTAAGTCTCTATGATCTGGATCAGTATAAACATCTTTATTGAAGAGTACGCCTGCTGCTAATTTGTCTCTTTTAATAGTATAGAGTTCATGTGCTGCTCCTGAATAGCCTCCTGATACTTCATCATAATGTCCGACATTATATTCACCTCGTAAGAACTCATCCATCGTCTGAAACATAATCTCTACTGGGTGAGGGAGGTCAGTGAAATGGACCTGAATTCTGTGTCTGAAGACTGTCTCTTTGGTTTGATCATTGGTACCATTCGTATGCGAGTCATCTTCAATATCTTTTACTATTTCAGCATCTACTGCAGTTCTGATAGGTCTCCCATATTCGTCTCTCTCGACGAGATGTTTTTTATTATTTGGATCAAGTAGCGTATCAAGGACTCTGTCCATTACTATACCTATCTCTTTATCTCCGCCCATAACAGCAAATTTAATGCGATAGGTATCAGTTACATCGTGAGTGGGATCAATGTCATCTGTTCCACCAGGTTTTTCTGAACGATACTTTGCTTTTTTAAATGCCTTTGCAACGCCTGAGATGAGGTTTTTTTCATTAGCATTCGTGTACATAAGGATTTCGTTTCCTTCATCATCATGCATCACGCGCATTGGGAGTTCTCGGGCTTTGATTTGATAACCAGGTGGTAAATCCTCTTCTGTTATTCCTGACTCAGGTTTAATTACTTCTTGAAGTATTGTTTCTTCATTAAATACCGCTTCTACAGTGTGTGGCCTCGTCTCTCCAGTTTTGCCAACGAGAAGTCTCCGATCAATAAGACGCTGGATCATAGCAAGCTTTCTCCCTGCCTTATTTTTAGGATTTGTTTTCTCTATCTTAGCTGTAGTATCGGCTGTAAGATAAATTCCTTTGATCTGTTCTCGTAACATTTGATCAGTATTTGGCGAAAGATATGTCATCATGTCGTGGAAAGGTGAGATAGAGGGAAGCTGTACTTCATTCCGAAGTGGACTTTCGCTACCAGGGAATACAGTCCGATGAATATCTTCGATCGCCTCCGTTGCAATACCTAAGTGCCTGCCAAGAAATCTTCTCGGAGATTCTTCATCATCTGCTTGAAGTGTATCTTGTACAGTCCGATAAACATTATCAACAACTCTCTTTTGTAACCCTTTTTTCATCTGTTCAATTTGGGCTTTTCGCATTCTGTCGTACTGAGCTCTCGTCATATCTGGATGATTTGCTAGGTAACGCTCTCTCTTTCTTTTCTCATGCTCAACATATACCTGACTTCTTTCATTTTTAACTGGGCTTTCAACATGAGCAATAGCTTCCATTGCAGCGAGTCTGTGCCTTGATCCGACATAATGCTTGGCTAAATCTCTAAATACTGGCTGATCATCCGCATTTGGTTCGTAATATGAAAGATGTACAGAATGAGGCTGAACTATACGAGGCTTCTTCTGTGGCATTTCAACTGGGTCAGTAAATACTGGTACATCGGAAAGATATACCAATTCTTCATCAGGCGGTGAGACCTGTAGAGTAGGCTCTTCTATTTTGTGTGCTTTAGCAGCTGCTTCTGGAAAGTGAGTGATTATTTCTTCTACTGCAGAGAATAACTTTGGAGCTTCAGGTTGACTTGCTATCCATGCTATATCTTTCCGAGCACGACCTTTTGGTCTTTTATGACCGTTTTCTGTTCCGTTTTGAATCCAGGTTTGCAGATCATGCTTTTTATCAGCAGTCTTTGTTCGCATATCAGGTCTGTATTTTGATCCGTGTTCTCTGCCCATAAAATAAAAAATCTCCTAGAATTATTTCTTAGGAGATTAAAAAATTTGCTTTAATAGCGCGTCAATCTCCACTACAAGAGGTAGTGAAGCTGACGGCAATTCATGATAAAACTATAACTCATAGTTATTTGTATTATATTCTTCATAATTTGTGCTTGTCAACCCAAGAGTTTCCATGTATGATATGCACCAGTTAGATATATTTATATGGATCGCACACTTGTTAAACAAACACTACAAAAAATCGATGAGAAAGTCCTTCTCCAGGGATGGGTCGATACCAAAAGAGACCATGGTAAATTAACCTTTATTGATCTTCGTGACCGCACAGGTAAAATACAGTGTGTAGGATTTCAAAAAATGGGCGAGCTGACTGTCGAGTCAGCGATCAGCATCGTTGGAACAGTAAAAAAACGTCCTGAGAGAATGGTTAACCCAGACTTAGAGACAGGCACTGTCGAAGTTGATGTCGAGTCATATGAAGTACTCAATCCTGCAAAAGAGTTACCGATCCCAGTTGATACTGCAGGTCTTGATATTGGTGAAGAAGTTCGCTTGAAGTACCGCTATCTAGATCTGCGTCGTAGCCGAATGCAGCGAAATATCAGATTACGCAATGACTTTACTCAAGCACTCCGTTCTGCGCTTCTGAAGAGGGATTTCGCTGAGATCGAGACTCCATTACTTGCAAAAGCAACTATGGAAGGTGCTCGTGACTTCATCGTTCCTTCACGTTTTCAGCCAGGTAAATTCTATGCCTTACCTCAAAGTCCTCAACAGTATAAGCAGTTATTAATGGCAGCAGGATTTGAGAGATATTTCCAGTTCCCACACTGTCTCCGTGACGAAGATCTTCGTGCAGATCGTGGATTTGAGTTCACTCAAGTAGACGTCGAAATGAGCTTTGAGACACAAGAAGATGTCATGCAGACAATCGAAGATGTGGTCAAAGAGTCGGTAAAAGCTGTTGGAGGAAAGTTACAGAGTGATCCGTTTCCAGTCTTTACCTACCAAGAGGCAATGGAAAAGTTTGGGGCAGATAAATTTGATCTACGGACACAAAAAGAAAAAGAAGAAAACGTACTCGCGTTTGCTTGGGTCGTTCGTTTCCCATTTTTTAAACGCGTCGATACAAGTGATGCTGCTGAAGTAGCTGATGGAAAAAGTGGATGGACATTTACCCATAACCCTTTTGGGGCATCGATTCCAGAACACCAAGAATGGCATCGTGCTGGTGAACATACAGGTGAGATTATCGCTGCGCAGTATGATCTTGTGTGTAATGGCTATGAATCCGGT
>CAZRDR010000064.1:0-9466 GCA_964598995.1 uncultured Gammaproteobacteria bacterium | reverse complement strand
CATAGCCATGGAACGTAGTGTAAACTGGCTTGAGAGGATATATTAATGCAATCGGTAAATACCAAAAGAAGACATCATGGCAATGTGTAAGATCTGCATCTAAAAAGAGCTGCTTGTTTGACCAGATCCATTTCCAAATTCGAAATTTCTTAAACCAATTATTATTGCCAACTGGGATCCTGTATATCTTAAGTCCTTTAAGTTCAAGTTCCTTTGGGAGATTATTATTCCCCGATTCCTCAGTGATAATAGATACGCTATAACCTTTCTTTAGAAGAATTTTTGAGATTTCATATATATGCTTCTCTACCCCACCAATGTTAGGGAAATAAGACTTTGATAGAAAAATAATTTTTAGGTTTTTTGACATAAAATAATTAAATTATTGGGTTTGTATTTCTTTATAAAAAGCATTGCAATTAAAGATTTAAGATGATAGTAATCATGGAAGGCAAATAAATACTTCTCCTTAAGTACCTTAAAACCAGAGATTTGCAATTCAGCCTTTACTAAGGCTGGGGTATAAACTCTTACATGCGCATTTAAGTTTCTACTCTCATTTACTAACTGCTCTAGACCCTCATTTAACGGAACTGAAATAATAAAATAACCATTTGGTTTAAGAACTCTATAGACTTCACTAAGTGCCTTAAAAGTATTATGTGGCTGAATATGCTCGAGTACTTCTAGTGCTAAGACATAATCAAATTCTGACTTAGTGTATGGAAGTTTCAAGATTGAACCAACTTTAAATTTACCCATCGGATACTTTCTCTTCGCAGTCTCTACTGATACTCTTGCAATATCAATCCCAAATATTTGTATCTTTGATTTGGATTTAGTCAATAAATTTTCAATAATTCCTGATCCAAATCCAATATCTAGTAATTTACCATCAATTTCTGAAATTAATTTAACGGTCTTATGAACTCTATCCCATGCCATTGGATTTTTATAATCTTTAATCGCTATTTTGTTTAACTCACTCCACATTTCTGATGTATTCTTATCAGGTATCTCAGGGAATTTTGATGTATATGTAGCAATTAAAGATTTATAATTTTTTTTCAACGCATAATTAGCTCTCTGCTTCTCGACATTAAAAGGGTTCATATCAATTATCTTCTTCATGACTGAGATTATACCTCAAATAATCATAGTAATTATCCATTAGAAATTTTAAAACAAGAGCTATGACTCTATACCTTTAGTTAGATTTTACTACTTGACAAATGTATATTGATGAGCTCATATTCATGATGTATTGGTTTTTTAAATGAAGAAGACATTAAGTAGTCTCTTTTTCTTACTAGTTGTTTTAATCCTTCAAGGGAGTTTTCCTACCTTTTCCCTAGCAAGCATATTATTTACTGATAGTTTCACTGATTCAAATGGTACCACTTTACAAACACACAATCTTGCTTGGATCTCAAGTGTACCAGGGTTTAGTGATCTTCTAATACAAAATAACCACCTACTTGTACCTGGAGGCAATAATACTGCTTACCTATTAAATGGATTCTTTGGACAGACTAATCAGTGTGCATCAATTGATGCTACTTTCCCTTTGTCATCTTTTATTGGTATTACAGTACGAATAAATCAACAAAGGACATCTTATTACAACTTTAGCATTCAGCCGAACGGTATACAACAACTCGCTTCTCAGAATGGGCTCTTAGATACAAAAATTGAATCTATAAATGACGGAGCACATAATTTGAAAATTTGCGCAATTAATAATTATATAAGTACATATATAGATTCAACAAAGACTCTAAGTGCCTATGATTCTACCAATCTATCAGGCGGTACTGAATTCGGAACGGGAAATGTTGGTGGTACTTTCTTAGATAATTTTCTATACACTGATGGGGCGGAATTAACTGACCATCAGATCTCAGTCACTATGTGGAAACAGACTAATCCTATCTGGGCAAATAGTACATATGACCATGCTAATTTGTGGAGCCCACAAAATCCGAAAATTAGTACTTGGGGATGCGCGCTAACAAGTGCAGCTATGGTTCTTAACTACTATAATATCGTGAAACTTTCTAACGCGGTATTCCTCACTCCCGAAACACTTAATAATTGGCTGAACTCTCAAAAAGACGGATATGTTAGAAATGGCGAAGTCAATTGGTTAGCAATATCACGATTATCAAAAATTGCGAAAGCTTCTGGTTATAATCCTAACTTCTCATATGACGCACTAGAATTCGAAAGACAAGGCTCAAATTCTAAAGATGTTCTAAAGGATGACTTACTAAATAATCAGCCAGATATTTTACAAGTACCAGGGCATTTCGTGGTGGCAACAGGAACACAGAATAGTACCTTTACGATCAATGATCCATATTACGATTTTGATACTCTTTCTACTGGATTTGGTGATAATTATCTTGCCCTAGATCGATTTATACCCTCCCATACAGACCTCTCCTATCTATTTATGGTCGGTGAAAATAATCTTAAGCTAAAACTGTACGACAATAATGGAAATATCCTTAACGACAGTTTTACACAAGAACCGATGAGTAACCCAAATAACCCAAATCAAAAGAATAATGAACTCCTATCCGAACTGCTTTATAAAAATCCCCCATCAGGTGGTTATAAAGTTAGTATAGAGGGCACTTCTAATTCATTGTATCAATTAGATCTCTATGCTTATGACCAAAATGGTGAACCTAATATCAAAACACTTAAAGGTTTTATTAGTCCAAATTACAGCGAAACATATATCATTAACTTTGATAAATCAAATCACGGTAATTTTGTAATAACTAAATCGGTAACTATATCTACACTGTATCAAGACATTCAGGAAGCTATTTCTCTTAAAAGAATTGATAAGGGATTTGGTCAAAGTCTTCTCAACCAAACTAAAATAATTGGTGATCTTCTCAATAAAAAGAATGGAGTGACACAAGCTACAATTCGACTGAAAACTATCCAGGCAGAGCTCAATATAACAAAACAAAAATTAGTCCAGCAGTCAGCTTACGATATACTAACGAATGATATCTCAACTCTGCTCGCTACATTTTAATTAAGCGGTGGTCGCAGCTGGACTTGAACCAGCGACCTCTTCAATGTGAATGAAGCGCTCTACCAACTGAGCCATGCGACCAATGACAGAATTGTAATCCAATTCCCTCTGGTTGACAAATAGCCTCGCATAAAGAATAATGAACAGATCGAATATGGATCAACAACCCCCACAAACTAAGCATAAAGTCGTAGGCTTCTTCTCGGATACTTTTCAGACATTCCTCATGGCCCTGGCTGTCTTTTTGGTTATCTACTTTTTCATCGCACGACCTTTTCAGGTAAGTGGCGACTCAATGTTCCCCACCTATAAGGACAGAGAATATATTTTTACCAATATTCTGGGGATAAAGCTCGGGCATATCAAACGAGGGGATGTCATAGTCTTTAAGGCACCGATCGAGGATGATAAAGACTTCATTAAACGTGTTATAGGGCTCCCAGGAGACACGGTAGAGCTTAAAGGCGGCTATGTATATGTTAATGGTCAAAAACTCGATGAGAGCGCATATCTGAGCTCTGACGTGAGAACGTATGGCGGAACATTCCTCGCTGATAATTTCGAAAAGAAAGTCCCTGCTGGATCAGTCTTTGTGCTCGGTGATAATAGATCGTATAGCTCTGACTCGAGAGAATGGGGACTCTTACAAGAAAAGGCAATTATCGGAAAATCGTTCTTCGTCTATTGGCCAATTTCGGATGCACACGTAGTAAGTAATCCATTTACTTCGGCAACGAAATAAGATTATTGAGCTGTAAGGGGTTCAGAGGCTGATGTATCTGCTGCTGGCTCTTCTTTCGCTTCTCCAACATTTGCCGAACTTAAAATATCATGGATTTCCTTTAATTTCTTAGTCGTAACATCAACATCACCTTTAATGACAATAGTCATGCGTGCAAGTTTACTTGATTGGAAGATCTTCACATCGTCGACACGATATTTCTCCTGAAGGTGTGCAGCCATACTATCCTGTTCTGGAACCCAAAGGCGATCCTTACTCTTTTCAGGCTCTTTCTGCTGAACTTCACCCTTTACTTTACGTGAGAGATCCTCAGTCTGTCGAACGGTGAGGTTATCACGCAGAATTCTCTTAAAAAGCTCAAGCATTAATTTAGGATCACCGAGTGAGATAAGAGGTCTAACGTGTCCTTCTGTGATAACGCCAGCGACTAAAGCGTCTTTAATAGCATCAGGAAGGGAGAGAAGACGAATAGTATTACTGACTGTTGGAGCACTCTTACCGATGCGTTTAGCGACTTCATTCGTGCCGAGACCGAATTCATCGATAAGGCGCTTGTATGATAACGCTCGCTCGATAGGATTAAGATCTTCGCGCTGAACGTTCTCAACGATAGACATTTCAAGCATTCCCTGAGGAGTTGTGTCTTTAATGACGACTGGGACTTTTGGTAGACCAAGGATTTTTGCTGCTCTCCAACGACGCTCACCGGCAATGATTTGATAGCCAGCTGGAGTACGTGCGACGACAATAGGCTCCAGGATGCCTTGTTCACGGATTGATTCGACGAGATCAGTTAATGAGTCTTGGAGGATTACCCCACGAGGCTGCAGAGGATTTGATTGCAGTTGTGTTGTTTCAAGTTCGGTCAATTGACCTTGTTTGTTATCCATTGATTACTTCGACCACTTTTTTACTGAGTCTAGTTTTGAAGTTAACGACGCCTTCTCTAACGGCAAAAAGTGTGAAGTCTTTACCCATCTCTACACCATTACCAGCGTTAAACTGAGTACCACGCTGACGAACGATGATGTTGCCAGGCATGACCTTACTGCCACCATAGACTTTAACACCAAGTCTTTTAGCCTGGGAATCTCTATTACCTTTTACTGCGCCTTGTGATTTTGTATGTGCCATTGTTTATTTATCCTTTCGCTGAGTTGTGAAAACAAGACTATCATAGTAGTTGTTTTCACAGATGTCAATAGTTATTTTTGAGCAGATTTTCGTGAAGTTTTTTTGACAGGTGCTTCAGTTGCTACTTCTGCTTTAGCTGGAGCTTTTTTATCAGCTTTATGACCACCAATTGACTCAATTTGAACCTTTGAGAGTTCCTGACGATGACCAGTAACTCGGCGATAACGAACTTTAGCTTTGTATTTCGCAACTCTGATCTTCTCACCACGGATATGATCGAGAACCTTACCAGTTACTGTGAAGCCTGAAATAGTTGGCTGACCAAAGACTGACTCGCCATCATTCACATGAAGTAAAACATCAGAAAATGTAATAGTTTCGTTCGGCTGTGTAGCTAAGCGCTCAACGGTGATAACATCACCCTCAGCTACTTTGTATTGCTTGCCGCCTGTTTTGATAATTGCGTAGTTCATAATGTCCACCAATTATAGCAGATCCCTCATTTGATTTCCAGCACCGACTGCTTGGAATAGGTTGAGGCCATCGCAGAGAGTAATCCTAAGAAAATAAAGTTCGATAATAGCGAATTTCCTCCGAACGAAACGAAAGGCAACGTCACACCCACGACAGGCAATAACGCTACATTCATGCCGATATTTACGAAAAAGTGAATGAGAAAGAAGGAAAAAACGATGGATGCGAAAACCTTAGCAAAATCATTATCCATACTTGAGAAAAGCATATAAATTCTAACGCATAAGAAGACGAATGCTGCTAAGATAATCATCGCTCCGATAAAGCCTAATCCTTCCGATAATGTGGCGAAAATAAAGTCAGTATGTCGTTCAGGCAGGAACCTGAGACCTGACTGTGTCCCCTGACTTAAGCCCTTCCCTAAAAACATCCCCGATCCTACTGCGATCATCGCCTGAATAACATTATATGAAGCGCCTAGCGGGTCACTCGTTGGGTTAATAAAAGTCAGCAATCTTTTGCGCTGGTAGTCATGCAGAAGCTCCCAGACCAGTGGTGAAATGAGCGCAAAAGGCAACGCCAAGAGGGCAAACCATTTCAAAGGGTAACCATAAGTAATCAGTACCAGCATCACTACACCAACATAGATCAACGCATTTCCAAGATCAGGCTGAAATGCAATGAGACCAAAAATTGGGGCTAGAAGAAGCAAAACAGTAATTAACGAGCGGAATGATCGGTCAGGATGCTTGGCTAAAAAAGAAGCCAATGCTAGAGCAAGAAATGGTTTGAGAACTTCTGAAAACTGGATAGGAAATCCGAAAAATGAGATCCAGCGCACCGCACCATGACTCTCAAATCCGATTACTAACACAACAAGAAGCGCGATAATAGAAACGACATATATGGGAAGGCTTAAGCGCTGCAGCGTTTCGACACGCATTCGCGAGGAAAAATAAAAAGCGATAATCCCCACGATAAGAGTAAAAAGTTGATTGAAAAAAAGAGACTTACTCAATGAGAGAAGCGTTACCAGACTGACGATAAGTAAGACAGCAACTGGAGCTAACAGCCACCAGTCGATGCCAAACAGAGTTTTTTTTCGCATTAGAGACGAGTTACTTCAAAATTTCCAACTGTTAGTGTCGAGGTAAGTGTTTTTTTCTTAATCTCCTCTTCAAATTCTTGAGGCCATGCCTCAAGGCTAACGTTTACTAACTCAGTTGGATCTGTCTCAAGCCGTTTTCTCTCATCTTGGATTTTACGAATAATCTCACGAGCCTGTCCCTCTGCTTCAAGGATAGGAGTTAAGGTAGTATCAAATTCGATCGTTATTTCTGCATCTGAACTGACGAACTCGAGTTCTTTAACATTCAGTTCATCTTTTATCAAAAAGTCTAACGTGTCTTTAAATTTCACCGCATCTTTTCCTAGTCTGATAGTTGCCTTCGAGAGTGGCTGGCGGACTTTAAGGCCACTTTCCTTACGCACCGCATGACCTGTCTCGACGATCTTACGAATGAAAATCATTTGGGATTCCAGCTCAGTATCTATTAATGATGAATCAACTGCCGGCCAGTCAGTAAGATGGACTGACTCTAATTCAGTCAAATTTTTATACATCGCCTCAGCGATAAATGGCGTAATCGGAGCAATTAATTGCGTCATCGTGACTAAGACCTGATACATCGTAGAGTAGAAATTCTGTTTATCTTCCTCACTACCTGCTGTCGGACCGACTCGATCACGACTACGTCTGAGATACCAAGTAGACAGACTATCGATAAAGACCTTAATCTTATCGATAGCGACCACTGTATCGTATGCGTCAAGAGACTTCGTAATATCTTTAATTAAGCCATGAAGAAGTGAGGTAATCCATTTGTCCAAAACGTTCTCAGAATGGACTTCTCCATCTGGCTTAAAACCATCAATGAGCGCATTTTGAATAAAGAAGTTATAGACGTTCCAGAGAATAAGCATCATGCCTCTGACCTGGTTACGATACTGTTCCTCTGAAATAATGATGTCCTCACCATGCATGATCGGACTGGACATGAGGTAAAGTCGCAGGGCATCACCGCCGAATTTCTCGAGTAACCCCTTCGGATCTGGGTAATTCCCTAGATTTTTACTCATCTTCCGACCATCGGTTCCTAAAATTACTCCTTCGACGCCGACATTTTTAAATGCTTTCGTACCATACAGCGCACCACCTATGACATGGAGAACATAGAACCAGGCTCTAATCTGGCCTGTGTATTCTGCGATGAAATCTGGCGGGAAAAAATCCTCAAGCTTTTCAGTCGAATCAAATGGAAAATGTCTCTCAGCAAATGATGCACTTCCGGCCTCGATCCAGCTATCTAAGACTTCAGGAACACGATGCATTTCCTCACCGCACTTCTGACATTTGACAGTTACTTCATCGATTTCAGGCTTATGGAGATCGGTAACTTTTTTACCTGAGGCATCCTCTAATTCTTTCAGTGAACCTGGAACGAATCGCTCGCCACATTTGCACTCCCAGACAGGCACAGGACTTCCCCAGTAGCGATTGCGGGAGATATTCCAGTCTGGGGCATTCTCAAGGCTTTTTAGGAAGCGGCCATATTTGAAATGCTTCGGAAACCAATTAACATCCTCATTGGTCTTAATGAGTTGTTCTTTCATGGCTTGGATATTTACATACCAGGCATTAATTGGTGCATAGTAGAGACGTGTATGACAGCGCCAGCACAGCGGTACGTTATGAGGAACCGTCTCATCCTTATAGAGTAATCCTCTTGCGGCTAGATCCTCATTGACAGCTTTGTTCGCCTTAAGATAGTACATACCTGCGAATTTGGGTACATCAGGCTTAATAGTTCCTTCTTCATCCACATGCAGCTCGATATGGATATTCTGCTCCTGCATAACTTTCAAATCTTCCTCGCCATAGGCAGCGATGGTAACGACACCAGTTCCCTCGTCTGCTGTAACGAAATCGCCAGGAATAACGATAAAAGCTTTTTCATTTGGCTTGATCTCGTAATAATCATAATGAGGAACGAACCTCAAGCCGACAAGATCTGTCCCCTTCATTTCCTCAACAATCTCATAAGGAGTATCTCCAAGTATTTTGATGGTCGATTTGGCGAGGATATAAAACTCATCGTTTTGTTTTACCTTGACATACTCGAGTTCGGGATTTACAGCCAGTGCTGGCGTCACGATCTTATTCCAAGGCGTCGTCGACCAAGCGAGGATGTAAGTGTCATCTTGTCCTTCAACTGGATACTTATAGGTAGTCGCAGCATCAGGTATCTCTTTATAATTATCGGCATCCATGGCAACTTCGAAATTAGAGATAGGTGTTGCACAGTGAGGACAATAAAGAGTAACTTTCAAACCTTTATAGATATGGCCTTTGTCATACATTTGCTTAAAGACCCACATCACTGATTCCATATACGGAGTGTCCCAAGTCTTGTAAGCATTTTTGAAATCAACCCAGCGACCGATATGATCGACATACCACTCCCACTCACCTGATATCTGATCGACATAGACTTTACATTCTTCGATGAACTTTTTAACACCGACGACGTTCTCGATATCCTTCTTACTTTTGATCTCAAGCTTTCCCTCAACTTTATTCTCAATCGGAAGACCATGGCCGTCCCATCCCCAGACTCTTCGGACTCGATAACCTTTCATCGTCCAGTAACGGCCAAAAACATCTTTATGAATACTGCCAAGCAAATGACCATAATGAGGCATACCTGTCACGAATGGCGGACCATCTAAGAAAGTCCAGCGTTTATCCTCTGGACGAGAAGTAATAGATTTTTCAAAAATTTCTTCTTCTTTCCAAAATGCGAGGATATCGTTCTCAAGTTCTGGGAAATTTACTTTGGGACTAACAGGTTTGAACATAAGGCTAATTGTAGCTGAAATAGGATAATTGTTCAATCAAGACAGAGGTAAATGAAACGGTGGAGAATACTATTTTAGTAAACCTAAATTCTGAACTATCTGAACCTGAGGAAGTTTTTTCAACTCATGTGGGTTCAGAAGAA
>CAZRDR010000063.1:0-6240 GCA_964598995.1 uncultured Gammaproteobacteria bacterium | reverse complement strand
ATCGATTTCGACGTCAAAATGTCCTTAGTTGCCAACGATAGCGCCATCTTTCATCGCATTCATATGTTCCAGCGAGAGGACAGGTTTGTCACCAGTTGCAGAGACGAAGCCGTCGCCAACTTTAACTGCCTGCTCCATCCGCATAACGCTAAAGCCATCCATAGCCGCCTCAAGTGCGCGGATAGGATCTACCTCAGTGACGATGACTATTGCTCCCATACCGTGAGCACGTGAGGCAATACCGCGTGAGCACCAGCCATAACCAGCGACGACGACTGTTTTACCCGCAAGTAAAATATTTGTTGCACGAATAATGCCATCGATAGTTGACTGGCCAGTGCCATACTGGTTGTCAAACATATGCTTGGTGTCAGAGTCGTTGACAGCAATGACGGGGAGACGAAGCGCGCCATCTTTTTCCATCGCTTTAAGTCGAATAACACCAGTCGTTGTCTCTTCACTTGAGCCGTAAATTTCTGAGAGTTGATCTTGTCTTTTCGTATGCAGCATGGTCACGACGTCAGCTCCGTCATCCATCGTGATTTGTGGGTGATAATCAAGAACTGCGTTGAGGTGGTCATAATACGTTTTACTATCTTCACCCTTGATCGCAAAGGTCGGGATATCGTAATCAAGTGCGAGAGATGCTGCGACACTGTCCTGCGTGGAGAGAGGATTGGATGCACAGCAGACGACTTTAGCACCACCTGCTTTAAGTGTTAAAAGTAAATTCGCTGTTTCTGAGGTAATGTGAAGACAAGCTGCGATGGTGAGGCCTTTAAATGGTTTTTCTTTAGTGAAGCGATCCCTGATGGTTTTGAGAACAGTCATCTGCTGACCAGCCCATTCAATTTTTAATTTGCCCTCCGGAGCAAGCTTTTCGTCTTTAATATCGTAGGATTTCTTCATCAGGAATTATAACTTTAGCAAAGATCCATAGGTCTGTCTATAGATGTTTTGGAATTCTTGGATAGTAAATTGATATTCTTGTGTGCCAAAATCACTCACAGCGAATGAGCCAGCAATTGCACCCATCTGGCCACAGGTTAGAAGATCAAATTTGCGCTGCCAGCCAGCCAAGAACCCGCCGCGCCACGCGTCTCCAGCACCTGTTGTGGAGATGACTTTAACAGCTTTAACAGTCTTTATAACGATTTTTTCACCCTTAGCTACTATCTCAGCACCTTTCTCGCCTAAGGTCGTGATAACAATCTTTTCTTTGATAAGTTTGTTAAAGTCTTTCACCCTCGTCTCAATTAAATTCATCTCATATTCATTACCGATGATGATCTCTGCATGGGTGACGCCTAGCGTGAGGTCTTCATCACTTACTTGCGTTAAGATAAACCCAGGGTCAAACATATAAGGAACTTTGAGCTCTATTGACTGTTTGATAAAACTGAGTGAACCCTCAGCTCCCTGTGGTCCAACGAGGACAAGATCAATTGGCTTTTTGATATCAGATAATTTGAGAGAGGTATTTTTGCTGCCTGCACCGTAATAATATCCCCAAATTTGGTTTTGGGCTTTATCAGCCATGGCAAAACCTGTCGAGGTATGGTCGTCTTTATCGATTTTTATAAAAGAAGTATCGATACCGATCCTCTCGAAATCAGTACGATAATCTTTAAAATCTTCACCAGCAAAGGAGTAGAGGATGTGAGGAGTTTTTAATAATCCGAGTGTATAGGAGGCGTTACCCGCTGTGCCGCCGCGACGGCGAGCAAATTTATTAACGATGAATGATAGATTTACGTTATGAGTCTGGTCGGGGAGAATGTGATCGCCAAAACTTCCTGGAAATTCCATGATGTAGTCATAGGCTAGAGATCCGGTTACAACAATCACTCAGACATTGTAACGTATTTCGTTCTATTGCAAAAGATCTCACCAGTGCTATACTCGACCGTGCTGTATGAATGAGTCAGTGATCGCAATCATTTTTGATTTTGATGAGACATTAGGGCCTGACACTATTTCATATTTGCTAGAATCACAACAAATTTCTCCTCATTCTTTTTGGTCAGTTGTCGACAAGATGGTCGATGATGGCTGGGATCCACCGCTTGCTTATATGCATGTCATGTTAACGTATTCTCGAGAAGGACGGCTTGATCTCTCTAAAAAATCTCTGCAGAAATTAGGCAAGAAATTGAAAATTTATCCCGGTCTGCCACAAGCATTCTCTCAGTTAAAAGAGTTTGTAAAAGATCATCCACTATTGAGTAAATCACGGGTCTGTCTAGAGTTTTATGTCATCAGCGGCGGCTTAGAAGACCTCATCAGAGCGACTAAGGTGACTCCTGAAATAGATGGTATCTTTGGGAGTTCTTTTGCATATGAAAATGAGACTGACCAGCCGATCGGTATTAAATCAGCAATTTCATTTACCGAGAAGACACGTTTTCTCCACGGGATACGTAAAGGAGTAAACGCCAAGACATTACGCAAAGACCCGTACCGGATCAATGATGCGATACCCGTCGAGTCGCAGCGAATTCCTTTCTCGCGCATGATTTATATTGGTGATGGTCCAAGCGATATCCCTTGTTTGTCGCCTGTGGTGAGAGAAGGGGGAGTGGGGATAGGCGTTACTGCACCTTTTGGGACGTTTAAAAAAGGTTATGAGTTAGCCAGAGGAAAAAGAATAACGCTTGGGCCTTATACTGCTAACTATAAGAAAGGTTCTGATATGCGAAGAGTATTAGAAGAAGCGCTCCTTCGAATCGCACTCAGTATTGATATCGACCAACAAAAGCATGTCGTGTCAGCCCCAGGTCACTAAGTCAAAGTAACTCAATTTTTTCTTCTAATTTTGGAAGGACAACATCCTGAATTTTTAACTCTCGTTTTATTTTCTCTTCGAGATCTTCCTGCTGAGGGAGTTCACCATGGGTGAGGAAGACACGCTTAACACCTTTGATATGACCTAACCACGTTAGGAGTTTTGGTTGATCAGCGTGTGAACTGAGTGTCTTGATCTCTCTGATATGAGCTCTCACAGGAATAGTCGATTTATCTATCTTTACATTTTTCGCACCTTCTAAGATCTTACGGCCGACTGTCTCATCAGATTGATACCCGACGAAAAGCAGTCTGGTAGTAGGGTTAGGGAGATAGGTGATCGCGTGCTGCATGATGCGACCGCCTGACATCATGCCCGAGCCTGCAATAATCACTTTTGGTCCTTTAACATTGATGATCTTTCGACTTTCTTTAGGATCATCGGTGATGTCTAGACCTTCGAAATTAAAAGGGATATCTTTATGACTACGGATCTCGTCGTTGTAATAATTAGTAAAGTCTAAGTATGCTTGAGTAGCATTAATTCCCATCGGACTATCTAAAAATACCTCTGTCTCCGGCTGTACTTTTCCATCTTTTTTAAGATGGTGAAGGATGTGCAGTATTTCTTGGGTTCTTTCTATAGAGAAGGCTGGTATCAGTAATACACCACCTGATTTTTCAACTTCGTTGATTTCTTCCTGGATAATAAGGGCGGCATCTTCCTTAGGATGAGTCGAATTACCATATGTCGACTCCATCACGACATAGTCTGCTGAGTCGAAGTACTCTGTCGGCTTAACAATCGACTGAGGAGTATTACCAAGATCGCCGCTAAAAATGATCGAACTTTCTGATTCGCCACTCGTGTCAGTTAATTTAATACTTGATGAGCCTAAGATATGCCCTGCGTCGTTAAAAAGTGCTTTAAAGTTCCCAACTGTTATCTCCTGGTCATACTCGACCGTCTCGATCATGTTGAGCGTCTTCCAGACTTCTTCAGTTGTGTAAAGTGGGTGTTCGGGATGATCTTTGGAGGCGACTTTAGCAGCGTCGTTGAGGATGATCTCAACGAGTGCACGAGTAGCTGAGGTCATATAGATCTTCCCTATAAATCCACCAAATACTAAAAGCGGCAGACGCCCGCAATGATCGAGATGTGCGTGAGTAAGAAAGACTGCTTTAAGACCATTAGGTGCGAAGGGAAGAGGTCGGTAGTTAAGCTCATCGATGTCGTGTTCACCCTGGAACATCCCGAAATCGACGAGAACTTGCTCGAGTTCGTTAGAGGTGACGAGGTAGCATGAGCCAGTAACTTCGCCACTACTTGCCCCAAAAAATTCAATCGATTTCATAAAGATCAGTATACGTTGTCTTACTAAAAAAAACCAGTAATATAGTTAACGTTTTGGAGTATAATTTGATTGAAATGAAGAGAAAAACAATTATTACAATTTGTTCGAGTGCTGCGCATTATCGACAAGCGTTAGAGGTAGCTGGTCAACTTAAGAAGTTGGGTTTTCAGGTCAAAGTCCCCAAGACAGCGATTATTATGAAGCGAACGGGAAACTTTGACGTCAATCATTACAAAACCTGGTATGAAAAAAAAGAAGATTATCATAAAAAAACAGCTTTGATGAATGCTCATTTTAAAAAAGTATTAGCATCCGATGCGATCCTCGTCACTAACTTTGAGAAAAATGGGATGCCGGGATATATCGGCGGTAATGCACTCATGGAAATGCTCGTTGCTTACCTTAACAAGATACCGATCTACATCCTCAATCCAATTTCTGAGAAGTTACCCATAGCCGAAGAGGTCTACGGCTTGAATTCAATTTTTATCAACGGAGACTTAGAAAAGATCCGTTGACAACTATTTAATCCTCATCTATAGTAACCTTACTCTTTCGGGGTCGGGTGAAATTCCCAATCGGTAGTAACACTCTACGAGCAGAGCAATCTGCAGGAGTCTGTGAAGATCAGACAGCGACGGTACAGTCCGGATAGAAGAAAGATATGAAAAAACTACTGGCTTTCGGGCCGCTATTTGTCGTTATTGCTGCGCTCTTGTGGAGTCTAGATGGACTTCTCAGAATTAGCCTCTATTCATTACCTCCTGCGGTTGTAGTTTTTTATGAGCATATCCTCGGCTTTATTGTCTTGCTATTTCTTAGCTTTAGATGGATTAAGGATCTCAAGAAAATGACTCGAAGGGAGTGGTTCACGATCAGTGTCGTAGCACTATTTTCTGGAGCACTCGGTACTATTTTATATACAGCAGCACTTGGCTTCATCCACTACACCCAGTATTCAGTCGTATTTTTATTACAGCAGCAACTACAGCCAATCTGGGCGATCGGAGCAGCATCGATATTACTCAAAGAAAAAATTACTAAGAAGTTCGTTCTTTATGCAGCACTAGCTCTCGTTGCAGCGTACTTTATCACTTTTAGAGATTTGCAGGTAAATTTATCTACAGGTTTAGGGACGATTTATGCTGCGGCTCTCGCTCTCGGAGCAGGGTTCGCCTGGGGAACGTCAACTGCAATTAGTAAGTTGGTACTCAATAAAGTCTCATTTGTGACAGGCACAGCACTTCGTTTTCTGCTCGCGCCAGTATTTGCTCTCGCATTTATTATCAGTAGTAACCAGACTGCAGCTCTAACACAGCTGACCATACCCCAATTCCAGACACTTCTTTTGATAACTTTCTCTACAGGTATGGTGGCATTGTTATTTTATTATTATGGTCTCAAGAGAACTCCAGCGCGTATTACTACGCTTTGCGAACTCGTCTGGCCTGCTAGTGCGATAGTTATCGACTATTTTCTCTATCATAAAGGGCTGACCTTAACGCAAGTTATAGGAATTGGTGCTTTATTATTCGCTATTTATAAGATCACGAGACCGCTAACTCTCAAAAAACCAAAAGAGATATAATAAACGCGATTTATGAATGAATTACATCCACTTGTTAAAGAATCTCTTGAGAAGTATGGTCTAGACTATAAGGTCTTTGACTGCGACCCGACCCTGGCAGACACAGCTGCCTTTTGTGAACATTATGGGTATCAGTTCGAGCAATCCGCCAATACGATCATCGTCGCGCTTAAGACAAATCCAGTTAACTATGTCTGCTGTGTCGTTCTCGCAACAACGAAATTAGATGTAAATAAAAAACTTCGTGAAGTGACCGGAAAGAAAGGTTCATTTGCCTCCATGGACCAGACAATCGAGCAGACAGGCATGGAGATCGGTGGTGTGACAGCCGTAGGAGTTGAACATATGCCGATTTACGTCGATGCAGCAGTATTTGAGCAGGAGGAGATCGTGATGGGTGGAGGGAACCGCCTAACGAAAGTTCTTCTTAACCCACATGAGCTGAAAAAAATTCCTCAGGTTCAGATAGTCCAAGACTTAGCAATTTTAAAATAGTTTTTTGATGACTTCCAT
>CAZRDR010000062.1:0-9919 GCA_964598995.1 uncultured Gammaproteobacteria bacterium | reverse complement strand
ATTAATGACGAAGCGCTCTCACTTCTTGACGCGACACTTGTCTCGATTTATAGTGTCTTCTCAATGGATAAAGTTGAGATGACGAAGAGAGTTCTTAAAGGCTTAAGTCACCCGAAAGCTAAAATCCTCACCCACCCAACGGGACGAATTATCAATGAGCGCCCAGGTTATGAGCTAGACTGGAAAGAAATCTTCGCTTTTTGTAAAGCAGAAAATAAAGCTCTAGAGATTAATGCCTTCCCATCTCGCCTCGATCTCTCTGATCAGCTGGTGAGACAAGCTGTCGAGCACGGCATTAAGCTCTTTATCGATACAGATAGCCACGCTGTTGAACAAATGGATCTTATGCAGTATGGTGTATCGGTCGCTCGCCGCGGCTGGGCCACGAAAGATGACATTTTGAACGCTCAGGAGTATAATAAAATCGTTGATTTCTTCAACAACTAACTCTCTGAAAAGGAGGTGACCGTATGAATCTCTACTTAATTTTAGCTATCGTCGTTGGGGTTGTCTTAGTCTTTTTATGGATGACCTACAACGGCTTAGTAACCGCTAAAATGCGTATCTCTGAAGCTCTGTCTCAGATTGATGTACAGCTTAAAAGAAGAACTGACCTCATCCCAAATTTAGTTGAGACAGTAAAAGGCTATGCAAAGCACGAAAAAGAGCTTTTAGAAAATATCACGAAAGCACGCACGAGTCTGATGCAAGCTAAGTCAACTGAAGAAAAAGCAGACGCAAATAATCAGTTATCTGGTACGCTTAAGACGCTTTTTGCAGTTGCTGAAAATTACCCACAGCTTAAAGCAAATGAAAACTTTGCTAAGTTACAAGAAGAACTAACTGATACTGAGAATAAAATTGCTTATTCACGTCAATTCTTAAATTCAACAGTGCTTGATTACAATACTCGTTTGGGAGTGTTCCCAAGTAATATCATCGCTGGGATGTTCGGCTTCAAGCCTGCTGAGTTCTTCGCAGCTAGTGAAGATGAGAAAAAACCTGTTAAGGTCTCATTCTAACAACTATGAATATCTATAACGCTGTTGATAGTAATAAGCGTAAAACTGTCGTGATTATCTTGTTATTTGTCCTTTTCATCACGACAATTGGTTTTGTGTATGGAAAGGCATCAGGTGGGTATGGAGTTTCTTACGCTGTCATCGCTTTTATCTTCGCCATCATTAGTTCAGTTGGCAGTTTTTTCTTTTCTGATCGGCTCGTCCTGGCGACGACTGGTGCTCAAAAAATTGAAGAATCAGATAATCCTGAGCTGTATCATATCGTCGAGAATTTAGCCATCGCCGATGGCCTGCCGATGCCTGAAGTCTATATCGTCAACGACCCCTCCCCTAATGCCTTTGCAACAGGTCGTGATCCCAAGCACGCAGTTGTGTGCTGTACGACTGGTACCCTGCAAAGACTCAATAAGACTGAGCTCGAAGGAGTAATCGCTCATGAACTCTCACACGTCAAAAATTATGACATCAGAGTAATGGCTATCGTTGCTATTCTCGTAGGGTTCGTGGCAATCCTTGCAGATATGTTCATGCGGAGTATGTGGTTTAGGGGGAATGATCGCGATGAAGACAATCGTGGTAATGGAATATTTTTACTTCTGGGTATCGTCTTTGCGATTCTCTCGCCGCTCGTCGCCACACTCATCCAGCTTGCGATCTCACGTAAAAGAGAGTTCTTAGCTGATGCATCTGGAGCATTGCTGACTCGTTACCCAGAAGGCCTAGCGAGCGCTTTAGAAAAAATCTCAAGTGACCCTCGTCCGACTCGATCAGCAACGAGTGCCACAGCTCATCTTTTCATAGTCAATCCATTCAAAGGCAAGCAAGCAGGAGCTTGGTTAGCTGGGTTATTTAACACGCATCCTCCCATTGAGGAACGTATAAAAATTCTAAGAGAAATGTAATCGGGCTCAAGCCCTACTCTACCTATGAAAAACCAGCTAATCATTACCCACGGAAAACTACTGTCCAAGTTAAGCCAGATGGCAAATCTAGGCAACGGTTCGACCTGGCCGGGACATATCGCTCTTAAAATTAATCCGAAATTTATCAAGCAAACCTTAAAGCACTCCTCAACAAAAATTATCTTTGTCGTCGGAACGAACGGCAAAACGACGACTGCTTCACTTCTTACTCACCTCCTTCGTTCGGATCATAAAAAAGTTATCCAAAATACCTCAGGCGCTAACCTCATAAATGGCATTGCCTCAACTATTTTGCTTAATAGCAACTATCGTGGGAAGCTTACGGCTGACTACGTCATCTTTGAAATAGATGAGAATGCATTTCCACTTGCTTGTAAAGAAGTGACACCGGATATTATCGTCGTTCTTAATCTTTTTAGAGATCAGTTAGATCGTTATGGCGAGGTAAATACCATCGCCTTGAATTGGTCTAAGGCAATTGCTCAGCTCCCAGGCTCGACCAAACTTTTTTTAAATGCTGATGATCCACAGATAGCCTTTCTCGGACACAATGTCTCCCAAAAAGTCTATTACTTCGGCATCGATGAGAAAGGCAGTGATCGAGCTGATAATATCTCGGATTCATCATACTGCCCACTCTGTGGCAACAAGCTTAAATACAAAAAAACTTACTATTCCCATTTAGGAGATTGGTACTGTCCAACAGGTGATCTGAAGCGGGCAAAAAGTGTAACAGCAAGTGCTAGTCACTACCCTCTTGATGGCATGTATAACCATTACAACACCATAGCCGCGAGTCTTACCGCCGAACATCTCGGGATACCTGCACCAGTAATCAGTGCTGGGCTTGCCTCTTTCAAACCAGCCTTTGGCAGACAAGAGAAGATGACAGTCGATGGCAGAACTGTCGAAGTTATCTTAGCCAAAAATCCGGCTGGTTTTAACCAAACTCTCCAGACTGTTCTCAGTCTGAAGGGGACAAATCTCCTCCTGGCTCTCAATGACAGAATCGCTGACGGTACCGATGTCTCCTGGATCTGGGATATAGATTTTGAGATGCTTCAGAGGAAAAAAATGACAATAACGGTCACCGGCGATCGTGTCTATGATCTCGCACTCAGACTTAAATACGCAGAGGTCGTATCATCAAGTATCGAAGGACTTTCTGAAGCTATTAAGATCGCGCTTAAACAAACTCCTAAAGATGAAACGCTTTATATAATTCCTACCTACACCGCGATGCTTGATATCCGCAAGGTCTTAACAGGTAAAAAAATATTATGAAGCAAATAACTGAAAATGAAATGATACTGGCTTTTCTGCAGGGAGAGTTAAACTCGACCAGATTTGGTGAGAATATCAATCACATCCTAAACGATCTCAAGCTTTCTGAAAAATTAATTACCTCTCCTGATCTCAAAAACGACGAGGAAAATAAGCTTCGCAAGGAAATTCTCACTCACCATAGAGGCTATGCCACCAAAGAAGGATTATTCGCTCATTTCCCACATTTCGTGGAGTGGTACGAGACCACCATCCCAAAAGAGTTAGTGACTAATCTTCGCTATATCGAATACAGTTACTGGACTGAAATCACCGGTGGAAGTCGCAGAGTCAAAGACGCTGTTGAGACAATAAAATCAGGAAAACAAGTCTTCAACCAAAGCAATGAAGGATTCTTAAATGCAGCAGATGCTGTTAGGAAAGGCATGATTTTCCCTCCATTAATTTTAGTCACGAGAGACGAACCTGAATCTGCGATAATTTTAGAAGGACATCTGCGCGCGACAGCCTACGCTCTCGCTTTGGATCAGACACCTGAACAAATTCCTGTAATTATCGGAATCTCAAGTGGAATAGATAACTGGAATAAATAATCTATGGCAAAACAACAACTCACTATCGGCTGGCTATATCCTGATCTCATGAGTACCTATGGAGATCATGGCAACATTATTACGCTTGAAAAGCGCTGTCAGTGGCGTGGGATAGAGACAAAAGTGCTATCACTTTCAGTTGAATCAAATCCTAAAGATCTTGCAAAATCTGACCTCGTCTTCATGGGCGGAGCCCAAGACAGACAACAAAAAATCGTCTCTGATGACTTTCGTCATGGTAAAGCTAAAGTCTTAGCCGAGATGATCGAGGATAACATTCCAGGACTTTATATCTGCGGAGCGTATCAATTCTTAGGTAATTACTACAAAGAAGCTGATGGAACGATCATAAAAGGCCTAGGAATTCTGGATGTGCATACTGAAAACCCAGGACTTAAGATCCCACGCCTGATTGGTAACATCGTCGCGACCACTGAATTTCTCGACAAGAATACTACCATCATTGGTTTTGAAAATCATGGCGGCCGTACGTTCTTGGGAGATAAAGTCCGACCGCTCGCTTGTGTCTCAAAAGGCTTTGGTAATAATGGAAAAGATGGGTCAGAAGGAGCGATTTATAAAAATAGCTTAGGCAGTTATATGCACGGTCCGATACTGCCTAAAAATCCTGTCATTGCTGATTGGCTCATCCAGAGAGCACTTGAGAAAAAATATGATCAATCCTTCAAACTTGATGAGCTTGACGATACTCTTGAGTACAAAGCTCATACAGCGATTGCACGCAGGCTCGTACGAGGTATATAATACCCTCACATGAAAATCGATATCGCACACGTTGCCAAACTAGCAAACCTCCAGATAACTAAAGACGAAGAAGAAAAATTTCAGTCGCAGCTTTCCTCAATTCTCGATTACATCGCAAGGCTTAACGAATTGGACACCAAAGATGTTGAAGAGACAAGTCAGGTCACAGGTCTTGAAAATGTATTACAGGAAGACGTCGCTCGTCCGTCACTTTCACAAAGTGATGCACTCTCACAGGCTAAGCATACCCATAACGGACAATTCGCAGTGAAAGGAGTTTTCGAGGATGAATAACCTGACTATTACAGAAGCACGTAAAAAACTTGATGCTAAAGAAATCTCATCTGTCGAGCTAACAAAAGAATTTCTTGGAACAATCAAAGCCCACAATGACAAATTAAATGCCTTCCTCACGATTACTGAAGAGCAAGCGCTCAAAGATGCAGAAGAAGCAGATAAGAGAATCGCTCATGGCGAGTCGACACCAATGCTTGGAATTCCCATGGCACATAAGGATCTTTATCTCACCAAAGGCGTGAGGACAACGGCCGCATCTAAAGTATTAGAAAACTACACTGCTCAGTACGACGGGACTGCTGTAAAAAAACTAAAAGACGCTGGAGCAGTAATGCTTGGCAAGACCAACCTTGACGCATGGGCACATGGCTCAAGTGGCGAGAACTCAGACTTCGGACCAGCTAAGAACCCCTACAACACCAATTATGTTCCAGGAGGCTCAAGTAGTGGCTCTCCTGTCTCAGTCACATCAGAAATGGCATTAGCAGCCTCAGGCACTGATACTGGCGGATCGATCCGACTCCCAGCCAGCTTTACTAATACGGTAGGACTCAAACCGACCTATGGACGTGTCAGCCGCTACGGCGTCATCGCCATGGCATCATCACTTGATAGTATCGGTCATTTCACCAAGACTGTTGAAGATAATGCTATGTATCTCCAGGTCACTGCGGGTAGTGATCCGATGGATGCCACGACGCCACAGGTTGAGGTTCCAGACTATACCAAAGACATCAATAAAGGAGTTAAAGGACTTAAAATCGGCGTACCAAAAGAATATTTCATCGATGGACTTGATCCAAAAGTTAAGGAAGTGACTGAAAAAGCTCTCAAGTGGTATGAAGCAGCGGGAGCAGAGTTAGTCGAAGTCTCTCTCCCTCATACGCCTTATGCTATTGAAGTTTATTACATCATTCAGACAGCCGAGGTCTCATCCAACCTCGCTCGCTATACTGGTGTGCGCTTCGGGAATGACCGTTCAGCCTTCGGAGATGAGGCCAAACGCCGTATCATGCTTGGGACATATGTCCTCTCAGCAGGCTACTACGATGCGTACTATAAAAAAGCTATGCAGGTCAGAACACTTCTTAAAAGGGACTTTGAGGAAGCCTTCAAAAAAGTCGATGTCCTCATCACGCCAGCTTCCCCTACTCTGCCATGGAAGTTGGGTGAAAAGGCTAACGATCCACTCGCGATGTATTTATCAGATATCTTCACGGTCCATGCAAATCTCGTTGGTGTACCAGGGCTTTCAGTCCCAGCCGGATTCGTCGATGGGTTGCCTGTGGGTATTCAGATCTTAGGACCACATTTCAGTGAAGACAGACTCTATCAGGTTGGCTACGCTTTTGAGCAGGAAAATCCCGTCTGGAAGGAGCGACCGAATCTATGAGTAAATACACACCTATCATCGGACTTGAGGTACACGTTGAGCTAAAGACAAAATCTAAGATGTTCTGCCGCTGCAGTGCAGATTATTTCGGCAAAGAGCCAAATACCCATACCTGTCCAGTCTGTCTCGGACTTCCCGGCGCACTTCCGGTTCCGAATAAACAAGCCATCGATTGGTGCGTCATGATCGCACTTGCTCTGAACTGTGATATTAATGAGTTCTCTAAATTCGACCGCAAGAACTATTTCTATCCTGATCTTCCCAAGAGTTATCAGATCAGTCAATATGATCTGCCATTTGGTGAGAATGGTTCGATGACCTTGAAATCTGGTAAGACCATCAGGATCCGTCGCGTCCATATGGAGGAAGATACAGGCAAACTCATGCATCAGGACGTAAATGGCGTCAGTACCAGTTTGGTCGACTTTAATCGCTCGAGTGTCCCGCTCGTTGAGATCGTAACAGAACCTGATTTTAACAACGCTGAGGATGTTATCGATTACCTCCAAAAACTCCAGCAAATCGTAAGATACTTGGAAGTTTCAAATGCTGATATGGAGAAAGGCGATATGCGCCTTGAGCCTAATATCTCACTTGCAACCGATCCTAACAAATTACCAAACTATAAAGTCGAGGTCAAAAATATCAACTCATTTAGATTTGTCGGCAAATCGATCGAGTACGAGCTCAAGCGCCAAGAAGAAATCTTGGAAGACGGAAAGACACCTCTTCAGGAGACTCGCGGATGGAATGAAAGTAAGAACGCGACAGTTAGTCAGCGTGTCAAAGAAGAAGCCAATGACTATCGCTATTTCCCCGAGCCAGATATCCCACCAATTAGGATCTCCAAAGAGCATATTAGCACTCTAAAAGAGTCAGTGCCAGAATTGCCGGTAAAAAAAGCTGAGCGTTTTGTCAAAGAATTTGGCATCACAGAATACGATGCAGAAATCCTCACTCGCGAGCGAGCACTTGCAGATTATTTTGAGAAAGCTGTAACTCTCGGCAAAGAAAAAAATGTCACTGCCAAACAAATTGCTAACGCAATTATTAACAAAAAAATTGACTACTCCTCTACCCCAGCTGAAAAAGTCGTAAGTGATATCGCTGAGAGTTCAAAAGTCGAAACTCTTGATGAATCAGAATTACAAGCTATTATCGATAATGTTATCTCAGAGAATGAAAAAGCAGTAGCTGACTACAAATCAGGCAAAGAATCTGTCATAATGTTTTTGGTCGGGCAATGCATGCGCACAATCGGACGAAAGGTAGATGTCTCTCTCGTTAAATCAGCGCTAGAAAAATCCCTCCAGAAATAACGTATGGCAGAAGGAAATAATGAATTTGGCACTCCTCCTCAAGAGACTCAAGTAGGTGAAAAGAGAGCAATTTCTCCAGGAAAATTCGGACGTCTTCGTACAATGGTTAAAGAACAGCAAGCTGCTGCTCAGGCAAGATTTAAGAAAGATTCGAATATAGATGCACCAGAGTCAGCTTTCCTTGGTATTGCTGTAGATAAAGTAAGATCAGATCTAGGTGGGGAATATGATAAAAAAACTGGACTACGAAACCATGAGTCCTTCAAAAATGAGGCTGACCGTGAAATTGCTAAAGTAAATCGTAACCCAGAGCTCCACGGTCTCATGATTGCCGAGGCAGATGTCGATAAATTCGGTGTATTTAATAGTACTTACGGTGAGTTAACTGGAGATAAAGCGCTTCGAGCAGTTGCAACTGCAATAAATGGCGCAGTAAGAGATACCGACCTGACGGGCCGTTGGGGAGGTGAAGAATTTGCTATAGTCATGCCTTTTGATAAAGATGCAGAGAATGCCCCAAGTGATTTTAAATTTGTTCGTCAGACAGAAGACCTCGATCGAACATCCCAAGGAGAAAGAATTCGTCAGGCCGTCGCAGATATACCTACCTCTGAAGACATCCCAGAGAAACTCACAACGAGTGTTGGGCTTACCGAGTATGTCCCAGGAGAGACATTCGAATCCGCTTTTGAACGTGCATCTCTTGCTAACCTAATCGCAAAACTGACTGGTAAGAATCGTTCAGTTACTGCAAAAATTGATCCAAATGGAGATTGGCTTTTTCATGCAGAAATACCTGGAGAAGACGGAGAGCGTATTTATGAAGTTACCAAGAGTTTTGATGGGAAAAAACTTATCCATGTATTCGACAGAACAAACAATGAGCATTTTAATGTCACATATGTTGATAATAAAAAGCCAACCTTAGTACCAATCCAAAATGGCTGATTTCGTTCACCTTCATAATCACTCTGAATACTCTTTACTTGACGGGCTTCAGAAAACAAAAAACATGGTCGCATATGCTAAATCCCTCGGGATGAAAGCACTCGCTATCACTGATCATGGAAATTTGTACGGAGCTATCAAGTTTTACTCTGCGTGTAAGGCAGCAGATATTAAGCCGATCATCGGCTGTGAGATTTATGTGGCCAAACGCTCACTGCATGACAAAGAAGCAGGAGTAGATAAAGACTACAATCATCTTATTCTCCTAGCTGAAAATGAGACAGGCTATAAAAATCTGATGAAGATTATCTCAATCTCTTGGCTTGAGGGATATTATTACAAACCGCGTACTGACCTCGAATTACTTCAAAAATATCACGAAGGACTCATCTGTCTCTCAGCCTGCGTTAACGGTTATGTCACTGATCCACTCGTTTCAGGCGAAGACGCGCTTGGTGAAGAACGGGCTAAAAAGCTTAACGATATTTTCGGTCAAGGGAATTTCTACCTTGAACTCCAGCGCCACAGCAACGTCCCACCCCAGAAAATTGCTAATCCCAAACTTATCGCTCTCTCTCAAAAACTCGGTATTCCCTTAGTTGCGACTAACGATAATCATTACACCAAAAAAGACGACGCAGAAGCTCACGAAGTATTACTTTGTATTCAGACGCAGTACACCTTACTTGATACCAATCGCAAGCTAACGATGATTGACTCACCAGATTTTTATATAAAGTCTGGAGAGGAAATGGAAGAACTCTTCAAAGATCTTCCTGAGGCGCTTGAGAACACCGTAAAAATTGCAGAAAGATGCAATATCGAAATAGAACTTGGTAAATGGCATATGCCAGTATTTGAAGTGCCTGAAGGAAAAACTCCAGCTGACTATCTCCAAGAGTTAACCATTGAAGGAATGCACCGTCGCTACGAGACTATCACTCCTGAAATTCAAGAACGCGTCGATTACGAACTTAATGTCATCAAGACCAAAGGTTATGAATCATACTTTTTGATCGTGCAAGACTTCGTGAACTGGGCTAAAGATCACGGCATAGCTGTCGGTCCAGGCCGTGGCTCAGCAGCTGGCTCAGTCGTCTCCTACTGTCTCAATATCACTGACGTCGATCCCTTTTACTTCGCCTTACCGTTCGAACGTTTCCTTAATCCTCTTCGTCCCTCAGCTCCTGATATCGATCTGGACTTCGCTGATATCAGACGCGAGGAAGTCGTGGCATATGTAACTCAGAAATACGGCAAAGATCGCGTTGCTCAGATCATTACCTTCGGCACCATGGAGGCTAAAGGTGCTGTTCGTGATGCAGGACGAGCATTAGGTATGCCGTATGCTGGTCCGGATCGAATTTCAAAAATG